>JAVCCK010000034.1 GCA_030765525.1 Candidatus Lernaella stagnicola
CCTGGAAGTGCTTGAATACGCTCATTGAAACTGTGCATTGACAGAACAAGAGAGGAAACACTAACCTTGATTCAGGTGTTGCACTTTTCAACCGCCATGTGCTTCACTTTTCGACCGGCGCTTACAGGTTTATCCAGCGCTTGACAAACCTCTGCTAAAAGCAGCAAGACACCACGCCGGTCGGCATCCACGATCGCCGTCACTTCTTCAGTCACCGGAAACGATACGTGCGCGTCCACCCCATACTTCTCGAACAACCGCCGCAGTTCCGCTGCACCCTCAAGCGCAAGGCGAAGGTGCTGCTCCGCCTCGCCGTACCGCTCGCGCTTCAGGGCCAGAACCCCGGCAAGGAACGCCGCGTCGGGTTGCCCCGCCGCTACGGGCCGGAGGTGCCCGTAGGCGGCCTCGTCGTCGCCCGTGACCATGCACCGGCAGCCGTCGACGAACCCCTCCTCGTCCTTCGAGACGGCCAGGCGCTGGAAGAAGCCGAGAGTCAGGCGGTCAGCGGGCCGGACCTCGGGCGGCGGAGGGGCCGCCACGGCTCCCGACGCCGCCCGGCCTTTCGACCAGCGCTTGTCTTCGTACCAGAACAAGCCAGTGCCGGGGATGCCGACGGACTTCCGCGTGCCCCGGGGGCCGACCGTGAACTTTGCGCCCCGGGGGCCAAACGAGAGGCTCGCGCCGGACTTCGAGAGGTTCACGTGGAGGCCGGGGGCGATCTTTAACCTGCGCCAAAAGCGTAAAGCCATAACACCGCCGTTTCTCCCAACGAGAGGTCGCGCGCTTCTACGCAACGCGCTCCCACTGCGGGCCGTAATTTATCCGCACCGGGTCTGCGTCAAGGTCGTCGAGAAAACTCAGGAGGCGTGAAAATCTAATGAATTGAATTAGCACTACTTGAAACTGGGGGCAACCGAAAATACAGATAATTTGTCAAGAGTTTCGTTGTCGGTTGTCGTTTGACTGAAGCAGCCTGGAGGGCCTTCGTTGGCCCGGGGTGGTAGTGCCGTGAGACCATGCTACAGAAAACCACTCTTTCCCTAGAGATCAGACGAGACCGGCGACGCCCTCTCAACACGTCGACAACGACGCCAGTGCGCCGCTCAATCTGGCTCACAGTTCCGCCAGTTGTGACATCGCGGGCAGGGTCGCTCCGACTGGCGGAGCTGTCGCTGCCGGACGCGCCAGGTGATGCCCTGGCTCGCGGCGGTCGAACCGTGGAAACGCGCCGTTGTCGCCGTCGCGTCGGCCACCTGCGCCACCCACACCACACGCCCGAGTTCTGGCAGGCCCTGGAACCGGCGATGCCCGACTTCGTCCGACGCCGCGCCTGGCTGGCCGAACACGGGGCGGAGTTTTGGTCGTCAATTGCCTACAAAAGACCCAAACGTGCCAGCAGTTCCAGCAGGTCCGCGTACGCCCGCGAGGCCGCAACTTGTGCCGGGGTTAGGCCCGATTTATTGGCTCCTTGACAACATGCTTTTGACGTACAAATCGTAGCGCGCGAAAGCGAAGCGGGTCATCAGCGCGGCGTGCCCTTCAACGAGCAATTGCAGGCCGATGTCGCGGCCGTCCAGCTCAACATAACAGAGTTGGCGGCCGTAGCGGTCCTCGCGGTTGCTCAGCGCATCGTAGACCAGGTTCACGGTGCGGCCCTTCACGAGTTCCGTCAGCCGATTCTTGGCGGCCACGGCTCCGGGTTGATCTTTGCGGCCGTCGCGCCCCAGTTCGGGGGTGTCGATGCCCACGACGCGCACGTGGACCGTTTGCGCGGTCCGGAGCTTGACGACAATCGTGTCGCCGTCGGTGACCGACTGCACCGTCGCCTCGCCCGGCCATTCAGCCGCGAAGGCGCAGGTCACCAGGGCGAGCAAAAGTAAAAGCGAAAGAAAACGCGCCGTTGAAACTCGGAGCGTCTTCAAGATACCGCCTCCTGGATTTCCTCTGTGAACTGAAGCCCGGGATTTGCGACAACGTTTGCGAAAAAACGGGCGATAGCGTTTTCAATCGCAAGACAGTCCTTCTGGACCAATTCATAAGGCTCAACCGAGGCGAAGAGGTACCCCGTTCCATCGCAGATTTTCACAAGCCGTTCCGGGGCAAGGGTGAAGAGGAGGTCGTGGCGCGGCGCAATCACCGTGCTTGAAAGTTCTCGCGCAGGCAAAGAAAAACCGACCGACCGGACGTTCTGTTCGTGGTTTATCTCAACCGGGATACCGAGTTTTATTAAATGATTGGCGACGACATACAACCGATCAACTAGCGCTTGTTTCGCCGCCTCCCAACCTGTTACAGCGGAAGCCCCGGCTTCGATTTTTTTGCGATATACTGTGGCAAATGTGGTCAGCTCTTCCTGTTTGTGCACTCTTCAACTCCTGACTTCAACGGTTTCTGAAAAAAAAGCGAGATGAAAGAGGAGAGAGTTCCGGGAGTGTCACCACCCGAAACCGGCCACGATGACCGCGGCCACGCCGTCCCTTGAGCCGGTAGGCCAGCGTAGCCGTGGGGAAAGCCACTGACTTCCGCGGGACCGACGAAACGGTGAGCATGGCGGATAGGACCTCGACGAAGCCAAGCACCACGGCCACCCAACCGACCAACCCATCAAGTTGAAACTGCTTCCTGCCTTTAGTAACCATATTGCAGAAAATATCTGCAAATTGGCCGAGTTTCAACCTAAGAATAGTGGTCTATGACTTCGCCTGGTACCCGCCTTTGGTCTTCACCGCCGATGGCAGCCACCATCGTGGCCTCCGGCGTCGCGCCTTTCGTGACGAGCCCCCCCCGCCTGCGTCGCACGTTCGGTGGTCGCGCGTTGGTGGAGCGGCTTGTTGCCGTTTTCCGTCAGCACTCGCTCTGCCGCTTCTCGAAGGTCAAAGCTCGCAAAACCTTTCCGTCGAAATAGTCGCCCCCGTACGCTCCACCACACGTGCTTGGCGCATCCGATTTTTTGTTTTCGACCACTTCTGCCTCGTCGTTCCTTTTTTCCGGTACACTTCGACGCGCATTTCTTTCCCCTTCGGGGCGATCTTGTAAAGAACCGGTTTCTTTCCACGGGCGTTGGTGACAATGCACAAACGGTAGCCCGGTCGGAATTTTGAAAAGTAACGGTATTCGTTCGGCGAAAGCTCGGCGACTGGGTCGGGGCCGCTCCGCCCTTTGACTTCGATGCGTAGGGTCTCTTTTCCGCTTGTTGCTTCGAGGTCCCAACCGACACAGAGGGACTCAACCGACACGATGTCGTACTTCCTGGCAACATAGAAATCTGTCACGCATTTTATTGCGGCCATTTCCACTTGCCGGTTACGCTTCGCATCAACCGTTCGAGTCCTCTTGCCACCGATTGTGGGGTTGCCATTTGAGTCGACATAGTCGAAAATGGCCCGGGCGTAGGCGGCGACCTTTTTGTTCTTTGTTGGGTCACAGTACCACAGTGCGTTGCTGCCTGTGAATCCTCGGCCCGCTTGGCGCGACAGAGGGACTGGAAAGTTCCGTTCTCGGGCCGGTACCATGTAACAGTTATTTTGGGCGGCGCGGGCAATGTACCAGCAATTGTCTCCGTCCTCTCCAGACCTTCCGTACTCTTGGGTTTTCCCGAATAGCGTGGCGTTTTTGTACCAACCGACAATCACCTGCCCCCCCTCAGGGTGCAGCGCGAACCAAACAACCAACAGACTATCGACCGCTCCCGCCTCGGAATTTGAAAAGTTCCGTGCGAGGTTTGGTTCGACCGGAGCGTAACCGTAACAATTTCCCCTGAATGGTTTGAAGTTAAACTCCTCGTGGCCGCCCCACTGATTTTTTTCATTGAACGACCCACCTCCGATGATTTCGTCTCCTCCCCCTCTTCTTCCCCAATATTCTTCCATCCAACCGGTTCTCAAAAAAACGATTTTCCCTGAAATTGTCATCTTTCCTCTCCCTGATTCGATCCACGTTGGGCCAGAGGCGATGGATCGCCCGCGATCAGATAACTACACACCATCGTTCTTTTTTCAAACCGTCGCCGATAGTGAAAAGCGCCCCAAGCTCCGCCAGCGTGCGCAGGTGCTGCTCGACCGAGGTGCGATGCGCCCGTCTTCGTGGGCGATGACGACCGGCTTCTCGAAACAGTAGTCCGGCCGCGCCAGCGACGACGGGTCCGGAGGATCAACGCCGAGGACGGCAGAACTGCTGGTAAACGCCACGCTCGTGGGCGCTGCTGGCCGCCCACCGGGCGATGAACCTTTCGATCCCCTCGTCGACCATCACATAGACTCTTTATCGTGTTTTCTTTGCACTGCCGAATTATTGGACACGCCCATATTGTTTTTCAACCTCATTCGCGCACCTTACTTTAGCGTCTTACGTTGCTGACATCTCCAACGGTTTCCGATCTCTATCAGGAGGGCGTCGTCGACCTGTTCATGCTGCCATCCCGCGTCGAAGTCAACATCCTGAGAGCGCGGTAGTTGGTTATCCTGAAGAAGCCTGATCAAGACCCTTGAGGGAAGAGAAGTCGCTTGGCCGACGAAAATAGCTTCTCGTCGGCGCAGTCCCGATAAGACCTTCGTCAGGCCAGAGAGAGAGTCGGGAAGAATCGCCCTTACGTGCTCGCGGTCAGTGTCGTTTGTGATCCGAAGAACGATCCAGGAATTACATTGCGAAAGGACGGTCGCTTCCACCTCACTTGGTCGTTGCGAGACGAGCATCAGGCCGATCCCGTACTTTCGCCCTTCTTTGGCCAACCGCCGGATGGCTTCTTGAGCTGCTTCGTACTGCGCTTCTCCGACGTTCGGCACGTAACGGTGCGCCTCCTCGCACACCAGAAGAATAGGATTCTGTTCTCTCTCGTCAGGCGTCTGCCAGAGCTTCACGGAAAAGAGTGTTCGGGCGATGGCGGAACTCGCCGCCCCGGCCACCTCGTTGGGGACTCCTGAGAGGTCCACAATCCGCATTGGGTGTCCGTTTCCTAGGAACTGCCCTACGACTACGTTGAACGGATCAGAGGCCCCATCCCACTCCTGCATCATGAAGCTGAAACGACTGTCTCGTCTCAAGATGTCTAGCTTTTCGAGGATCGAGTTGTGCTTGTCCTGCTTGCTTGGCTGGGTAGGTTTCTTCGCTTCGACCAGGGCCTTGAACCTTTCTAAGGAGTACGGAACTGGCGAGTCGACGGTTAGAAGCTGCGGATCGAGGTTCAAGACGGGCTTCGCGGCGGCCTCCTGCCTCGCCACCATCAGCGCGTCCTTGACGATGTTTGCTTGGGAAGTTGCCACAAACTCAGTTTTCCCGATGAGCAGGGCGATGGTTTCCTGGAAGTTCAACAGCCAGTAGGGGAGGAAAAGCGTCCCCTCGTCGGTGGAGAGCCGCTTGTGCCCGTCGAAAGCCCTGCCGTACTCGTTGTGTGGGTCAAGCAGGACAATACGAGGGTTCCATTTCGTATAACCTCTCTGCTCCCCGCGCTCAAGAACGCAGTGGAGTATCGCCGCAACTGTTCCTGACTTTCCCGCGCCCGTCGAACCGAGAACGGCCGTATGCTTCCCGAGAAGTTCGTTCAGGTCGGCGAAGGCGGGCGCTCCGCCAGAGCCCACGTGTTCCCCTATCTCGATGGCTGTTTTACCCCGCTGGCCGAAGATGAAAGCCAGTTCCGTCATGGGCGTAAGGTAAACCTTCTGCTGCGGTAGTGGAAACGACGAGATGCCACGCTCGAAGTCCAGTTCCCAGACGGCCGGTGTCTTCGCGGTGGTCCAACGCCACTCGCCCTCTCCGAAGAGGTCGGCCTCGACGATACGCGCCGAGGGCGATCCTGCCGTGATGATCCCCTTCTCCCGCTCGTAGTCGCTCTTCATCCGGAGGCGGCTGACGTAACCGTAGATGATGCGCCTGCCGAAGTGGATGCGGATGATGGAACCAAACTGACCGATGGGGTAAATCACGCCACCGTAAACGCGGGACAGCTCGGCGATACCTGCGTCCAGTTCCGCGATGATGTGGGTTCCGTCGACCTCGACGATAACGCCTATGCCCAGGTTGTCTATCGGTTCTCCGGGTCTCCGAGTTGCGGCGCTCATCGCTCTCCTCCCAGCAGCCGGGCGAGGGTCTCAAACTTCCACCAGAGTAACGGCTCCTCCGACTTGAGCTTGGTGTCAGCGTGAAAGAAGCCTCGATTGGCGTGAACCCGGACCTGCGGTGACAAGGCGGGGTCGTCCGTCCACTGCTTGAGCAGGCCGTCAGGAACGTCGGCATTGGTGAAGACCAACAAAGTCAACTGTTGAGCCGACTCCCGCAAGGCCCGGTCTATCTCGATGTTGATGTGGGCGTCCCCGAAGGAATAGCCGCAGATAACCAACACTACCTCATGACCCGGATGCGGCCGTAACTCACGGCGTAGGTAGTCGAGCATCAAGGCGTGCGGGTCGCGCTGAGTTTCGCGATACTTCGTGGTGGCGGGCCAGATGAGAACCGGTTCCGAGTGCCCGGCGATCTGCAACCCGGCGCGGATGCGGCGGGGGAGGGTGTCACCATCGAGCAGGCACCAATCCACGGAACCGTGGAGCTTGAACACCCGAGCGAGGACACCGGACGTTTGATAGCAACCAACGTTCCACCAGCCGGTTGAGCCGCCGTAGAACCCATCTGCGTAACGTATCTGTTCCAACGAAAGGGCGTCTTCCAAGACCGTGTCGTAGTTTAGGGTGAAGTAGTCAACCGGTGGCCCTTGGTCCGATTTGCCCGAGAGCAGCGTTCGGTGTACCACCCTGGTGAAGTCTCGATGGGTTGCAACGTCTGTGCGAACGCTTCGGATCGTGTCGGCGATGCCCATTTTCAGGACCGATAGAGCTTCGACCAGGCCTTCCCTCGTGTACTCTTGCTCACCGATCTTCAGGTGCACAGGGGCCACCGAGCGTGTGTGACGACGATCAGCGATGGCGATGAGGTCTACCAGTTCGCTCATATAGTCTTCGATGTTGCACCCTATGCCGCCAGTGAAATTCGCCTTCAGACCCTCCAAGATCGCACGGGAGGTGGCTTGCTCAGGCTTCAGATTCCCTTCGACCTTTTCTGTTAACTGTCCCAACAGTGGGAGTCCAGCACACTGACTACACCCGGCTCCGGTCAGAAAAACTCTCTTGCCCTGCGAGAGCAGCTGAATCAAGTCTTCGACCGGCTTCGACCAGGGGTCTCTCCGGAAAGGACTGAGATCGACAATAGGAACGTCTCGGTCCACAGACGCCACAATTTCTGCACTCATGTCTGTCCTCTTGCAACCGCATCAGCGTACTTATGTTCGGTAGCCTCGGCAAAATGACACGCGCAAAGGCCGCGTAAGATCACACCCTGCGAGCGTTCATCTATTTTTACGGCGTCTGCGTCACGTTCGTCGAGAAAACTCAGGAGGCGTGAAAATCTAATGAATTAAATTAGCACTACTTGAAACTGGGGGCAACCGAAAATACAGATAATTTGTCAAGAGTTTCGTTGTCGGTTGTCGTTTGGGGTGTAAGTCGGTCATATGGTTTTCAGTCCTTTCGCATCCAAGCTCCAGTACCAATTACTTCCTCGATTCTCTTTTTCGATACCTCACCGAACCGATTTGTACTGCGGTACTCTACGATTTTCCTAATGAAAAACAGTAACGTCAGCTTCGGATGTGTCAACGTCGATCATTATTTGCAGGTCTTTTTCTGGATCAATCCCAAGATAGAGACTGCTGTTTCTCCGCCTGTCTTTCCACACCATATAGATGATCCGAATTACCGGCTCGACGAGCTGTGCTGAGAAGATCAAGATATTCCAGTCAATCGCTGCCGCCAACCTTTTACCAGCAGGTTCCCAGGTCTCAAGCTCTCCACTGCGCTCTTTTTGCTACTTGTGAATCTCAGCGTAGATTTCCTCTTCGCCAACCCGGTGTCCGTCGCCTCACCCCCCTACTCAAAAGGTTGCAACCACCTGGAGCGCCGCGACGCGAGACCGCCCCACCAGAACGGCGAACGATGATGGTCGCCATCCCAAAAGTCGGCGGCTACGGTAAGCGGCGGAGCCTCGCGATCAATTTGCGGTGCTGGTTAGCACTGACCGTGCACCCGAGGGCGTCGTAGACTAGCTCCCCCAAGAGGGCCTCACCCTCTTGGGAAAAAAACCGAGTCCAACTTCCATCCAGCCGCCCGACGGTCTTCAGTACGTCGGCCATCGCCTCGTGTATTGTCGCGGCGGGCCTCCAAGCCAGCGCAACCGGTTCTGGTCGCTCCAAGATGAGGATGCGATGAACCTCCGATACGAGATCGGCAAGCGCGGGCCGACCCGGCGTGGGCTCTTTGCGCCGCTGGCGACTACCGAGTGTTCGCTCCGCCCCCTCGTTCTCGCTCGCCGGGTTCTGATCCATGAAACGATGCTCAGCCAGCGCGCGGAACAACAAGGCGGCAGGGTGGTCGGCGGGATCACCGTTCGTGGCCGGGTCAGCTGCGCAGCACCCGCTGGCGAGGGTGACGATTTCTCGACGCTCGGGAATTGGGGGATACTCCCGCCTCCAAGAATCAATACGGTCCTCCAGATTCCGATATCCTTGGCCTCCGTCTCCCCGGCGCTCGTGGAAAACGACCGGCTCCGGGATCGGCGCCTGGAACACGAAAACGGTCGTTCCAGGTTCTAGCTGACACCACCGCTTGATGAGGGCGCCAAACCGTGTGTCCGCCGCAACCACCGCCGCTAGTTCGGCTCGGAGGCGCTGCGTCCGATCCCCGCGCTGAGCGAAAAACCAGAACCCGAGACCAGTCGGGCTCCGTACGGGGTCAATCTTTGCCATCAAAAGTCTCATAACAATCTCCTTTCCACGGATTCACGCATGGGTAGGTCATGTCCCCAGTGAGATGATGATGGGATGCGCGGCTCGGCGTTCTCGTCCCCAGTGGGATCGTCGCAGGCCAGTTCGACCGGTTCGGGCACAAGCACAGCGATACTGGGAAAGATGGGTTCGTTCTGCATGGTCAACTCCTTGTCTATCGGTTATATGTTCTTACTCGTTGATTTGCCGGTCCAGCTCTTCGCAAGCCAATCGGTGGACCTCCTCGTTCATCTCGTGTCCGTTGTGCCCTCGCACCCAGATGAACTCGACCTCGCGCGTGGAGACCAGCTTCCGAAGCTCGCGCCATAGGTCCTGGTTCAGCACGGGCTTGCCGCCGGAGTTGAGCCAGTGCCGGGCGATCCACTTGTCCATCCACTTGTTAAAACCGTCGACGAGGTATTTGCAGTCGGAGACGACTTTGACCTTGGCCCTCTCCGGCGTTCTCTTCAGTCCCTCAATAGCGGGGAGAATCTCCATCCGGTTCGACGTAGTGCTTTCCGCGAATCCGACAACCGCCTGTCGTTCGTTGTCATGAACGATTACGCACGCCCAAGCGCCTTTGCCGGGATTTTCATGTATCGAACCGTCGGTGTAGATGCTGTAGGACATAACTGCTCCTCCTGATGCTGACGGGCGCCCCGTCAAAGTTTGATGACCCTCTTATCTTCGGCCACAGGAGGTCTTCGGTGATGATGCCCGAGGGTGGTTGGGTGGGGGGGGCTGGTGGAGCAGTCCGATGGGTAGACCAGGATTCCCCGGGTAGCTGCGGAACAGAGATGGGGCCGGATCACAAGGTGGGTTGTTGAGACGATCTGGGCGGCTTTGCCCGTTGAAGTGTATTCAAAATTAATCGACCCAAATTCGTTCCAACTTGCGAGTTCGAGCGACGCTCTAACTCCTCCGCCCCGACGTCGGCCCCTTAAACGAGTCAATGATTTTACCATCTGATAGCAAAATTATCAAGCAAATACCAGCCTTTGGCCTCGATAGTCGGTGGGGTCATCACGGGAGGGGGGGGGCGTCGGTCGGCCCTTTCGGCGGCCCGGGTTGGGTCATTTGTAAGTTAAAGGCAGACGGTGGCGAAACTGAGGGCCAACGGTTGGCATCGCAGCTTTCGGCACCCAAATTGGAGGTAGGTCGGATGAATACGAAAGGGAAAAGCGCGTCGGCACAAAATGAAAACGACGTCGCGGGATGGATCGAGCAGCCGCTGGAGGCATACGAACAGCAGTCCTATGGCGACATCGCCCAGAAAGTGGAGGAACATTTTAAGGTAACCGACATGGGCAAGCTTGAGGTCGGGATACTTCTCCGTGACACGTTTTTCGGCAACGACGAGAAGCGCTTTCGGTCTCGGTCACCGAAGGAAAACTCGGTCCGCCGGTTGGCCCAAGCGCTCGCGCATCGGGGCAGGGCGATGCTCCCACGGTCAACCCTGCACGAGATGATCGCCGTCGGCTTCGACGACGAGAGGCTCGGCATATCGGTCAAACAAAAGGCGAAGCTGAGCTACACCCACCGCGTCCGTCTGCTGCGGGTGAAGGACCCGGCGTTGAAGTTGAAACTCGCGCTGGAGGTTGTGAAGAAGGGTTGGTCGACTGACGCCCTCGCCGACAGAATCAAGGAGGCGATCGGAACCAAGAAGCGCGACCTAGTGAAAGGGGTGCTCAACGACCTCAAGCGCGTTAGGGAGAGTCTGGACACGCTGGAGGACTCGGATGCCGTCGCATCCGACGACCTGGTACTCATCGTCGAAGGGCTCAAGGGTCTCGCCGAGAAGGCGGCCGAACTCTATTGCACGCTGTACCCCGAACAAGACTCCCAGGACGTGTCCGAGCGCTCGGACACCGAAGCATCCGACTCCCCCGCTGCCGAGGAGGAGGTGGCCCATGCGTGAGGGAATAGTCACGTCGGAATCACGCCGCAAGAAAACCTTCACGGAAGCGCGCTTCATCGGCGTGCGGGAGAAGAGTGGACACCTGCTTTGGCGGTTCGATCTGCCTGGATCGACCGTCGAGATCGTCACGACCAACGAACAGCTGGATTGCTCAAAAGAGTGGATGGTGCTGGCTCTGAGCAACGAGGAGACAGACAACGTCGATCTTCGAGTACCCGTCGCCAGGTCGGCTATGTCGATATTGGGCGACTCCGGCCTTCCCCTCGTCGTCGTCCTCACGGTCAATCGCAAACGGTCTATCGGATTCTGTGCAGTAGTCGTCGATTACGTCGGCCACTTTATTAACATGGTCGAGTTATCTGGGCGCGTTCTTCCTGTAGAGGTTGAGCTCGGAAAAACCGGCAGGCCGCGTTCGTTTCGATTTCTGAACCTGAGACTGAATGACGCCCAGGTCACCCGCGAGGACCCACCCGATGAACCGGGTCCGGCCACGGACGAGGTGGTGTAGCGATGAGCCGCCCGCGCCTTCATCCCTCGCCTTTGGACCCCAAGAAGCCGAAGAAGCCCAGCTATAGCGTGATCCCGAACGCCTGGATACTCGACGCCCCCGATCTTCCAGATGACGTGTTCCGCATCCGTCTTGTCCTACGGAGGTACACGACCATCGAGGAAAGAAAGGACGATGGCACCTACAAGGTCGATCCCTCGTGGGCTGGAACCGTGAGACTTGGCGAAAGGACAGGGTGGGCGAGAAACAAGGTTTCCACAACGATCGCCCAACTGGAGAGGGCCGACCAGGTTCACACGAAGCGTAGGTTTGGACATTCGGCGAAGCGATACCTGGAACTGCCGTTAGGTGGTCCCCGCGACGGCTCCAATCCCGAGGGGTGGCGGTGGACTAAGCTCTCCAACAAGGATTTCATCGAACGTCCCGACCTCACGGATGCGCAGTTCCGACTGACCGCGGTGCTGAAGGCCGGGACGATGAGAACGCGGGGCGGATGCCGATGGCCGGTAAAGAAGCTGGCGACGATCTGCGGCTGGTCAACGAGCAAGGTTAACCGGGTCCTGCGTTCGCTAACAACTCTGGGGATGGTCGTGACGAAGCCGGGCTCGGCACCCGACGAACCAGCCACTCGGAAGGTGATCCCGCGCCCCACGGCACAAACGTCGTCGTGTCAAATTCCGAACAATCGTCATGTCAAGAACGGATCAATCGTCGTGTCAAAATCCGAACAATCTTACGTGTCACAACCCGAACAATCGTCGTGTCAGAACCCGAACAACGTACAACTACGAGAGTACAACCACGAGTCTCAGACGAGTACGAACCCGACAACGTCCGCCTCGACAGGGGGCCAGCCCCCTATCTCGGCGGACCTGCCCTGCGGGCAGCCCTCTTTTGGAAACGTCGAGGAAACCACAGCGAACTGCTTCGGTAAAGCGGTACGACCGACAGGTCATCCAGCGGTAGAAGCGTCAGCCGGTCCGTCGGTCGGCGGTTCGTCGAACCAGGGGGCCTGCGGTTCGTTGGCAGGCCGCGACATCCTGGCGGCTCTGGCTGAGATGACGAAACCAACCGATCAATCCGCAGCGGACGATCACGGTTCGTCGTCAACGTCGTTAGAGGGTTCGTCGTTGGAAGCACCGGCGGCCCTCGGACCTCCGGTTCGGCACCACGTGATCGTTGGCGCCCCCGGTCTGCTCCCCTCGTCACCTTGTACTCTCCAAGACGATCAGAAGGAGGTAAAAAAGGATGAATCGTAACTTCGACTTTTCCCAGCTGAACGAGTTCGAGGCCCGCGTCGTCGAGGCAGGGCGTATCTACGCCAAGCTGAAGCTGGCCACCGGCTGCCGAAACATCAACGGGTTGCCTGTGCGACGCTCAGACCCACGAGCGCACCGGAACTGGCGGGTCTTCGCCGCCACGGTGGCCCTTTGCGACGAAGCTGCCATCGACGTGCGGGAGTTTCTCCGCTGCGTGCTGTGGCGTACCGTGGACGAGCTACAACGCGGCTGGGAGGCGTCGCCGAGCATGTTGCCGACTAAGTGGGCCGTGGACCGCTGGAAGAAGTTCCGGCACCAGTTGCCGCCTGATAACACGCTAGAGCAGTTCCAGATCGACACGTTGGCCGTGATCCGCACGAGCCGGGCGTTTCTACGCGGGCGGGCGCTCCACCTCTTCGGTGAGGAGGTGTCCCTAGACTACCTTTGGGGTTACCGGGAGTCCGGATCGGGCTTCAACCTGGCGATCCGTTGGATGGCGTCACTGGCGCGCCCGTACCTCGCCCTGTCCAAAGCTTTCTGGAAGTGGTTTGAGACCGCACCGGCGACCGTGGTTGAGGAGCACGTCCCCGTACAGGACTTGAAGACCTGGCGGTGGAAGCTATCGACGGACACGGTCTTCATCGAGAAGGCGAGAGAAATCATGGGGGAGGACCTGTGGGAGAGATGACGACAAAACCAAGCCAGAGCGAAAAAACTCGTCGTGATCTTGACGAACTGCTCCTTAGGCTCCTGGAGTTGGAAGCCGACGGCCACGACATCGACTGGGAGAGTAGCATGGTTCTCTTAGATGAACCGAAGCCTGAACCGGAAGATGTGGACGAAGTGTTCTACTGGCGGCCGGTTCCGCGTGGTCCGTACTGGCCGCTCGTCGAGCACCTAGTACAGGAGAAGCTGAAGGAAGCTGAAGACAACAACAATAATCTTCTGGGTGAGGACGATCAGAACAAGGAGGTGAGATGAACGGCAACGGTCGTGCTTCGTGGCCTAGCAGCTGGCGGTGGATGCTGCCGGGAACGGTCTCGTCGGCGATGACGATAAACGGAAGCCAGGATGATCTGCTTGGGGATTCTATTTTTAACTTTCTCATGGACAGAAAATCTTGCGAGGTAAGCTACGAGTATGGAAGGCGCACCAATGAAACCGCGCGTAAATCGGAGATGAAGAAACTTTTTCAGCATCGAGGAAAAAGATGAAAGACCCAGAGATTCAGACCCTAAACTTGTCTAACGGCGTCGTGCAGCCCGCGCGCCCTAGTATAGCTCAAACTGAAACCCCGCCGGTCGGCGTAAGGCTCAGGGCGATTCGTAAAATGAAAGGCGTGTCGTTGGCCAATCTTGCCAAGGCGACCGGCCTGGCGTTCACGACCGTGCAAGCCGTCGAGGTGAGGAGCGATCCCCGGCTTTCTACGCTATGTAAATTGTGCGAGGCACTTGAAATAACGCTGATCGACGTGCTGGATACCGATCAATTCGCCGCAATCCTGCCAAAACTCGCGATGGAAAGCACTCCTTGATTATCGGTGAGGACGCTCGATGATGCGTAATATTTTCGAGAAGCAAATGTCCAATCGCGGCGACAAGATAAGCTATCGCGCTATTCTTTTTGCACAACATTTTGCACAACACTTGGTATTTTGCAGTTATCTTTATAAAGCAAAAGCCCCCAATTCCTGTTTAGAATCGGGGGCTTTAGGTTACCACGCCAGGAGGGACTCGAACCCACGACCTGCGGATTAGAAGTCCGCTGCTCTATCCATCTGAGCTACTGGCGCCTAAGCGGCGGTCTATATAACACAAGCCGCGCGGCGGCGAAAAGGGTGCGGGCGACAAAAACCACGGAGTTCATCGGCGACCGCCGCGCAGGGTGTGACGCAACTGCGTCCAGACGGCGGTGCGGCCAAGCCAATCGTCAAGGCCGGTCGTCGAATCGCCGCGCGCCAAGACCCGCACGCGAGCCTCGGAAAACGCCGCCCGCGACGCGTCGTAATCACCGAGCATGAAATAGGCGAAAGCTTTACCGCGCCACGCCTCTTCCACGAGCGTGTCGTGCGGCAACCCCAAATCCAGCGCCCGGTCCAGCAGTTCGGCCGCATAGGCGAAGGCTTCCTGGCGCAGCGCCCGCCGGGCCAGCAGGTAGATCACAACCGGGTCGGTGGTGTCGTCGAGCGCGGCGGCGAGCAGATCCCAACTGCCCGTGCGGCTGCCGGTGAGGTCGACCAGATAATTGCGCAGGGGCGTTTCCACTTCCGGATGATCCAGCGCGTAGAGGGCGCAGGCGGCTTCCCGCACGCGGCCGGAGCGGTAGGATGCGTCCATCGCCCGCCGGTAGATGGCCCGCGCGGCGTCAGTCTCATCCTGATTCCATGCGATGCCGGCAAGGATCATCTCGGCGTCTTGCGCCACGATTTGGCTGCCGACGATGCGCCCCTTGCGGTCGGTGGCCGGGGCGGCGGCGGTGCCTTGGGCGGCGATGATCTGCTCGGCCAAGACGCGCGCCTCGTCCATTTTGCCCAGGCGCAGCAGCGGCGCGAGGCGATAGCGCCAAATGCGGGGGTTGTCGCGGTCGAGTTCGGCAGCCTGCCGAAAGAGCAGGTCGGCCTTGTGGAAGTAGCGTTGCGATTGTTTGCGGTCGGCTTCGTTGAGCAGGCGGGCGACTTCGCGCGGGCACCGGCGCTCAAAAATCGATTTCGAGCCGAAGCGGTAGCGGGCGCGTTCGATTTCGGCTGCGGTCAGCGTGGCTTCAACCGCCGCCAGGTGGTCGAGCCATTGCTTTTCCAACTCGCGCAGCGGGACGCCGAATTGGGCCTCGAGGTCGCCCCATCGATAGGCGCGCAGCACGTTTTGGAGACCGTTCTCTTGACCGGTGAGAAAACGAGTGAAGCTGCCCGCGGCGGTGTAGGCGCGCGCGCCGGACTCTTCCCAGAAGCGCAGGCCCATGATCCTTTCGATTTGGGGCAGGCGGCCGATGGCCTTCATGCCCGCGGCCCAGCGGTCGAGGTCCTGCTCCCAACGCTCGGGTCCGCCGAAGGCCACGGCTACGCCTTCGGTGACGGCGATGCTGCTGGAGAAGCCGAGCGGGGGCACGCCGTATTCGCTGAGCATCACATGGATCATTTCGTGATGCAGAATACGTAGGGGAAAGCTCTCCCAATTCAGGTGCATTTGGTGCTTGGCGCAGTCGGCGTACTCGGTGCCGCCGGCGCCGATCCATTTCTTTTTCGTTTTTTCGTCGGGATAGATATAGCTCGTGATGCGGTGCGGGTAATCGATGCCCAACTCGCGCTCGATTTGCGCGAAACGAAATTCGTGGTCCATCGCCACGTGCATGATTTCCCGCTCGATGTCTTGGCGCGCGGGATAGTAGATGTCGAAATGCTCGGTCGGCAAGTACCCGCCGAGCCGGCTTTGCAATTCGTCATCGTTCATGTCGAAGCCGATGGCGAAGCGGTTGGCGTGCACGACCAACGACGCGGCGGCGGTGGCCACGATCAAGGCCACGTGCAGGGCGGTGGGCCGGCGTCGCGACGCGGTGGGCAGCAGCCGTTGCCAGAACAGCGCGGCGATCAGCACGATTAGGCAAGCTTCGGCGAGGTTCGCCAGCCGATAGGCGAGCAGGGGCGCTTCGGGCGAGGCGGCGGCGTCGTAGATGGGGCCGGGGAAGTAACCGAAAAACGGGTTGTACAGCCACACCGTGGGTTTGATCAGGAAATCCAGGCCGGTCATCACCAAGGTTCCGAGGGCGAGCAGCGTCACGAGCATTTTGGCGCGACGCGGGCGCGCGAGGATCCCGGCGGCGGCCACTCCCCAAGCCCCGGCGTATAGGGCGCTGATTACCGGCATGAGCAGGAAGAATCCCGCACCACGAAACGGCGCGCAGGGCGGCACGAAAAAGCCGCGCGCGATCAGGCCGAGGAACGCGAGGGCCATCGCCGCGAAGTGGGCGAGGGAGATTTCCAGCCAGATGGTCCCGGCGCCGTGTTGGGCGGCCTGCGTCATCGACGCGACGCGGTCGTCGCCGCCGTAGCGCCGGTGGAATAACGAGACGGCAAAGGGGCCGCCGAACAGGCCCGCGAAAATGCCGATCACCAGGGAGAATTCGAGGCCCAGGTAATTGGTCAGCGGCAGCCCGGCGAGAACGATTCCGAGGAGCAAGTAAAATGCGGCCAGGAGCCAAAACGGGCGATTGTTAAGCCGTGCGAAAAAAGCGGCGCCGGGAATATTCATGTCACGGCTTGCCGGCAGTCGTGCCTTCCGGGTTCGGCAGGCCGGCTTGCTTCGCTAGGTCGACGAGCAGTGGATTGTTGGGCGCCAACCTGATGGCTTCGGTGTAAAACAACTTGGCGCGATCCAGGCGACCGTTATCGAACGCGACCTTCGCCTCTTCGGCCAAGTCGATCGAATGGGCCATGCGGCGGGCGTCTTCAAAGCGCGGGTCGATGGCCAGGGCGCCGCCGATGAGGGAACGAGCCCCCTTGATGCCTTCCCATCCTTTGTCGCGCAGTTGCAGCGTGGCCTCGACGAGCAACCGATCCGCTTCGACGTAGACGGGTTTTTTGATCAGCACCATCTCGATTTGCTTGTTGACCATCTCGTCTTTTTTCGCTGCGATACGCGAGTCCACTTCACGTTCGACGAGAATCTGCAGGCCGATCCAAAACGTGATTAAGGCTAGTATTACCAACAAGATATAACGAATACCCAGTTTGATATCGGGCATCGTTAATTGCGTGCGCCAATCGTCTTTCACGTCGTCCAGATCGTCGAAATCGGGCTTGTCGATGAAGTCCATCTCCAGGTCCCGGTCGGACTCCTGGAAGAAGGCGGTTTCGATCATCGCCTGGTGGTCGCCGCCGATTTGAGATTCAAAGGTGGCGGGCAGGTTGTGCGGTTTGATCGTCAGAACGAGGGCGCGAATCGTGGAGAGGGCGTAGAGAAACTTTTTCGTTGCTTCAGAGGAAATCGTTGCTTCGGCGATCAAGTCGGAAATCGCCCGCTGCCCGTTGATCAGCGGCAGCAAATGCCGTTCGTGCTCGTTGAGTTCAACGTCCACGATGCGAAACGCGGTCCACGGCGTCGGCGTCGGGTAGCTATCGACACCGCCGAGCAGTTCGTCGATTTCCTCTTCGGTAAAACCGAAATTGAGCCCGGCGAGGAGCATTTTGAAGGGGTGACTGCCCAGTTGTGGGCCGGGGTTGGGGTGCCCGTCATCGAGGCTGACTTCCGCCCAGTCCCACTCGAAGACCGACATGACGATGGACGCATACTGCTGGTTGAGCGCCTCAATGAGTTCCTCGTCGGTGAGGTACCCGCGGGCGACGAACTCCTCGCCGATTTTGTGTTCCGAGGTAGACAGGGCGCGTTCGACTTCGTTGAGCGCTTCGGGAGAAACCTGGTGACGCGCCAGGAGCAACTTGCCGAGCCATTCGCTTTCCAGACTGCTGGAGGCGGTGCGCATCCAACCGTCGGAGAAATGGATTTGCTTGAAAATGCGACCGTCGCGCAACGTGAGCACACCATGCACGGAGAACAGGAAGCACGCATACAGGAACGCGGGAAGCTCGTTTTTATCCAACCGCCAGGTATGCACCGGGCCGGGCAACTGCGGGGGCGGGGGCACGAGGCGTTCCACCTCGACCAGGAAGGGAAAACCGCGCCCGGTTCGAGGGGTAAACAGGCCGTCGGCACCGGCACTGGCGACTTCGATTTGGCCTCCCTCGATGATGCCGTTGACATCGGTCAGCAGCACGGGCACGTGAAGGAGGTGTGCACCGATTTCCCCACTACGAATCGGTTCGAGGGGCTGAGCGGCGTCGAGGCCCGGGGTCATCAAGTCGAGACACAGGAGGGAGAAATCGGTTTCTTCCAGGGCCGAAGCGGCGGCCACATCGGCCACCGCCGTCACGTCATAGCCTCGTTGCCGCAGGAGCAGTATCATCAAGCTCCGTATTTCCGAGTGCCACTGGACAACGAGAATGTGTGCCATATCCGCCTATCTTTAGACCAACAACAAAATGGTAAAGGCCGCTGCCGCAGCGGAGACTTTGAGAATCATTTGCGCGTAGTTGGTCTCGTCATCGTTCATGCTGCCGACGAATTTGTATGTGTTCGGGAAAAACGCGCCGTCGCTTCCGGGCACCGCGCCCTCGTCGAACAGACCCAGGCTTTCCTGGATTTTGACAATCATCGCTAAGACGTCTTGCAAGCGTTTGCGGTTCAGTTCCATCAGTGCGTTGCCGGCAAACGCGACGCCGAGCACGACGCCGGCGAAAAACAAGTGCATGATGAAACGATAGAATCCCGACCAATCCAGCAAGCGCGAACCGTGGAGCAGGTACGCCACCGCGGCGGTCAAGGCGATCAGAACGCTCACGGTGAACACGAGCAGCCGGTCTTCCTTCGCTTTTCGATACAGAACTTCCTGCTTGTGATTCGTCCAGGCCGTTTGCAGCACGGCAGTCGGATCGGCAGCAAGTTTTTCGGTTTTCCGGGACGGCACGGCCGCGCTGACAACTTTTTTCGGCGCACTTTTCGTGGCGGGAGCTTTCTTCTTGGTGGCCTTTTTCTTCGGCTTTTTTGCGGTGGATGCAAAAATGTCGTCGAACCCCTCGTTATCTTTCGGAGCCATTAACCTTCCCCTCCTTCGACGCGGGCCATGACCTCGTCGGTAAGCGATTCGAAATCCACGGTGCCCTTGCCGCTGGCGTTGTGTTCGTATTCAAAAATGGTTTGCGCGCGACTCGGAGCGCCTTTCTGTTTCGTATTGATACGGATACGCGTTCCAAACACGGCATCGCCGAATCGATCGCGTAACGTGTTCTCGACCTTAAACGTAATCGACTCACGCCTATCATACATTGTAATAACGTAACCCAAAATCGACAAACCAGGGTGCAATTTCGTCTTCACCTTGCCAATGGTTTGCAGCAGAAACTTCAAACCCAGCAACGGCAGGTACTCGCACGACACCGGCACAACCACATAGTCGGCGGCGACTAGGGCGTTGACGGTCAGCAATCCCAGGTAGGGGCCGTTGTCGATCAGCACGTAGTCGTAACCATCGGGCTTCATCTTTTCGATTGCGTTACGCAGGAACAACTCGCGTCCCATCATCGCGGCCAAATTCAGGTCGGCGTTGGCCAGCGATTCACCCGCCGGGGCCAAAAAGAGGTTTTCGACCGATGAAGGCACGACGATGGCGGAGAGGTCCCCTTCGTCCAGCAGGACTTCACAGATGCTGGGTTCTTCTTCTTCCAGCGGTCGGTGCAGGATTTGGGTGGCGTTAGATTGGGAATCAAGGTCTACGACAAGCACCTTGTTCCCGCGTCTGGCCAGCCCGGCGCCGAGGTTCACGGCGACCGTTGTTTTGCCCACACCACCTTTTTGGTTTGCAATCGCAATGGTTTTCATGGTCTTCTCTATAGATCACGTTAGGCTTGCTAGAGTTTCCACCGGGCGGCTTTCTTTGTCAAATCAAACACCGGTTTTTTCGGTCAAAAACGACCGACTGGTTCTCTAGCTGACTATGATTTAACTTATTTTATAAACGTATCTCACGAGCGGAGCAATCAGGTGTCGGAAAAGAAAGGCGCGAGACGGCGATTGGGCGGCTTGCCGCGAACCTCGGCGCGCGACTTTTTCGAGCGATTCCACTGGCGTCGCTGGTTGATGCTCGCCGGTTTCGCGATGCTGGTCGCCTTGGCCCTCTCTCCGAACTTGCTGAGCCGTGTTCCCGGCTACGAGATCGGCGAGTACAACGTGGGCAATTACCGGGCGCCGTTTCCGATTTCCTTTATCGACGACGAGGCCACGCTGGAAGCGCGTCGCGAGGCGATGGACAAGGTGCCTCCGGTTTTCGAATACAACCCCGAAGAATTCAAGCGAATCGGCGCGCGGCTTCGTAAGGCCTTCGAAGACATGCATTCGCTGTACGCTCTGTTAAACGCGTTGGAGAGCGAGAGGCTAAGCAAAAGAGAAAAAGCCGAAAAGCTCATCGCCGCTCAACAGGAATTGAAAAAGACGCTGGTGGCCGAGCGCGTTCCATTCGGCACGCAGCTTGGTACCGAACTGACCGACCGGGAATTCGAAAACCTGGTGGAGCGGCAATTCGCGCCGAAATTGATCGAGCCGGTGATCGAGATGCTGCGCTTCGTGTATTCCGACTACGTCACCTTCGACCTGGAAGAAGTGCGCGGCGCGTTGCAGAGCGATGGCGACAACGAAGTTCCCGGCCGGGTGGCCGTGCGGGTACGCGGCGATGCGGAATTGCGGTATCCGCAAGACTTGGCCGCCTTTGTGTCTCCACGCCAGGCCGAGAGCAGCCTGCAAGACCTGTTCGAAGAACATGTGAAAAATATCCCGGCGGAATTACGCAGTCTGTCGCTCCGCATTGCCGTGGCGCAGGTTAAGCCGAACCTCATCTATGATGCGGCGGCCACGGCCACGGCGAAGCAACGAGCGGCGAACATCATCGTACCGGTGACCATCGCCTTCGAGAAAAACGAGTCGATTATCGGCGATGGGGTGAAGGTGTCACGCCAGATCGCCCTGGTTTTTCTCCACATTCGGCAGAAGACCGCCGCCGCCGACTGGGCGTTCAGCTTCTTGGGCATGAGTCTGCTCGTGTTTGTGACACTGCTTCTGTCGTTCTGGCTGACTGATATCAACATATCGCGATTCGTGATCTCCGACCGCGACGCGATGATGATGGGCGTCTTGCTCGTCTTTGGCCTGTTCGGTTTGCGCTTTGCGTCGTGGTTCGACGAACGACTGGTCAACTTGTTTCCGAATATGCCGTCGGGCTTGATGGTGTTTCTATTCCCGATCGCCGCCCCGGCGATGCTGGTGCGCTTCCTGACACGCTTTGAGACGGCGATGATTTTCACCGTCGTGCTGACCTTCTTGAGCGTGCTCGCCTTTAATCCGAACCCGCAGATGTTGCCCATGCTTTTTCTGATCATGTTCGTGGGCATCCACTCAATGCGGGACGTGACGCGTCGCAGTCACGTATTGAAGGGCGGGCTTTTGGTCGGCCTGACGTTCATCGGCATGGCGATCATCGACGCCTTCCTGCAGCGCGATTACTCCGTCGACGCGTTGCTGGTTGCCCCCGGGGTGGGAATGCTCAGCGGAATGTTGGCCGGAGTTCTGGTGCTGGGCCTCGCGCCCGTATTCGAGTATGCCTTCGGTTACATGACCAATATTTCCCTGCTGGAACTGGCCAATTACGAGCACCCGCTGCTCAAGCGGCTGGCCCGTTTCTCGCCGGGCACGTTCCACCATTCGATCGCCATCAGTTCGCTGGCCGAAGCGGCCGCCGAAGCGATCGGCGCCAATCGATTGCTGGTGCGCATCGGCGCGATGTACCACGACGTGGGTAAGACCGCCAATGCGCGCTATTTCGTAGAAAATCAGCGTGGCGAGAACCCGCACGACGAAATCCGCGACCCGATCGAATCGGCCCGCATCGTCATCAGTCATGTGCCCGACGGCGTCACACTCGCCCGGCAGAGCGGCCTGCCGCAGGATATCATCGACTTTATCGAACAGCACCACGGCACCCGCTCCGTGACGTACTTCTTAGCGAAAGCGAAAGAAGAGGCCGACGAGAACGGCGGCGAAGTCGACGAGTCGCTCTTTGCGTACCCTGGGCCCAAACCGCAGACCAAAGAGACCGCGATTCTGATGATGTGCGACGTCGTGGAAGCGCGCAGCCGCACCCTCAAGGACCGCACGCCGGAAAACGTGTCGGCGATGATTCGCGAGATGATCGACCGTATCCGCGCCGACGGGCAACTCGACGAATGCCCGCTGACCGAACCGGATCTTCATCGAATCGTTGAAGCCGTGACCGGCGTGGTGATCGGCATGCAGCACGACCGCATCGCCTATCCGGACCAAATGCGTAAATCGCTGCTGCGCGGGCTTTTCAACAAAAACTATTGGTCGAGTTAAAGGCTACGCGGCCCTGACCGGAATTTCGATCACTACGATTGTTCCCTTTGGCTGATTGTCGCGCAACTGCACGGTGCCGCCGTGGTCGTGAACAATCCGGTGTACGATCGACAAACCCAAACCTGTCCCCATTTTCTTGGTGGAAAAGTACGGTTCGAACAAGCGGCTGCGGTAAGCGCCGGGTAGGCCTTCGCCGTCGTCGGCCACTTCCAGCAGCAGGTGTTTGCCGCCGCCGGAAAGGCGCACCGACACGGTGATTTCCCCCGATCCCGAAATGGCCGCCACGGCGTTGTCGATCACGTTGATCAGGGCGCGCTTGATCTGCTCGCGGTCGAGCATCAGCCGGGGGATGTCGCCGTCGATGTGGGATTCGAACGCGATAGTTTTGTGCGCTTCGCGGAACAGCACGACCGCCTCGTGCACGACGTCGGCGACTTCGGTGGGGGAGGGCTTCGCCTCGGCCATGCGGGCGAATTCCGAGAACTCGCCGACCATCGCCTTCATCTCTTCCACCTGCCGCACGATGATATCGGTGGACTCGAAAAACACCTGGTCCTTTTCCGGGTCGAATCGCGAACCGTAGCGCCGCCGCAAACGTTGCGCCGCCAACTGAATGGGCGTGAGCGGATTCTTGATTTCGTGGGCGATCCGCCGCGCGATCTCCTGCCACGCGGCCACGCGCTGCGCCCGTAGCAGTTCGGTAAGGTCCTCCACAACCAGCACCGAGCCCTCCGGCCCCTGCGGCGAGCTACGAAAACGAGAAAAAACGGCGAGCAAGGTGCGCAGTTCTCCGGCGATTTGCACTTCCACCTGCCGCTGCACGACCGCCGAGGCACTGCGATCCGCCTCCTGCCTCAGCGCTTGGAAGGCGTTAATGAGCTGTTCGGCGAACACGTCCTGGCCGCGGCGGCCGACGGTGTCGGCGGCGGTGATGGCCAAAATGCGTTCGGCGCTCGGGTTGACGGTTGTCACCCGCGCCTGGCTGTCGAAGGCGATCACTCCTGCGGCGATGTTGTCGAGCACCGCGGCCATGCTGGCCCGCCGCCGTTCGAGCTCGACGTTGGAAAGCTCGAGGTTGGTCATCGTTGTTTCGAGCGCGAGGCGGCTGGCCGAGAGGTCGTCGAGCATCTTGTTGAAGGTGTAGACCAGAGCGCCGATTTCGTCGTCGGCGACCTGTTCGACCCGCACATCCAGTTCGCCCTTGGCCACCGCCTCGGCGCCTTCGGCCAGCAACTGGAGGGGCTCGGTGATCTGCCGGGCCAGGTAGAAGCCGAACCACGTCGCCGAGAAAAAGATGAAGAACGAAATCAAGCCCAGGTAGACAAAGTAATTCGTGCGAATCGGCGTGCGCAGCAGCTTGAGTTGGCGGTATTCGTCGTAGGTTTTCTGAATCACCTTCAGGCGGCCCAACAGCGACGCGGGCACGTGAAAACCAACGACAACGACCGCTTTGACGCCGCCGTTCTCCGTGTCGAGAACCGGCGCCATGCCTCGCGCCAATTCACCGCTGCCCATCGTGTCGGTACGGCTCTTTGTCTCACCCGCGAAGCCTGCTTCGATGAATTTGCGCGGACTGGATCGCCACGCCTTTGCCGTCAAGGCGCCGCCGACACTCACGAGCGGTTTCGCCGTGGGCGATGGATACAACTCCACCGACTCGACGAGGATGATTTCCCGCCGCTTGGCCAATAGGGCCGATAGTTTCTCGGCGGCCTCCGTTTGCGCCGTTTCGTTTTGGTCGTCGCGCCAAACGGCGACCATGTCCTCGATGGACAACGACTCGGCGAGCTGCTCGGCGTGCGACACGGCCCGGCTCTCGGTAACCCGATAAAGGTTCTGCGCGATGGCCATCGACTCGTTCAGACTGGTCTCGATTTGCAGGCTGAACCAGCGCTCGATGGAATTGCTGATAAAGGTCATGGCCACGTAAAAGAGCAGGAACGTCGGCACGAGCGCGAAGGCCGCGAACGCCACGACTAACCGGGTGCGCAGCTTCGCGCCCAGCACGCCGCGTCGTCGTTCGAACACGAGCTTGGTCACATTGCGAAGGATGAGAAAAAGCAGCACGCACGCCAGGATCACGTTGACGTTGATGAGCGCGAAAAAAATCAGGTTGCCTTGGCCGATGTCGCCGGCGAAATCGAAAAAGACGCTTTCCGACCAGAACAAAATCGCCAGAACCAGCGCAATGATACCAGCGGCGATCAGTTCGCGACGCCGCCGCACGGCATCCCGCTCCGGATCACTCCGGCTGGTTCGTTGGCGTGTCATCGCTCACTCCGTCGGGAAGTTCAATTCGCAACCACGGCGTTTTAAAATCCCACAGGTTGGCGAAAAAGAAGATGCGGTTGAGGTACAGCGGCCAATCCACGGGATCAAGCTCCGCTTTGACGCGCACGTAGTGGCTTGCGTCCGCCTGGAGCGCCGGGACGACCGCCACGGGAAAACCCTGGAACTCAGTCAACCATTTCTTGGCTTCGCTTAGGTCTTTGGTTTGACGGTCTTTCTCGTTGGAACCCAGCGTGACCGTGAAGGCCTTTTTCAACGTGTCGTATTTGATTGTGCGCCGCACCTGCCAATTGTAGATGCGCTGATCGGGCCACGCGTTGACCACGCGGTAGACCTCGAAGAAATACGTGAAGGTTTGCGGAATGCCCGACAGGATGGCCTCTTCCATTTTCGGCGTGAACGCGCCCTCTACCTTAAAAGAGACGGACAGCACGTGCCCCGCGCGTTGGCTGCTCGCTCCGGTCAGGGTCGCTTCGGCCGCCTGGACGACGTTCCACGTCAGCAAAAGAACGCCGATTGCGAGACAAGCCCCCAATTGATGTCGACGCATTCGGTGCAATGAGACTCCTTGCCGCATAGGGATTTTCGCCGCCATCCTACAGGCAATGCCGCGGGCTGTTCAAGTTGGCCGCCACCGGGTTAAGCTTCCCGGCGATGAAAACGCGGTCTCACGCCGGAATCCCGAAAGCGGTTTGGATGGCTCTTGTCCTGACTGTCGCCCTTCTCGTGTGGTTCACAATCGAAGCGGCGTTGGACCATTTCGACCCCGCCGGCCGCATCGACAACGGGGATTTGCCCGACAAGCTTCGTACTTGGAACTTACGCGAGCACACCAACCTATTCCGCATCTTCGACGAGGCGACGTCAATCGCCCTTCGTGGAGAAAGCTGGCCGATCGCCAAGCCGCCGGGCGAGCGGCGGGTTCTTTGTCTCGGATCTTCCAGTACCTATGGCGCGGGATTGAGCGCCGAGCAGGCTTATCCGGCCCGCCTGGAAGCGCGTCTCGGGACGGGGTTTCAAGTCGGCAACGCCGGGTGGGGCGGCTACAACTCGTTTCAATTGAGCATCTACCTGCGGCAGGTCTTGCTACGCACTCAACCGGATTTCCTCGTTTTCTATTACGGCGGCAACGAGCAGTTCGGCGCCGATACCATCGCCTACTGGCGATACGCCACGGGATTGTTGGAAGGGTTTGAGGGCACGCCGGACGAGGCCGAAATGGCGCTTCGCTACGGGACGACGAACCGCGCGGCCATCGCGGTTATCGATCGCCTGCACCGTTCGCGTTTGTACATCCACCTGCGCGACGCCGTGGTGGGCGCACGCCGAGCGCGTTTTGAGCCGAGCGAAGCCGACCGCTTGGATTCCGCCGTCGTCCTGCAAAAAATTGTCGACGCCGCCGAATCGGCCGGGGCGCGAGTGATTCTCATTCCGGAAGTGGAAGTGGGGCGCGGCTTGGTCAACCGCGCTTATGACCGGCTGATGTTCGACGCCGCGATGGATAGCCAAGCGGTGTATTTTTACATCCCGGAGGGGATACGCGAGCCGGAAAATTTCATCGACACAGTTCATTTTAATCAGAAGGGCGCCGACCGCCTCGCCGAACTCGTCGCGCCGTTGGTCCGAAAAGGACTGCGCAGGCCGTAAGCTGTTGAGACCGGATCCTCTGTGATACATTGACCTCGTCGCGGAATTGTTTGCAGCCGAAAGGTGCTCTCTCATGGCACACCCATGTTGCGCGAAATGTGGCGCGGCGATCCATTCGGAAGATACCGGCGTCTGCCCCCATTGCGGCGCCCCGCTCGATGCGGACCACTCCGAGCCGCCCGAACCCGTGACACATCCTTGCGTACACGTTGCCTGGATTCTCGCCCTCGCGTACCCCTTACTTCTGCTGGGAACCGTAAAACTCATTATCGTTTTCGACGCGGCGTTGGGTCCGGAAGCCAAGGAATCCGCAGATAAGTTGATTGGCTGCATTTTCTTCGGTTTGCCGATCATCATTCTGGCGATCGGGATTACCACGCTGCGGAAGATCAAGCGCGATTCGACAAGGTTCAAAGGCCTGACTCCGGCTACCATCGGAGTGGTCGTCAGCGGCTGCATTTGCGCCTTGATTGCGTATCTCCTGGTCGCGTCGCTTTTCTTTTCCCCGAAAAAGCGAGCCTACAACGCGTCAGCCCAGAGCAGCGGTCGTTGCGCGAAATTGGCGGAGGAGGTCTATTTTCAAAGGCAAGGCGGCGAAGATCACGACGCCTGCTATAGCTGTGAACTCGAGGAACTGCTTACCGTGGACAAGCACCTCGCCGATGACCCAGGCGTCACGTTCGTTTTCAGCGTATGCACGCAGTCCGGATATACGTTCACGACCACGCACGCCAAAGACGAAAGGCAAAATCGGCATACTTTTACCGACTAGGAATCGCTTTCGTTCGTGAGAATTTTCGTCTTTCCGATTTTTCCGGCCGACCACCCGGTGACTTGCGAGGACACCCGCCCGGCGTTATGGTCTCGACCTTAAGAACCTTAGACAACGAGGCGAGTCATGAGTCTGTTTTCCCGTAAAAAGAAAAAAGCCGTGGTGCTCGGCTTGGATGGCGTACCGCACACGTTGCTGCAACAGTTTCTGGCGCAGGGCATTTTACCGAACATGAAGCGAATTTTCGACCAAGGGAACCTGCGGCGCATGGAAGTGACGGTGCCGGAAATTTCCTCGGTAAGTTGGCCCAGTTTCATGACCGGCGTCGATCCCGGTACGCACGGCGTCTTCGGCTTCACGGAATTGCTGGAAAATTCCTACGATATGTATTTCCCGAATTTCACGCACATCAAGGCGCCGACGATTTGGGACCAACTGGAAAAGCAGGGCAAGCGCAGCATCGTGCTCAACCAGCCCGGCACTTATCCGGCCAAGCGGATCAACGGCGTGCTGGTCTCCGGCTTCGTGGCCATCGAAATGCACAAGGCGGTGTTTCCGGCCAAGTACATCGGCAAACTCAAACGCCTCGACTACGACATCGATATCGACACCAACATCGCCCGGAAAAACCACAACTTCGCCTTCCAGGAACTCGATCGTACCCTCGAAGGACGCCGCAAGGCCGTGGATTTGCTCTGGGATAACGAAGAGTGGGACTACTTCGAACTGGTCGTGACCGGCACCGACCGCCTCCACCACTATCTGTGGCACGCGCTCACCGACGAAAACCACCGGCACCACGAGCGCGCGATCGGCTACTACCGCGCCGTCGACGCCTTCGCCGGCGAAATGGCCGAGCGCTACGTCAAGGCGACCAAAGACGACTCGCTGTCCGGATTTTTCATGCTCAGCGACCACGGGTTCTGCGCGCTGGAAAAGGAAGTTGCCCTGACGCGCTTTCTGCTGGAAAAAGGCCTGATGAAATTCGACACCGAAGAGCCGACCGAACTGGGTGAGATATCCAGTGAATCCAAGGTTTTCCTGATGGATCCCAACCGCATTTACGTGCATACCAGTGACCGCTTTCCCAAGGGTGGGGTAGATCCCGCCGACAAGGCGAAAGTCGTCGAGGATGTGAAAGCCGCGTTGGGCGAACTGGAATTCGAAGGCCGGAAACTGGTGAGGCGCTTTTTCCACCAGGAAGAAGCGTATCACGGGCCGTTTGCCGCTCAGGGGCCGGATTTGGTTGCCGTTTCGATCGACGGTTTCGATTTCAAGGGCTCGCCGGATCGCCGGGAAGTGTTCGGTCATTTCGGTTTGACCGGCATGCACAACCAAAACGACGCCTTCTTATGGACGACGAAACCGGTGGACGAGGTCCCCATCATCACGCAGGTCGCGGGGTTGATTTTGGACCACCTCAAGTAGTAAGAATTCGCAATAAGCGAGGGGCGGCTTGCCTAGTGGCGGTAGGCGCCCTACTTTTTATCGCGGCCGTGATGTGTCGCCAGAATGGACGGTAGGATACAATTCATGCGTAAGTTTGCGCTTTTATTTGTGATTTCGGCGGTTCTGCTACCCGCAGTGCCCGCCTTCGCGTATGTCGGACCTGGGGCGGGCATTGCCTTCGGCACCGGCATTTTCTTCATGGTGGCCACTTTTTTCGTGGCTGTGGCGATGCTGGCGATCTGGCCGATTCGCTTTTTGATCGTACGTTTGCGTCAACGTAAAGCGCGCAAGCGGGCGCTGGTGAAGCGGGTTGTGGTGTTGGGTTTGGACGGCCTGGATCCCGACCTGGTCGAAAAGTGGATGGCCGAGGGCCACCTGCCCGCGTTCTCCAAACTCGCCGCCGGCGATTTGGGGCAGGGCGGATTCTTCCGGCTCGGTACGACGTTCCCCGCTGTGAGCCCCGTGGCGTGGTCGAGTTTCATGACCGGCGCCAACCCGGGCCGGCACAACATCTACGATTTCCTCGCCCGCGACCCGCGCACCTACCTGCCGATGCTGTCCTCGGCCTACATCGGCGAGTCGCAGCGGTCGATTCAATTGGGCAAATACAAAATACCGCTGGGCAAACCGGAACTGCGTCTGTTGCGCAAAAGCAAACCTTTTTGGACCGTGCTCGGCGAGCATCGGATTTTCTCCAACATCATTCGCGTGCCGATCACTTTCCCGCCGGAGAAATTCAACGGCGTGCTGATCTCGGGCATGTGTGTACCGGACTTGCGCGGCAGCCAGGGCACCTTCAGCTTTTTCACAACGCGATCGGCCGACGACCGGGAAGTCGGCGACCAACAGGCCAGCGAGGGCGGCGTGATCCTGTCGCTGCGGCGCGACGAGCAGAAAAGCGCGGTCTTCCACGGCGAACTGACCGGTCCGCCCGACGGCCTGCTGGAAGAGGCGCCGGAACTGACAATTCCCTTTTCGGTGAAGGTGTCCAACAACGGCAAGGGCCACATTCTCTCGCTGCCCAACGAAGATATGCCGCTGAAGATCGGCGAGTTTTCCGACTGGGTGTCGCTGCAGTTCAAGGCTTCGCTGAAACTGAAGGTCAGCGGTATCGCGCGCTTCATGCTCACCGAGGCGGGCGATCAGGTCAGCCTGTACGTCACCCCCATCAACCTCGACCCGTCCAAGCCGGTGTTTCCCATCAGTCATCCGCCGCAATACGGCGTGTATATGGCCAAGTTGATCGGCCCCTACGCCAACCTCGGCCTGGCCGAAGACACTTGGGTGCTCAACGAACGCTTGCTGACCGACGGCCAATTCCTGACCGAAACCGATCTCATTCACCAAGAGCGCGAAAAGATGTTTTTCGACGCGCTCAAGAAAACCAAGCAGGGCTGCGTCGTCTGCGTATTCGACGACACCGACCGCATTCAGCACATGTTCTATCGCTACCTGGTCGACGACCACCCGGCGCTGCGCGAAGACGATTCGCCCGAACACAAGGATGCGATTCTCCGGCTCTACAAGTGGAGCGACGACTTGCTCGCCCGCACCTTGAAGAAACTCAAGAAGGGCGACGCGCTGATCGTGATGAGCGATCACGGCTTCAAGCCTTTCATACGCGGCATCAACTTGAATTCTTGGCTGTACTTGAACGGCTATCTGTACCTAAAAGAGGGTGCCAAACCCGGCACCGGCAAATGGTTGTCGGATGTCGATTGGTCCCGCACGCGCGCCTATCAAGTGGGGCTGGGCGGCATGTACCTGAACATCGCCGGGCGCGAGGGGCAGGGGATCGTCGCGCCGGAGGACGCCGCGGCGCTCAAGCGGGAGATCATCGAGAAACTGCGCGGGATGTACGACGAAAAGCGCGGTGAAACGGCGATCAACGACGTGTGGGACGCCGAGGATCTTTACACCGGGCCGTACAAGGCCAACGCACCCGATTTGATTATCGGCTACAACGTCGGCTACCGCGCCAGTTGGGACGGCACGACCGGCGTAGTGGACGAGCGCGTGTTGGAAGACAACACCAAAGCATGGTCCGGCGACCACTGCATGGACCCGCGTTGCGTGCCCGGCTCCCTGTTCACCAACTTCCCCATCAACAAATCCGACCCGTCCATCATGGACCTGGCGCCGACGATTTTGCAGATGCTCGGCGTGGATAGTCCGGCCTACATGGACGGCGTGTCACTCGTGAAAAAAGAAAAGGAGACGGCGTCATGAGCCGCGACCACATTTTAAGAAAAAAAGGCATGAATCGACGCATTTTCGTAAAGGGCATGGCCGGCGCGACAGCCGCGCTCGCCGTGGGTTGCGGCACCGATAGCGAAACCATTCATTCGGGCATGTCCACCAAGGACGGACGCCGACTGCTGGTGATCGCCTTCGACGGCTTCGACCCGAGATTGGCTCGCCGCTGGATGGAAGAGGGGCGGCTGCCGAACCTGATGAAGCTTCGCAATGCCGGGTCGTTTTCGGAGTTGATCACGTCGATTCCGCCGCAAAGCCCGGTGGCATGGTCGAACTTCATCACCGGCGTGGACCCCGGCGGGCACGGCATTTTCGACTTCATTCATCGCGACCCCAAAACCTACCTGCCGTTTCTTTCCACGAGCAAGGCGGAGTCGCCGAGCCAATTTTGGAAAATCGGCAATTACAAATTCCCGCGCGACGGCGGCGACATGAAGCTGCTGCGCAAGGGCAAGGCGTTTTGGGAATACCTGGCCGATAACAACGTGCCCGCGACTGTGGTCGCGATACCCAGCAATTTCCCACCCGTCGAAGGGCCGTTTCGGTCGCTTTCGGGCATGGGTACGCCGGATTTGCTCGGCGGCTACGGCAGCTTCTCGTATTTCACCGACGACCCCCCGCCCGAGAATCCTGACAAAGAGATCACCGGCGGCAAGGTGTTCCCGGTGGACGTGGTGGACGGCATCGTCGAGGCGGCGATCGTCGGCCCGAAAAACACTTACGTGCAAACCGAGAAGGGGCAGTCGACGCCCGACGCCGAAGTACCGTTTCGAACCTACGTGGATACCGACGCGGGCGCGGCGGTGATTGAACTCAACGCCGAGCGTTTCACGCTTAAAGTGGGCGAGTGGAGCGAGTGGAAACACGTCGATTTCACTTTGGTGCCCGGTGTGGTGAAGGTGGGCGGCAACGTGCGTTTTCTGCTCAAATCGGTCACGCCGAGCTTCGCGCTCTACGTCTCGCCGATCAACATCGATCCGAGCGACCCGGTGATGCCCATCAGCACGCCTGGGGATTACGCCAAGGAACTCTCCGAAGAAGCGATGGACGGCAAGCCGTACTACACGCAGGGGATCGCCGAGGACACCAAGGCGCTTTCCTCCGGTATTTTCACCAACGCGGAGTTTTTGCAGCAGGCCGAAAAGGTGTTCGAGGAAAAGTCGGCAATGTACCGTTACGAGCTCTCGCGGTTCAAAGACGGGTTCTTGTTCTTCTATTTCTCGGCGTCCGACCTGCTCACACATATGTTCTGGCGAACGATGGAACCGGATCATCCGGCCTTCGATCCCGTACGCGACGGCGATTACGTCAACGTGGTGCGCGACACGTATGAGAAACTCGACAAGACACTCGGCGACGCGATGAAGCTGATCGACGAAAAGACTGCCTTGCTCGTGATGAGCGATCACGGTTTCGCGCCGTACCGCAAGTCGTTCCATGTTTCCTCGTGGCTGCTCGATCAGGGCTACATCACGCTGCGGGATACGGACGATCGCGCGGCGGAGTTCCTGGCGAACGTGAACTGGTACGGCACGAAGGCCTACACGCTGGGCATCAACGGCATCTACCTCAACCAGATGGGGCGCGAGAAAAACGGCATCGTCGGGCCGGCCGACGCCGACCGCATTCTGGATGAAATCGTCGAGAAGCTGTTGACGATCACCGATCCGGAAAACGGCAAGCAGGTGGTCAGTCACGTCTATAAAACGTCCGAGGTGTATCACGGTGAGTACGCCAAACGGGCGCCGGATTTGATCGTCGGCTTTGCGCGAGGGTATCGCGCTAGTTGGGAAACCGCCCTCGGCTCCTTCCCCGAAGGCGATTACCTGCGCAAGAACACCGACGCCTGGGGCGGCGACCACTGCATGGCCACCGAAGAAGTGCCGGGCGTTTTGTACACCAGCCAGCCGATCAAGCTGGGCGATCCGTCGTTGCTCGATCTGCCGGTGACGATTTTGGAATACTTCGATATTCCGCGGCCGCCGCAAATGAAGGGTAGAAACGTATTTACCGGTAAGTGAATCGGTTTTCGGCGGCTCCGGCCGCCCTTTGTTAGGTGAGGAGAAACGATGTTCGGTCCGAAAGTGAAACTCGAGAAAGACCTCTTTGTCCGGGTCAAGAAGTTCGCGGAAATCGCGGGCTACTCGTCGGTGGAGGAGTTCGTCAGCCACGTGCTGGAGAAAGAACTCGTCGCTATCGATGAGGGCGACAGCGAAGAGGAAATCAAGAAGAAATTGCAAGGGCTCGGATACATCAGCTAAAGGATAGGCCTGTTTATGTTGACCGTTTTTAATGGCATGTGGGCCGTATTTGCCGCGTTTGCCCGCATGTTCGCGGCTTGGCCGCAAGTGGCGCTGGCGATTTTTTCGCTGGTTACCGCCGTGCTCGCGCTGGTGGTCTGGAAGTACTTTTCCAACCAAAAAGGCATCACCCGCGCGAAAGACCTCATCAAGGCTAATTTCCTCGCCATGGTGTTGTTCGGCGATAGCCTGGGCGTGCTGCTGGGCTCCATCGCCCGCACTTTCGGGTGGATCTTCGTGTACCTCGCCCGGCAGATGGTGCCCTTGGTTTTGATGATGATCCCCATCCTGCCGATGCTCGTGCAGGTTGACAACCTCTACAGCTTCTCGCCGATCGTCATCGACGAAACCGGCAAGCACGACGCCGCCGAAGTGGAAGTCGTGGCGGTCGTCGACCCGACGGTCAACCTCTTTGATCTGCACGCCAACCTGACTGCCGACGCCGGCGTCAAAACGACTACCGACGGCGTCCGGATTCCCTTCCCACAGCACCCGAAAAGCGATTGGGAACAATGGCCCTTGATCGGCGGTTGGCTCCGCGACTCGCGGCTGGAAAAAGAACCGCCGTCGCCCGAAGTTCATTGGCGCATCAACGGGCAAACGCCTGGGGAACACACGCTGACGATCGCTATCGGCGAGCACCAAGCGCAAAAATCGGTCATCGTCACCGAGCCCGATAAGTTGAAACAGCTCTTCCCGATCACGCGCAAGCGCCACCGCGGCGGCTTCGGCGACAGCTTCGAGTTCCCCGGCGAAACGGCGCTGACCGGCGCGATACAATCGGTCGAGATTCTCTACCCCCGTCGCGACGGGTGGTGGCACTGGATCCTCATCTACTTGATCGAAACCCTCATCGTGGCCTTTGCGTTGAAGGGGCCGATGAAGGTGGATTTCTAGTCCCATGACGCCTGTGACCGGCCGCATCGATCTGCATGCCCACACGACGGCTTCGGATGGCTCGGATACCCCGCGCGAACTGGTGCAGCGCGCCAAAGACGCCGGTTTGGACGCCGTGGCGATAACCGACCACGATACGATCGACGGCGTGGCGCCGGGTCTGGCCGCCGGGTTGGAACTGGATCTCGAGGTCGTGCCGGGCGTCGAGTTGTCCACGGATTTCCGCGACCGAACAATCCACGTGCTGGGCTATTACATCGATCCGGAAAACGAGATGCTGGCCGGCAAGCTCGACTGGGCGCGACGACAGCGTGAGACCCGCAACGACCGAATGATCGACCGCTTCCACGAATTGGGCATCGACCTGACCCTCGCCGAGGTGGAAGCCGAAGCGGGCGGTAGCGTCGTCGGGCGGCCCCATTTCGCCAAGGCGCTGTTGAAAAAAGGCGTGGTCGCCACGCCGGACGAAGCGTTTCGCGAGTATCTGGGAAATCACGGCAAAGCCTACCTGCCCAAGGTGCGTTTCGATGCGCCTACGGTTATGGGTTTGATTCGCGGCGCCGGCGGCCTGCCCGTGTTCGCCCACCCGGTGATGACCGGCTGGAAACCGCTGGAAATCGACGACGCAGTCTCCGAACTCATCGATTTGGGGCTGGCGGGGCTCGAAGTCTTCTACACTTTCCACAACCCGACCCAGGTGTTGTACCTGCACGACATCGCCGAGCGTCGCGGCCTGCTGATGACTGGCGGCAGCGATTTCCACGGGGCCGTCAAACCCGATGTCCGCCTCGGTTTCGGCCGCGGCGACCTGATGGTGCCCTCGCGCCTCCTGGACGATCTCAAGCGAGCCGCCAACCGGAGCTGAAACCACTGGGTTTGCCAACCATCGGCGGCGCCGTCATAGTGCGGAAAAGACCCAAAGGAAGTGACGAAAATGAGCGACCGAAACACGGCGGTCGTGTTGGTCAGCGGCGGGCTGGATTCGGCCACCGTGCTGGCTATCGCCCAACAGTGGGGCTTTGCGGTCCACGCGCTGACCTTCACCTACGGCCAGCGCCACGTCGTGGAAGTGGAGCGCGCCCAAGCCGTCTGCCGCGCGGCCGGAGTGGCGGCGCACAAGATCGTGCCGCTCGACCTGCGCTGGATGGGCGGCTCGGCCCTCACCGACGATATCGACGTGCCCAAAGAGCGCTCGGCCGATGAAATCGCCACGGGCATTCCGGTCACGTACGTACCGGCCCGCAACACGATCTTCCTCTCGGTGGCGCTGGGGTATGCCGAGACCGTCGGCGCTTTCGATATCCTCATCGGGATCAATGCGTTGGATTACAGCGGATACCCGGATTGCCGTCCGGAGTTTCTGGCCGCTTTTGAAACGACGGCCAACCTGGCGACGCAGGCCGCGGTCGAGGGGCGGGGGCGCTTTGCGATTCACGCGCCGCTGATCGACATGACCAAAGGGGAAATCGTACGTCGCGCCGTGGAACTCGAGGTCAACCTAGCCAACACGCACAGTTGCTACGACCCCGATGCCCAGGGGCGGCCTTGCGGCCGTTGCGACAGTTGTTTGCTCAGGGCCAAGGGCTTTGCGGCGGCCGGTTTGCCGGACCCGGCGCTGGTTGGGTAAACCGGTTACAGCCGGTTCGTCCAAGGGATTTTGCGTGGTTAAAAAAATCGCCCGGCGGGTCGGTCGAGACCGGGCGCCGAGCGGATCCTAACGCCAAAGCCAGTTGAAAATGGCCAGGGTTGTCAAAAGCACAGTAACCATACCGAGATTTACGGCAATTTCTCCCATCACGAACCTCCGTGTTCCCAAACTCGTTTGCAAAGGCTCAACGTGAAAAGCAACACCGTGACCATTCCCATGTTGACTATCAATTCGCCCATCGTTGCCTCCCGTGTACGTTCGTATGGGTTCATTACAAGTCCGGTGCCAAAGTTTTTTGTCAAAAAATACGTTTCAAAAACAACGGTTTACGGTGAAATATCGTGATCGACGTCGAAGCTGCTGCGGGTAGAATCGAAAGGCGTATTTACGATTCGTAAGATCTGGTGCGTTCGGCGGAGACGTCCGCCTGACCAAGATGTGTTTACCGCTCCGCCGAACGCTTATGCTAACTCTTACGCCGTCGATGTCGAAAAACCAGTAAGGTGATCCAAAGCGCTGATGCGACACCGAGATTCCACGCAATTTCTTCCATGTGAGTTTCCAATCCTCCTTTCGCCTACGTTCGACCGGTCGGATGCGAGGCGCTCGTCTCCCCCCTGCGGACGAACAATCCGCCTCGGCCCTCGGCCGCACGTCTGGCTTTCGCGCACACCCGTCCCTTGTCCACCTGGCTACCGGCTTGCGAGGCCGACCACATCACCGCACGTGGTAGTGTGGTGCCTTAGGCCGGCGCGGCCGCGTAACCAAGTACATGACGTACAGGACGGTCGCGACCAGAAGATTGATCGCGATTTCCTCCATGGCGTTTCGTTCGCCTCCTCTCGCTAGTGAAACGACGCAAAGAAGTATTACAAGGAAGGTGCCAGAGCGGGGATGAGGCATGAAGAGCGGTTATTTTATATAGTTATAGATTTTTAGTGGAAAAGACGAGTCGGGGTGACTGCGAGTTTTAGAAAAGCACCGTTACGAAACGTAAGCCTTTTTTTCGGTGTCGGTCGCGTGCGTTTTCGAAGCGAAACGCATGGCCATCAACACTGATATGAGAACAAACATTTCCCCCACATTGAATAACAATTCAGCCGACACCGCACTACCTCCGGCGTGATCGAAATGCCAAAACAAAATGTCCAAAATTCCGGAACCCCAATGAAATCCAATAGAACAGGCAGAACATACGCCAAAAGCGACCGAATTTCAACGGTATTTTTATTCGGGTGAATAATTATCCGAAGGGGCCGTCCAGTCGCGTCGCAAAACCACGGCGGTCGTGCCGTCGGGCAGCGGAAAAGAAGCTACGACCGGGAAACGCGCGGCGAACTCGGCGGGACGTTGCTGCAGGTACTGGTAACCGTTGAGGAAATTGCGGTACTTACGGTAGTCGTTGCGGATTTTTTCTTCCTGATAGATCGGCTCATCGGAGGTGCGATAGAGGATCCGATCGTAGGATTGCACGTAATCCGGCGAGTTTTCGTCCAGGATGTCGGCATCGGCGTACCACGGCGTGCGGATATCCACCCGTTTATTCATCAGCTTGGCCATGTACCAGAAGGTATTCCACGAGAAGTAAAATTCGACGTCCATGGCCAGCACGCGCGGCGCCGGCTGCCCGTCGGGCACATCCGGAAGCGAATCAAAAAGCGCCTCGGCGATTTCCGTTTCGTGCCACAACTCGGTGCGCGGCACCAGGTAGGCGGTCGGATCGATCTTGCGCGGGAACCAATCGGCGATGATCTTCTCTTGATTCAACCAACCGGGGAGGGTGCGGAATTGGCCGCTCTCACCGGACCAGGGGAAGGACATCAACACACCGCCGGCGATCAAGAATGTGACCAGCAGAACCTGCACGACGCCCGTGGCGATCCGCAAAAAACGCGGCGTCAGTTGCAGACGGCCCGCGGCGATGGCCTTCCGGGTTTTGGCGGCCAGCGGCAGGCGGACCCGTGTGACTACCGTCGCGGCGGCCAGCACCAAGGGGGGCACCAGCGGCACGGTGTTCATTTCGTTTTGAATGCTGATGAAAAAGAAGGCGGCGAACGGCACGCCCCACCACAGAGCCATCAGCAAAAGCGAGGCGCGCGGCGGCACCAACTCGCGAAGGTAGAACCAACGCGACAGCCACCGTTTGGTCGCCAGAAACAGCGCCACCATAAATGTCGCCCCGGCCATCGCCAGCCACGTGCTTAGGCCGAGGTAATAGGTGGTTGCGTGTCCGCGGTAAAAGCGCAGCAGGGTTCCGGGGGACATCCCGGATTTCTCCACGTTGAGCTGCATCTGGCCCAGGTAGGTGACGAAATTCAAAACCCCTTTTGGGAAATACCACAGCGACGCGACGAACACGGCCAGCAACGCCGCCAGTAGTCCATTGCGCCACGGCGTCGAGCGGTGCCACGCCAGCCAACCGATGCCGAACAGCAGCGCGGCGGTAACCAGAAAGAATATCCAGCCGTAGGGAAGCTGATACTGCGGATACGACGCGAACCAGTTCTCAATGGTGGAACGATGCCGACCGTAAAGCAGCCACGACACCAGCAGAGACGCCGCAACCAGGCCAAGCGTTTCCAACACGACGCGGCGGCGCGGGGCGGGCGGTGCGGCGGGGGGCGTGTCCTCACGGATGGCGCGGATCCAAGCCGGCAGCAGGAAAACGACCGGTCCGGCCAGAAACAGGAAAAAAGTCTGCTTGGATAACGCCGCGAGGCCCACGGCCAACCCGGCCAGCACGCTCCAGCGTTTATGGGTGAATCCCTCGGAGATGACCATCAGAAACACAGCGAGCGTCGTCAAAGCCGTCAGCGGCATTTCGAGCAGATATTGTCGAGACAACTCCACCGTCGCCGGAGAGAGGGCCGCCAACGCCGCGGCGATCAGGCCCGTCTTGCGGTCCACGAGGCGCGCGCCTAGGGCGTACAGGGCCCACAGCAGCAACATCGTGAAGGGGAGTTGGCTGGCGGCGGCGACATTGTGCGTGCGGCCGAAAAGGACATAGAACGCCGAAGTTACCAGGCCGATCGGCGGATAGCCGTTGAACGCCTCCAGATAGGCCCCGTAGAGGCTGGGGCGAACCGGCGCGAGGTTGACGAAGTCGATCGCGCCCATGATGTGGGAGAGTTCGTTGATGTTGCAGGGCCGCTGGTCGACGTGGATGAACCATAGGTTCATCGACAGGGCGAAAGCGATGATGGCGACCAGAATGAGGGCGCCGGTCGGGCGGGAAAGATCGCCGGACACGAGCTATCGCCCCGTGAACTTGCGGGCCGCCCACAGGCGCCAGCGCAGCGAAAACGGCTTGGGGTAGATCAGTGCTCGGCCGCGTTGCTCGGCCAGGTGCAGGTAGGTGGCCGGCTTCGAACCGCGTCGCATCTCCTGGAAACAGGGCAATTCGATAAAGAGCGCGGCGTGCAAAGGTGCGTAGCGCTGCGCGATCATGTCGGCAACCGTTTTGTGGCCCATACGGAAGTCGAGGCTGTTTTCGCCCATCCCGAAGGCGTCGAGCGTGGTGAATAAGTTGATCTGCCCGCTGGCCTTGCCCAGGATCACCGAGGTGTGAACGTGGCGGCGATCGAAGACGAAAAACCCGAGGGTCGTGTTGTCGGGCCACAGGCGATTGAACATGCCGTCGAGGGAGGCGTAGGTCGGCAGTTTCAACGTGAAGGGCTTTTTCGGGTACCAACGGCCGATTTCGTCCATGGCATCCTGGACGCCGCCGACCAAATCGAGCAATTGCTTCAGGTAATCGTCGAAGGGATCGACCCGCGACTGCGCGTGATAGAAAATTTCCTGGAAGCCGCAACGCGGAAGCAGCAACAAAAACTCCGCGTCGGCGGCGTGCCGCACTTCCTCCAAGTCGCCTTGGCCGCCGAATCGGAAATCCCACAACACGCCTTTTTGGCTGTGCCAGGCTTTGATGCAGCGTTCTTCATCCATCAGGCAAACGAGAATCGAGGGGCGTTCGCCCCCGTCGCCGCCGAACATGGCCAGCAGATTGATCCATTGCCGCGCGTCGACATCGGTGATCAGGATCTGCTCGGCGATCATCGGCGCACCTCCAGGATGCGTACCGTGTAGGGCGCCAAGTCGATTTCCAGCACGGAATCCGAGAGGTAACGGTGGCCGGTTTCCAGGTCGACGAACGAGCGACCCGCCTCGGGTAGTTGCACCCGGCAACGACACGGCTCGGCGCTGGGATTGGCGATGTAGAGCACTTGCCGTCCCGGCGCTTCGTGCAGCGAAGTTTCACAAGGCGGCGTGACCGCGTAGGACGATTTGAGGTCGAAACGATCGAAGACCGTCTCGGCGACCGGCATGATCTTCTCTTTAGGCAGCGGCACGTCGGTGACCAGGATCATCTCGCCGCGCCCCGCTTCGCAAAGCAGCACGTCGATATCGGCGTCGCACTCCAGCTTCTCCGTGGGACGCGTGGCGTAACTCATCAGCAGAGCGTATTCGTCCATGAGTTCGTCGAGGCCGGGGATGTCCGGGCCGCAAACGAGGTGCCCGCCCTTGTTCAAATAGTGCATCAGGTTTTTTTGCGTGACCCCGCACAGAAACTCGAAGGTGGGGCAAATCACGACGTCAAACGCTGAAAGCTCATCGAGGCTCATATCGCTGGAGCCGATGACGTACGGAATGCTCTTGGCCGTCAGCGCGTATTCCCAGTTGCGCATCGCCTTGGCTTGCAGGTACTGGACCGGCCGCTCGAAACCGATCGTGTGCTCGTAGCACAGGTCCTCCGGCGGCACGGCAGCGCCGAGACCAAGAGGCGGCAGGGGAGAAGCGGCGGTGGCGGCTCCCTCGAGGCGTTCGTAGTCGCGCACCGATAGCAGGCAGACATTCGCCGTGCGCTGCAACTCCCAGGGTCGCAACCGTTCCAGCAGTTGCAGGTGGGCTTCGAAGAAATCCCAGTACTCGCGCCGAACCGCGCCGGTGCGCGTGATCGGGCTGCCGTACCAGCGATCCCGTTCGACCAGCATGTAGAAGTTGATGCCCTTCAGGCCGAACATCCAGGCGACCTTGCTGGTGAAGACCTGGTCTTCCAAGTCGACCGGGGGCCACCAGAGATAGCAGCCGCTGGCGAATTCCGGGCTGACGGGGAAGCGCGACTGGCCCGACAGAAACAGCAGCTTGCGTTTCAGGTCGTGGTACTCGTGCTTGTGCATGTAGAAGTCGACGCCGCAAAAGTCGACCACCCGCTCGGCGGCCGGTAGATTGAAGGGCGAGCGCGCCTCGCAGACCGGATAGTTGTGGAAGAACACCGTGTCGGTGACGCCGCGCTCTTCCCAAAGTCGCCGCAGGCGCGCCAGGCAGTCGACTAGGTGATGCTCTTTGAACTCCATCCAATCTAGATAAAAGGGCAGATCGGGGGGCTCGGCGGCGGTGAAGTCGTCGGGCAGCGGCATCTCCGAGGGCAGTTTGCTGGCGTGGTAAGCGTCGGAGACCTTGTATTCGGTGCCGTATTTCTCGGTGACGAAATCCAGCCACTTGCGGCGCGCGTCCGGGTGGTAATCGATGTCGTAGGCCGAGGTGCGGAAAAAGTAGCTCATCTCGTTATCGAGCTGCACGGCCACGATCGGCCCGTCGGGGTACAACCGCGGGCGGACGATCGTCGCCGCGGCGTTGAACCATCCGGTAAGCTCTTTCCAGAACGCCTCAGAGGCATAGCTGATGACCGGAAAGCTGCGCGGCGGCACCGGCAGGATCGCCGTTCCGCCCCGAGCGTTGCGCGCCAGGTAGATTGGGTCGGCGAACAAACGGGCCGGATAACCGAAGTAGGTCAACTCGGCGTTGATGTGCGGGCCGGGCCGGGCCAGGACGTACAAACCACGTTCCGCCGCCATGTCCAGAAAGCGTCCCACATTTTTCGCGGGGTCCATTTCGCCGAAGTCGAAGGTGCCCACGCCCGCTTCGTGCACCGACCAGGGCAGGTACACGCAGATGATCTTGAAGCCCAGCGCGACGACGCGGTCCAGCAGTAGCGGCCAATCCTTCGCGGAATGGCGCCAATAATGGACGCTGCCCGACACGAGCGGGAGACTTTGGCCGTCGAGAATGAGGCCCTGATCACCTAGGGTGACACTCACGGGAAATCCTTTTTGGTTTGGGGCGGTGCGCCGCCGACCGCCGCTTGGTATTTAATGCGGGTTTCGGCGAAGGGGATCAAGGGCGAAATGATTTTAATACAGAAAGGGCGCGGCAACGGCCGCGCCCCGGTGAGACGATTTTTCGGTTTACAGGTAATTGGCCGCGACGAGCACCAAGAGAGTCATGGTGCTGACAAAAAACACGTAGATAAATTTCTTAGTCATGATTGACTCCTGTTTACGAATCCCTAACCATCCATCCAAATGATTATCGACACCTGGTGCCGCAATCAATCAACACGCAGAAAGTTAAGGTTTTTGACCGCGCGGCGCAAGGCTTTCCTGGCTTTGGGCAAAGTTCCAGTGATATTATAGGCTTACGTTCCTTTTAAGAGAATTAGAACCCGCGTCCGGAGCGTAAAAAAGCGGTCGTCGCGCTGCAAATCGGCCTGCCGGGGCGGGGAAAGGCAGGCGAAATCGATGAGGAAATAACCTCAAATTCGGCCGTGCGAGGCGTCAAAAAGCGCGGATCATTTATTGGCTACGATGGGCTTGGCTTTGATTGGCGACGTGAGCGAAGACGCTACTTGATCGGGCACTCGCCGTCGTCTTGCACACTATAGCCCGCCATGGCGGCGTAGCAATTGTTCAGGTACGTGACGTCGTCGCAGCCGCATACCGGTGAGACGATTTCGTAGCAGCCTTCGGGCTTGGGATCGCAGATACCCGTGCCGTCGCAATCGCCCACCAGCCGTTTGCAGTACGAGCCGTCGGCGCAATCCGAGTGGTCCTCGCATACGTCGGGGCACTGCGGCGCCAGGGTCAAACAGGCGGCGACCACGAAAGCGATAATGGTTACGAGTTTTATCCACTGGCCGTTTTTCAACATCTCAACGTCTCCCAAAAACAGAGAAAACTGACGCCGCATTCTTCCATGAACCCGCCGCGGACGCAACGGCTGATTCCGACCGAATGAGGAAAAATGCCTCGCGGAAATCTCGCACGTTCGAGAAGGTGACGACGTAAGTCGCACGCGGCATTCAATCTCGACGCGGCGGACGCGTGCTTTCCAAAAGCGCGTAAAAGGTGTAGAAATTGGTGTCCCGTGAAGGGGGCGTGAAAGGAACGAAAATGAAACGCACCGTGTTGCTCGTTGTCGTCTTGGTTTTCATCTGCGGTTTTGCGAATTCATCGTTGGCTGATCCGGTTGCACTGAGGGCCGCCCTGCAACGGCTGGAGCAAAGCCCGGAACTCAAAGCCCTGCACGTGTCGCCGAACGTACCTGCGTACATGCACTTATTTGCGGCGAACGGCTATTTCAAAGAACTGGGCCTGACCGACACGGAGGGCGAGGTCTACGTTCGCGCTTTGCTGCACAAGCAGGGCATCGATCCGGATCCGATTCTACCGACGGGCGCCAAGGCCGCGCCGACCAACCCGGTGCGGACTCCTGCCGAATTCGAAGAAGTGATGGGCGTGCTGATTCGCTACCCGCTGGGCACTTCGTCGCTGGAAGTTACATTTGACGGGATGCTTGCGGAATTCGACGGCGACCCGAACCTGGAAGTGTACATATTGGTGCAGAACCAGGCTTCGGAGAACGCGCTAAAGGCTCACCTGTCCGGGGCGGGAATCACGGGCGATAATTTCATTTACTATCAAATGAATACGGACTCGATTTGGACGCGGGACTACGGCCCGATTTTCCTGGAAGAATTCGTGGACAAAGCATCGGTGCAGTCGTTGGTCGACATGAACTACTTCTACCCGCAAGACAACTATGTCGCCGGTCTGTTGGCCGGTATCTGGAGTATTCCGTCCTACAGTTGGAGCATCAGTTTCGAGGGCGGCAACTACATGAGCGACGGGCAGGGGACGTGTTTCACCTCGACCGGCATTCAAACCTTCAACCCGGCGCGACCGCTCACGCAAATTGAACAGGAGCTGGAAGATTATTTCGGCTGCGAAGAGCACATCATGGTGCAGCCGCTGATCGGCGAGGCCACCACGCACATCGATATGTACGCCAAGCTGCTGGGCCGCAATACCGTGATGGTGGGCCAGTACGAAGCGGGCGACCCAAACTACGACCGGTTGGAAGGCGTGGCGACGCAAATCGCCGCGGCGACCAACATGGACGGTGATCCGTTCGACGTGATTCGTGTTCCGATGCCGGAGGTCTACGAGATTTGGGAGCCTTTCTACGGCATGATGGATATCTACCGCTCGTACACGAACTCGCTGATTATCAACAACAAAATACTGGTGCCCACGTACAACATCCCCATGGACACCGATGGCCTGCAGGCGTACGAGGACTATTACGCGGGCAAAGACATGGAAGTGATCGGTGTGGACTCCGAGGCGATCATTGAGTGGCTCGGCGCGGTACACTGCGTGACGATGGAACGGTCGGTTCACGGTTTGGCCGGCGACGATGATGACGACGACGACGACGACGACGACAACGATACCGCGGGCGATGATGACACGGCGGGCGACGACGACACCGCGGACGACGATGACGATAACGACGACGATACCGCGGGCGACGATGACGACGCCACCGACGATGATGCGTCCGACGACGACGTCGGAGGCGGCGGCGATGACGATGATGACGACGACAGCGGCGGGTGCAACTAGCCGAAACGCGCGGCCGGATTCAGCGCGCTGACCGGTGTGGAGGAAGTCGGCTAAACACTGTATTTCAGAAGCTTTCCCCTGCCCATTGAAGGTGGGAAGCGGCCGAAAAAAGGCCTTGCAATTGCGGGGGGAGGTCGCTATATTCTTCCGCCTGTGATTTTGCGGAGAAAGCGAAGGATGAAGAACGAATGCTTTTGATGATTGTTTCGGTAATTCACGTACTGATCTGCATCGCCTTAATTTTGGTGATTCTGCTGCAAGCCGGCAAAGGCGCCGATCTGGGCGCGATGTTGGGCGGCGCCGGGTCGCATACGATGTTCGGCGGTTCCGGTGCGGGTAATTTTTTGACGCGCGCGACCACGGTCGTCGCGGTAGTTTTCATGCTGACGTGTTTGGGATTGGCGTACTTGAGTGCCCGTTCGGGAACCGTCACCGACCAGGCGGATGACGCGGCCACGCTGCCGATTTCCGACCCAGCACCGGGCGCGACGGCACCGGCCGCTGCCACACCGGACGCCGCGAACGCGCCGGCGACCGGCGATGCCGGACCGAGCGACGAGACCGACGCAGCCGCTGCGCCGGCGGCGGGCGATGCGAAACCGGCATCGGCTCCGGGCTCGGATTCGCCGGGCGACGGTTGATCGCCTGGTAGTTTTTGCTCCTTATCAACAAGACGCTGAAGTGGTGGAATTGGTAGACACGCCATCTTGAGGGGGTGGTGAGCGACGCTCGTGGGGGTTCAAATCCCCCCTTCAGCACAACGAAGACCGCAGCATGCCTGCGGTCTTTTTTTATGCCCACCACCCGCGGTCCATGGCTGGACCGCCGCCTTGGCGAAGGTCGGTAAAAACGACGCTTTTTGCCGACCGTGTGTGCCGCAGGCCAGGGATGGCCGTAGGCGCGTTTGGCAGCGTGAGCGACGCTCGTGGGGGTTCAAATCCCCCCTTCAGCACAATGGAGACCGCGGCATGCCTGCGGTTTTTTTTTTGCTCACCACCCGCGGTCCATGGCTGGACCGCCGCCTTGGCGAAGGTCGGCGAAAACCACTTTTATGGACCGCGGGCAACACCGGCCGGGCTTCAATCTCCCTTTCCGTCAACTTTGTCGGGAGGGAGCCTAAAGGCTTGTCCTGCCGCGTGTTTTATTGGACATGTCGGGTGGTTGTGGCGACTTGAGGGAAAAAATGAGAGAAGCATTGGCAAATTATTCAAAAAAGGGCGGAAATGATTGACAAGGCCTTTTGCCGCAACGTAAGATGCGAATTGATCACAGACGGGTGATGAGCATGGCGAACAACGTCGTTGAAGTAACAATTCTCGGTCGAAAGATGCTGTTGAGTACCGACAGTGACGAGAGTTATGTGCGCGAAATCGCGGAATACGTTAACGACAAAATGGAGCAAATTCAAACCGCTTCGCAGTCGTCTTCGACAATCAATATCGCGATTTTGACGGCGCTTGATATCGCCGATGAGTTTTTCAAGCAGCTCGGGCTGCAACGAGAGATTTGCGAGAAAGTCGACCGGCAATGCTTGGAGTTGGTCAATTATATTGACAGCAAACTCCAATAGTTGACCGTCGGTGTCGATACGTTGTTTGAAACTGAAAAGCGATTTCCCCTGCGCTTACGCGTGATGGGCTTTTTTGCTTATAACCCAGTAGCCTAAAAACGGGAACGATTCCCTGCTACGGTGAGCGAGGCGGTGCGCAGGCTTTGCCTAAAGTAGTAAAACCGTGCCCACCTGACATTACTGGGTAGGGTTATTAGACAAAGGATCACACGGTTTGCGCGGGGGAAGATTTTATACATAGATCCCAAAGGAAGCTTGCTTCCGGCGGGGCATCAAGATTGAGGGAGAGACACAGGTAATTCGGCCGATTCGTCGGCCGCTTCAAGAAAACTTCGGCATTTGTTCCCGTGCCGAAGAAATTGGCAGCCAAACGGGAGGGAACGAGAGCAATTTTGATAACCATGCGAAAACACTTGCAAAAGCTAGTCAGAGGAGGTCGCGCGCCCGGCATTGAGTCGCGCCGCCGCCTCTAGTGTCTTCGTACGCCCTTTTAGGCTGCCGTTGCGGCGCATAGCGCCGCGCCCGAAACTCACCTCATCTTGACCTGACCTCCGCTGCGTTAAATTTTGACGGGAAGCGCCCAGTCCCGATGAAAAACGGGCGATTACATAAACTGTTTGAAGGAGCAACACTGTGGAATCTATTCACTACGTTATTTCCGCCTTGGCGGCGTTGGTTGCTTTGGGGCTCGGGTTGGGCGGCGGCATCTTGCTGCATCGCTCACTCGCCCGGCGCCGGCTTGATGACGCCGAGAATCAGGCGGAACGAATAATTACCGACGCAAGGTCGAAGGCCCAGTCTCTGGAAAAAGAGGCTGAATTAAAGATGAAGGACCGGCGCCTGCAGTTGCAGGAGCAGGTCGAACGTGAGATGCGCCAGCGGCAGGGCGAGATTGACAATGCCGAAAAACGCTTGGCGCTAAAGGAGGAGAACCTCGAGCGGAAAGTGGTGCTGCTGGACGAGAAGGAAATCGAAGTAACGGCCCGCGAAAAAGTGCTGGTCGTTCGGGAGGCCGCGCTGGCCCAGCAGGAAAAGAAATACGATGCGTTGATCGAGGAATGGCAAACTCGACTCGAACGTGTCGCCGGCATGAGCCAGGACGAGGCCAAACAACACTTGATGCGGGCGATGGAAAACGACGCCAAGCACGACGCCGCGAAAACGATTCGCGAAGTCATCGAGGAAGCTAAGAAAAAGGCCGACAACGAGGCGAAAAAAATCATCTCGTTGGCGATCCAACGCTACGCGGGCGAGTACGTCGCCGAGCGCACGGTCAGTGTCGTGTCGCTACCCAACGACGATATGAAGGGCCGCATCATCGGGCGCGAGGGGCGCAATATCCGGGCCCTGGAGGCTCAAACCGGTGTCGATTTCATTGTCGACGACACGCCGGAAACCGTGGTTCTTTCCTGCCACAATCCGGTACGGCGTGAGATCGCGCGTATCAGCTTGGAGCGGTTGATCAACGACGGGCGCATCCATCCCACGCGCATTGAGGAGATCGTCAAGAAAGTCACCGTTGAAATCGATCAAGATATTCAACAGGCGGGCGAACAGGCGACCTTCGATTTGGGCATTCACGGCATCCATCCGGAATTGGTGAAGCTGATCGGGCGTCTGAAATACCGCACCAGCTACGCCCAAAACATCCTTCAGCACTCGTTGGAGGTGGCGTTTATCGCCGGGGTGATGGCCGCCGAACTCGGGCAGAACGTCAAGATGGCCAAGCGGGCCGGCATGCTGCATGACATCGGCAAGGCCGTCGACCACGAAGTCGAGGGCAGCCACGCGATTATCGGCATGGATTTAGCCCGCAAATACGGTGAACACGAAGACATCGTGCGAGCCATCGGAGCTCACCACGAAGAGGTCAAGCAGGAAACCGTGCTGGACATCATCGTGCAATCCGCCGACGCGTTGTCGGGGGCGAGGCCGGGGGCGCGGCGCGAAATGCTGGAAAGCTACGTCAAGCGCCTGGAAGATCTGGAACGCATCGCCAAGGACTTCGACGGTATCGACAGTTGCTACGCGATCCAGGCGGGGCGCGAGATTCGCATCATCGTCAAAGCGGAGCAGATCAACGACGACCGGACGGCGGTACTCAGCCGCGACGTCGCCAAACAAATCGAACAGGAACTCAGCTATCCCGGCCAGATTCGCGTGACCTGCATCCGTGAACACCGGGCGGTTGAATACGCGAAATAGTCAACGCAAGAATCTTGAGAGGGCGGTCGTCAGGGCCGCCCTTTTTTTATGCCTGCGTGCCGCGAAGACAGCACGAGGAAAACGACATATTCAGCGTGGGTGACGACGAAATAATCGGTGACGGCGACTCAATCGATGACGATTTCGTCACTGATTAAAACGTGAACGTCACCAACGACGACGCGATCGATGACGATTTCGTCACCGATAATGACACCGTCGCTGACAATGACACCGATTTTTTAGCGAAAGTGCCGCTTCCGAGAGCCAATCGGACGGGGCCGGAACGGTCGGCTATTTGCCTTTGAGAAGCTCGACGGCCTTTTCGATTCCGCTCAAGGTCAGGTCGAGCATCGGGAATATCTCATTGATCGATTCGATGGTGTGCGCCCCTTCGGCCCAACTCCAGCGGTTGGAGTGAATGGGGTTGATCCACACGTGTTTCGGGAAGCGTTCGGCCAGATCGCGCAGGCACTCCAGGCCGCTGCGCCGCTGCCGCGTGGTCACGTCGATCGCCCCGCGCGGGTGCAGCAATTCCCAGGGCGCCATGGAGGCGTCGCCCATGATGATCAGGCGCGTCTCGGGTTCGGCGCGGAGGATATCCTCGAGCGGAACCGGTTTGTAGAAGCGCCGCGTGTCTTCCCACACGGTGTCGTAAATACAGTTGTGGAAGAAGTAGGTTTGCAGGCGCTTGAAGTTGCTGCGGGCGTGGGTGAACAGGGCGCGGGTGCGCTCGACGAAAGGATTCATCGACCAGCCGCCGTTGTCGATGAACAGGAACACGCTGAGTTTGTCTCGCAGTCGCCGGTCGAAGACGAGTTCGATTTCGCCCGCCTGCCGCACGGTCTCGTAAATCGTTTTCTCCACGTTGATTTCGTCGCGCGGACCCATGGGAACCAAGTGGCGCAGGGCGCGCAGGGCTTCGCCGATTTGCTCGGCGGTTAGGGGCGTATCTTGCGAGTAGTCGACGTAGCGCCGGTCCATGGCGACCTTGATGGCGCTGCGGTTTCTGCCTTGTCCGCCTACGCGCATACCGCCGGGGTGCTCGCCGCCGTGGCCGACCGGGCTGGTGCCGCCGGTGCCGATCCAGCGGCTGCCGCCGTCGTGGCGTGAGGTTTGTTCGCGTAGTCGTTCGAGGAAATAGGCCATCACCTCGTCGGGCGTCATGCCTTTGACTTTTTCCCGTTCATCCGGCGACAAGCTTTCATGGAATTGGGGATCCTCCAGCCACTTCTGCAGCAGTTGCTGCAAGTCGTCTTCGAGCGATCTGGCGAAAGCTTCGTCGATTTTCTTCCCTTCGAAGTAGTTGGCGAAGATCTGGTCGTAGAGGTCGAAATGGCGTTCGCGCTTGACCATCAGCGAGCGGGCGACGACGTAGAAGTCGTTCAAATCGGTAATCAGGCCGATGGCCAAGGCGCGCTGAAGCTGCAGAAAATTCGTCGGGCTGACCGGCACCCCGTAGTCACGCAGGCGGTAGAAAAACTCAACGAACATCGGCCGCTCCTAGGCGGTTTGCCCCAACGAACGCTGCGCCCGCTGGAGGTCGTCGGATTTCTTGAACAGCAAGCCGAGCAGGGGAATCTTGCGGCTGTCGGAGAGGTCTTTGATGTCGAAACCCGGCTCGCTGATCAGGGCGCGGACCCAGTGAATCAGTTCGCGGGTGGCCGGTTTCTTTTCGACGCCGGCGATTTTCCGCATGTCGTAAAAGGAGGCGATGGCGGCGTCGGCGATCTGGTCGGCCAAGTCCGGGAAGTGCGCGACGATGATCCGCCGCATGAAGTCCGGCGTGGGAAACGCGATGTGGTGAAAGACGCAGCGGCCCAGGAAGGGATCGGAGAGGTCTTTTTTCGCGTTCGAGGTGATCACGACGATCGGCCGGTGGAGGGCGTGGGTCGTTTCGTCGACTTCGATGATGTCGAAACTCATCTGGTCCAGCACGTCGAGCAGATCGTCCTGGAAGTCGCCGTCGGCCTTGTCGATTTCGTCGATCAGCAGCACGGAGCGCTCGTCGCGGGTGAAGGCCTGGCCGATTTTGCCCATCTTGATGTAGTCGTGGATATCCGAAACGTTGCGTTGGCTGTCGCCGAAGCGGCTGTCGTTAAGGCGCGTGAGGGTGTCGTATTGATACAGCGCGTCCACGGCCTTCATGCTGCTTTTGACGTTGAGCTGGATAAGCGGAAAGCCCAGGTCCTCGGCGATGGCGTGCGCCAGCAGGGTTTTGCCGGTACCCGGCTCCCCTTTGAGCAAGAGCGGCAGTTCGAGGCGAATGGCCACGTTGACCACCCGGCGCAATTCATCGTCCAGGATATAGGTGCTGGTGCCGGTGAACTTCGGCATGTTGGCTCTCCTTTCCGCGAGCGTCGCGGGGTTCGTTGACTTTTAAAAGGCAGCTTCCTCGGCACAGTCAAGCCCCTCGCAGGGCTCGGAGTCGGCGGTACGCATGCGTAAAATCGGAATCAGACCCAACAGAACGACCATTCCGCCCAGGATGAAGGTTCCGGTAAAACCTACGGAATCGCTCACGAGGCCGCCGATGACCGGGCCGCTCCCCAAGCCGACGCTCATGCCGATATTAAAAATAGCCATTGATCCGCCCATGCCGCCTTTTTTCCCTTGCTGGGTGATCAAACCGCTGGCGGCGGGCAGGGAAACGGCCCCCGCTGCGCCCATCCAGACGTTGAGCAGAAGCAGCGGCCAGAACGAGTTCAGGAAAGGCATGATGAATATGGGTATCGCCTGCAGGATCAAACCGGCGATGATGAGCTGCCGTCGCCCGACGCGATCAGCCAAGCGGCCGAAAAAGGGCTGCAACGCGGCGGTGGCCAGGATGTTGGCGCTGATGACCACGCCGACGAGCGAGGCGGTTAGGCCGGCGTTCATCTCGCCGTAGAGCGGGAAAAACGCCGCCACGACGCCGCGGCCGAACGAGGTGGCGACGCGGTAAAAGAACATGGCGCGCAACACTCGGTTTTGGGCCAGCTTGCGATAGGGAACCACGATCTGGCTGCGCGGATTTTCCACGTGGTATTTGGCGGGAAGGAAAAGCAACAACGCCACGAACGCCGCGAAGCACAGCAGGCCCAGCAAAATGAAGTTCGCGTCCATCGAAATGTAGTCGCGTACGAAGCCGGAAACGAGCGGTCCCAATCCGAAACCGGTAAACAGGGCGACGGTGAAATAACCCATATAGGTCGATTCTTTGCCCTTGGGGCTGATTTCTCCCACCATCGCCATGGATATCGGGATCACCGTGGCTCCGGCGATACCCTGGAAAATGCGGATGATCATCAAGTGCGTCGGGGAAGACGCGGCGAGGAAGGCGACTGCGGCCACAACCTGTACGCCCAATCCCAGGGCGATAAAACCTTTGCGTCCGTACTTGTCCGAGAGGTGCCCGACAATGGGCATGGTGATGAGGCGACCGAGCGAAAAACCGGCGAAAATAAGGCCGAGCATGGTGCCCGACGCACCCATTTCCGTCGCGTAGGTCGGCAGCAGGGGCGCTAGAATCCCCATGCCGAATAGGGCTGTAAACAGCGACAGCCAAAGGACCACGAAAATGCGGCGCGTTTCGTCGGGCAAGCGGTTCACCTCGTGTGAATACAGGGGGTGCGGTCTTCTCAAAGCCGGTTTCACGAAAGCCCACTCTTTTACCCGCTCGCCTAGCGGCTCGCAAGGGCGTGACCTGTGGAAAATTTCACAGCCGCCTTGCCGCCGGGAAGGGTTCTGCCTACACTGCGCGACACACTGCGTCACGAAAGGCAGACGATGACACGCGAAACAACTTCCGGCGCCTTCGACTTGGAAATTTCACCGGGACTGTTCGAGCAGATGGACCAACTGTGTTATCCGCGCAGCGTGGCCATCATGGGCGCGAGCCAGAGTTTCATCAAATGGGGCAGCCTGCTGACGGCCAACTTGCTCAAGGGCGGTTTCGAGGGGCAGGTGTATCCGATCCACAACAGTGCCGAGCGGATCCTGGATCGCCCGGCGTACAAGCACATTCAAGACTGCCCTGGGCCGGTGGACCTGGCGTTTATCACGTTGCCGCGTGAAAAGGCCGTGGACGCGATGCGCGAGTGCGCGGTAAGCGGTGTCAAGAACGTGGTGGTGGTGACCTCGGGGTTCAGCGAGACCGGCGCGGAAGGCGCGGCGCTTGAGAAAGAACTGGTGGGAATTGCGCGGGAAGCGGGCATACGGCTGCTCGGGCCCAATACCATGGGCATGATTTCAACCCGCCAAAAGCTGTGCATGACGGGCTCGGTTTCCACGCCGCCGTCCGGCGGCATCAGCATGATCAGCCAAAGCGGCAACTTGGGCGCGCAGGTCATGTTGTGGGCGCAAGAGCAGGGCGTGGGCGTCAACAAGTTTTTCGGTTCGGGCAACGAAGCTGATCTGACGGCCACCGAACTGCTGGCCTACCTGGGACACGACGAGTCAACGACCGCGGTGCTCGTTTATTTGGAAGGGATCGAAGACGGCCAGCTCTTCCTGCGGGTGGCGCACGAGGTGGCCAGTCGCAAGCCGATCGTCGTGTTGAAAAGCGGCCGGACCGACGACGGGGCGCGCGCGGCGTCGAGCCACACCGGGGCCCTATCGGGCAGCTACGATATCTGGCGTGGTGCGATGCGTCAGGCGGGTGTGGTCTTGGTGAAGCAGCCCATGGACTTGATCGACGGCGCGGCGGGCATGGAGAATTTGCCGATGCCCCACGGCAACCGGGTGTGCGTGATCACGCTGGGCGGCGGCTGGGGCGTGGTGGCGACGGATTTGTGCAACGAGTACGGTTTGGATCTGCCGCCGCTGCCGGACGAAATCCGCAGCGTGATGGACAAGAAGCTGCCGCCTTTTTGGAGCCGCTCCAACCCCATTGATTTGGTCGGCAAGGTCGACCCCGACGTGTACGTCACCGCCCTGGAGCAAGCCTGCGCTTCGGACGCTTTCGACGCGGTGATCACGCTGGGGCTGATCGGCAGTTCGTCTTTTGCATACGAAATCGCCGAGGTGACGGCCGACGTAGCGCCGGGCGTGGTGGATGATGAGATCAAGCAGCGCTTCGCCGGTATTAGAGATGCGTTTGAAATGACGCTGCGCGACGAGATCGCGTGGTTGACCACGAAGTACGGCAAGCCGGTCGTCAACGTATCGTTGGACAAGCGGCACAACCGGGTCATTCTGGATGATACCCGCGGCAATCACATCGTGGCGTACAACACGCCCGAGAAGGCCGTTCGCGTGTTGGCCGGGATGACTTACTACCAACGGTGGCGTTCGCTGCAACAGCGGTCGTAAAGAAAGCGACAGGTATCGACGGGTCGTCGTGTTCGGTCTAGGGACCGTACGTTGGTTGAAGTTGATGGGTTCGGCCGCTACCGATACCTGTCGCCGTTACTTCGTTTCTAGGCCTGGGCCGCCGGAATGCCGTTGGCTTGCGCGGTGATTTCCAGCGCCAAGGACACGGCGGCTTTCCTCGCCTTTTTCAATCGTTCATCGCTGTCGGTAAAGAAAACGGGGTTTTGACCGTCGGCCCACGCGAACTGAACGTCGCTGATGCCCACGAATCCAAATACCATTTTGAGTTGCATCGTGACCGGGTCGCCGTCGGGGTAGGCACCGCCGGAGGCCAAGAGCACCACGACCTTCTTGACGTTGTGCAGGGCTTTGACTCCGCTGGGGCCGAGCGAAAACGCATGTTTGGGGGCCAGGACCTGATCGATCCACGCTTTCAAGGTCGCCGGGACGCCGAAATTCCACATCGGCGTGGTGATGACCAACACGTCGGTTTTGTTGAATCGCTCGATCTCGCGCCGGGCATACTCGCTTTGTTTTGCCTCCTCCTCGGAGGGCTTGTACTGCGCGTCGCCGACCGGATACCAGAAGTTGCGATAGTGTTCGTAGGAGTAAAAAGGAGGTGCGTCGACGGTAAGATCACGGTGGGTGATCTCCAAATCCGCGTCGGTGGAGGCCAACGTGGCAAAAAAGGCATCCGTGATTTGCTTGGATGCTGATTCGTCCAGCGGTTTGGGGTTCGCGTTAACATGCAGTATTTTCATAGTATTCTCCTTCCTGAGCACCGCTGCGGTATACGGGCCAGGCGCTTTTTTTTATCAATCAGGTGGGTAGTCGCCGCGCAGGTGAGGTTAATTACAGATTAGGCGTTGGATTCGTTCGCCGCGTTGAGTAGTCGCATTAGTTCGTCGTGAACGCGACCGTTGCTCGCCACGACCTCCGGTTCGTCCAAATCGACCGGCTGCCCGGCGAAATCCGTCACGCGTCCTCCCGCTTCCCGGCAAATCAACATACCGGCGGCCACGTCCCAGGGTTTCAGGTGCAACTCCCAGAAGGCGTCCCAACGGCCCGCCGCGACCCAGCACAGATCGAGAGACGCGGCGCCGACGCGGCGCACCCCTTGGGCTTCCATCATCACGGTGTTGAACTCGGCCAGATTGTCGCGGGCCAGCGTGCGGCGGGCGTAGGGAAAGCCGGTGGCGACGATGGCGTCGGCGATGTGTTCGATGTCGCTGACCCCCACCGGAATACCGTTGAGTGTCGCGCCGGTGCCCGCGCGAGCGGCGAAGGTCTTGCCCAGGGTGGGGGCGTGCACGACGCCGACCTTGAGTTCGCCCTCTACCACCAGGGCGATGGATACCGCAAAGGCGAAAAAGCCGTGGGCGAAGTTGTTGGTGCCGTCCAAGGGATCGACGATCCAACTGCGCTGTTTGTCGCCGGGCACGAAGGTGCCTTCCTCGGAGATGATGGTGTCGCCGGGACGAGCGTGCCGCAGGCGGTCGGTGATCAGCTTTTCCGAGGCGCGATCGGCGTTGGTCACCAGGTCCTTGTCGCCCTTTTGTGATACGACGACCTTTCCATAGAAAGACTGCAGTAGTTGCCCGGCTTCATGCGCCACGGTGAGCGCGAGGGTGTAGTCGGAATGCGGCACGGTGACCCCCAACTGGTTATTGTATCCATGTTACGAGTTGTCGCGCCGCCGCGCAAACTGAGCGGCGGGTATTCCCCTCGTTGCCTTGATTCGCCCGGAAACGGACGGTATAACCGAACGTCTTATGGAAAACGCCGCCGGCCGCGCGGGCGGTACGGTGTCGCGGACAGCGAAATCTGGAACTCGGATTTGACAACATGACCGAAAAAAACACGAGCAAGAAAGCGTCGGGCATCGGCGCAACGGTGGCGACGTATTTCGCGTTTGGCCTGCTTAGCGGTCTGGCGTGGGGATTAATCTACGGCATCGTCGAGGCCTTCGCTTCGGCCGCCTTCCCCTACGGCATGTTCCGATTGGCCATTGAAACCGTGGCGCGCGACGTCGGCGACGGCCTGCGATGGGGCGTGATATGGGGCCTCGTGGCGTCGGTATACGGTTTCGCCCTCACGAAAATTTCCGGCGACGGTCGCCGTGCAGTCATACCGATGCTGATGGCCGTCCTTTTCTGGTTGCTGGGCATCGTCCTGTTTGCCGCGCATTTGGTGCAGGGGCTCGAGCAAAAGCTGCCCCTGCCGTATCAGGATCACGTCACGCCGCGGGTATTTCTGACGCGTTTTATCTGGCCGCTGGTTTCCTTCACCGTGACGGTCAAGCCCGTGCTGGTGCTGGCGCTGCTGTTCTTGAGTTTCCTGATTCCGGCCGCGCTGGCGCTGGGCGTGTTTTTCATGCTGCGTGGTCGCCTGCCGAAAAAGCCTTTCGGGCGTATCCCCTCGCTGGCCATGACGCGCAAGACGGCGATCGCGGCGGGGGCGGTTGTCTTCCTGGGTATCGCGGTGATTATTGCGCCCAAGGCGATGGGTCGCCCGCAGGGTGCGCCGAACGTGCTGATGGTCAGCATCGATACGTTGCGCGCCGACGGCTTGAGTTGCTACGGCAACAAGAATCTCACTAGTCCGGTGATCGACAAACTGGCCGAGAAGGGCACCCGCTACGAGAACTTCTACTCGCACGCCCCCTGGACGCTGCCCGGTCACGTTTCCATGCTCACCGGCTTGATCCCCGACGTGCACGGCACCTACCTGCTCGACCGCCAGATACCGCGCGAGGCGCCGCTGCTGGCCGAGGTGTTCAAGAACGCCGGGTTCCACACCTTTGCGATGACCAGCAATTTTCTGGTTAGTCCGCCCTATGGTTTCGGACGGGGATTCGACCGCTTCTTGTTCCGTCCCGAAGCCGAGGCGCGGGAAGTCAACGACGGCGCGATGAAACTCATCAACCGGGCCCGGGAACCGTGGTTCGGATTCGTCCATTACTTCGATCCGCATTTGCCGTATTCGCCCACTCCGGCTTCGCGTCGGGATTTGGGCATTGCCGGGCCGACCGTGCGGGAAGTCGACGAAGCCATGACGCACCTGCTGTATCGCTTCGTTGACATCTACTTGCCCTACGATCAGGAAAAGAAGGACATCGTGCGGCTGCTTTACGACGGCGAAGTGCGCGACGTCGATCGGGCGCTGGGCGGTTTGCTTAAGGGAATCAGGGACCGCTTCGGGCTGGACAACACGATAGTGATCATCACCGCCGATCACGGCGAAGAATTCTTCGAACATGGTTGGAACGGCCACTCGGTGGCACTGCACGACGAGTCGCTGCGCGTGCCGTTGATTCTGGCGGGCAAAGGCGTGGCCAAAGGCGTGGTGCGGCAGGAGATCACCTCGATGTCGATGCTGCCGCCGCTGGTGATGGATTTGGCCGGGCTGGCCGATCCGCTCAAACGCGACTGGCGCAAGATTCGCGAGCACGACAACGCTTACGGTCACACGAACGCGTTCGGCAACCATCGATACAGCTATCGCAACGGCGGCTGGACATTCCTGACCGAAACCGATTTCACCTACGGCGAACGCCATATCCAACGGCCGCCGATGCTTTTTGACGACCGGGCCGAAATCAACGACCTGCTGGCCGCGAAGCCCGCCGAGGCCGACAAGCGGCGGGATGATATGGACCATTACGTCGGCCGCGAACTCAAGGCCTACGGCCAAATGGAAAGTTCCTCGGTGGAGTTGGATGAGACGCGTACCGATCGTCTGCGCGAACTGGGCTACATCAACTGACCGGTCCTCTTCGGTGTTTGACAAGGTCCCGCCCCCCGCGAATAATCGGGACCGCGGTAATTCATTCTCAATGCGGAGGCAGGCATGATCGACCCGAAATTGGTTGGCAAAACCTACCCGCCTACGAAGTACGTGGTGGGCATCGAAAAAATCAAGGAGTACACCCGCGCGGTGGGCGAGACGAACCCGCTGTGCGTGGACGAGAAAGCCGCCGCGGCCGGCCCCTACGGGGAAATCGTGGCGCCGCCGACCTTCGCGGTTGTTTACACCAAGGACATGGCCGCGCAGTTCCTGTTCGATAAGGAACTGGATTTGAACATGATGATGCTCGTGCATGGCGAGCAGGAATTCATTTTCCACAAAGCGGTCAAGCACAACGACACGATCATCACCACCGGCAAGCTGGCGTCGGCCGAGGCCCGCAAGCAGAATCTCGTGGTGACCTTTGAAGCGGAAAGCCGGGTCGGCGACGAACTGGTCACGATCAGCAGATTCACGTTCCTGGTTCGCGGAGGTGCGGCATGAAAAAGCTGGGCGACGTCAACGTGGGCGACACGTTTGGATTGAAGCACACGGTCGGCAAGTACGATCCGATTTTCTACGCCGGGGCCTCCGGCGATTTCAACTTGATCCACATCGATCCCGAGTTCGGCAAGATGGTCGGGTTGGGCGGAAGCATCCTGCAGGGCCTGTGCACGATGGCCTTCACGGCGCGCGCCCACACCGATTGGGCGGGCGATCCGTACGCCCTGCGGCGCATCAAAGTGCGCTTCTCTTCACCGGTGCGGCCCGATGACACGGTGGAGGTCAAAGCCGAAGTGACCGAGGTGGTCGACGGCGTGGCCAAGACGCGCTTCAACGCGGTCAACCAGGCCGGCGAGGAAGTGATCACCATGGCCGAAGCCGACATCGTGTTGGCCGGGGACTGAGCATCGCGCACCGAACGAGGATCGCATGAAGCTCTGGAAACTCTTCCTGGTGTTGCTGCTGGCGGCGCTGCTGTTTGCGGCGGCCGCCTGCGGCGACGACGATGACGACGACCACGACGACGACGAAACCGACGACGACACCGCCGGGGACGACGACGCATCTCCAAGCGAACTGGTTGCTCTCGCGCAAGCACTCGCCGATACGTGGATCGATTCCTACGAACCGGAAACCATGGGCTGGAGCTGGGATTCCGGCGTGGTCATGCTGGGCATGTGGGATCTCTACGAACTCACCGGCGAAACGACCTATCGGCAGTATGTGAAAGATTGGCTCGATTACCACATCGCCGCCGGCTACACGATTGCTTACAACGACCACGTGCCGCCGGCGCGGCTGGCCGTGCGCCTCTTCGAACAGACCGGCGGGGCCGAGTATCGCGCCGCTGTCGACGCCACGAAAGCCTACGTTTTTGAACAGGCCGACCGCCTGCCAGACGGTGCGCTGGTGCATATGGGCTGGACGACGCCGCAGCAGATTTGGGTCGATTCGCTCTTTATGGCCACGCCCTTCTTGGAAGAAGCGGGCGCGTTGGACAACGATGCCGATTGCTTTGCCGAGGCCGAATTGCAGTTCCGTGTCTTCGCCGAGCATCTGCAGGATCCCGACGCGGGGATGTACCGCCATCGCTACGATGCGAATGACGAATCGGTCACCCCGGTCGAGGCCGATTTCTGGGGCCGGGGCAACGCGTGGGTCATCGCCGCCTCGGGCACAGCCGCGCGGTTGTTGCCGGAGGATTTGGCGGGACGTGCGGCGGTCGTGCAGCGTTTCGTGACCCAAGCCGAAGCGATGGCCGCGCTGCAGGATGAAAACGGGCGGTGGCATACGATCATGAATCGTCCGGATACGTACTTGGAAACCAGCGTCGGGCCGTTGTTCGCCTACGGTGTCTATCAAGCGGCGACGGTCGAAACGATCGACGAGGATTTGCTCGTCGCAGCGGATAACGCGCTGCTCGGCGCGCTGGATCAGGTGGTGGCCGACGAGCACGGCAACGCGCTGCTGCTCGGCACGTCCTACGGCACCGGGCCGGGGACTTGGGAGCTCTACGAAGAAGTGCTGAAGGGCGAGCAGGTGAACTACGGCATCGGCGCGACGATCCTGGCCGTGTGCGCCCGCGAGAAGCTGGAGCGCGCCGCCGCCTTGCCGCCGCCGGGCATGACCGACGAGACGTACATTCCCGAACCAGAGGGAGACGACCCGGTCGCGTGGGGCTACTTCTACATGGCGCGCGGCGATTTCCGTTCGGCGCTCACGTCCCTCGAAGCGGCGGTGGACGAATCGACGATCGACCCCGACGCGCAATCGGGCGTGATGCTGATCGAGGCGATACGCTTGGGAATGGCCGTGCTGGCCGGCATCGACGAGTGGTACGTCGAACAGATCGACATGACGGAACTGATTGCGTCGTTGCTTACCCAAGCCCGCGACACCGGCGGCACGCTCGTGGAACGCAGCGAGGGCGTGGTCGTCAACGAAGATTTCAGCCGCGTGGTCGAGCGCCTCGTGCTGACCGAGCAGGGCGGGTCGACGGGGATCGGTACGGTGGAGATCGACCTGGGCGAGGCGTATCTGCTGCAGGCGGTCGGGCATTTGCTGGTCGGCGCGGCGGACGTGGCCGAAGGTTTCGGGTTGATCGAAACGACCGCCGCGCTCGGTGAGCGGAACCCGATTCTTCGTTTTTTGGATCGCCTGCCGCTTCTGCCCAAGGCCGACCTGGCGCTGGTGGGGCAGGGCTTGGATTCGTTGGTCGCCGCGATTGACTCGCTGGTGGTGGCGATTGAAACCATCGACGCCGAGACCGACGATCAGTCCGACGACCTGGTGCCGAAAAACATCGTTCATCTGGAAGGCGATTTTTCGCTGCCGGGAATTATGCTGCCCACGCCGCTGGAGGAATTGCTCGGATTTGATCCGCGGGAATTTTTCGGCGACGATCCCTTGCCGCAGGCACTGATCGACGTACTTTACAAAGTGCGCAACGTGCTTTCGATGATCAGGATGTTTCTGCCCTAGGCCGTTATTGGCCCATGACTCGTTCGCCCGCGAAAATCAGGTGGGGCACACCCGCCGGGTCGACCGCGAGTTCCATGCCGATGAAACCGGGCTCGAACCCCGCCACTTCGCCGACTTCCCAACTGGTGGCCGTGCGGTGGGCCATGTAGCCTTGCGCCGTTTGCGTGTCGCGGAAAGCGATGAAAGGCTCGTCGCCGGACACCGCCAGATCGATATGCTCGTTTTTCAAATTGAGGGAGCCGCCGGCCACGATTTCCATCCGCCAGCCGCCGGGTTCCGTTTCATCCTGCACCATGTACACCAGCCCGACGCTGCTCGGGCAGAGGATGTGCGACCGCCCTTGCTCATCGACGCTGATGTGCGGCACGGGGTAGAAGTCGATTTCGGGCATGACCGACTTGCCTTGCCACTTACCGTAGAACCATTCGAAATGGAACAAGGTGCAGGCATCGTTGATGCCCTTGTGCCGCAGAAACACGAGGCGGGCGTTGCTTTCGTGTTGGCGGTTGAACGCGAGTTCGGGATAGGCGGCGTCCAAAAACTCGTTGAGTTCGAGCCAGGAGTCGCCGACGAAAACCTGGTGCGACAAGTCGTACTCGCCGAAGACGGCATGGATGAAGCCGAAAGGCGATTGCGCCATCGTGAAGTATTTCGCCGCGCCGGGCCCGGGCTGCATGGGATAGATGTCGACGCGATCATCCTGGACCGATAGATGCGTGGGCGCGCCGTCCAGTGAAAACAGGACATGAATGCGTCCGGCGAAGTCGGGCAGGATCGCCGGCTGAGCGTACGTCCACCACGTGTTGTTGGCGAGGATGAGCGGATCGCGCCAGACGCCGCTGGGGCCGCGGCGCAGGAGAAACAGCAGTTCCCGATCTTCGGTGCCGGCCCGCAAATATTCTTTGATGCGTCGCACCGTCACCAGGGCCAGCGAGCCGTCGTCGAGGTAGCCCATGCTGGGGGCGAGGGTGGCCGGCGCGGGCGTGCGCTGGAAAAAGAAACCGTCCCCGTCCCAAGCGCCGAGCCACAAACCGTAGATGCGGGTTGTCGAGTCGTCGGCGCCGTCGGTGATGTTGCCCTCGACGCCGTCGGGTTTGGGGTCATCAAAGGAGGCGCGAGTGGATGGTTCGTCGCCGCAGCCCGCCCAAAGTAATCCCAAAGCGCACAAGAGAATGACGAAATGGCGGGTCGGAGCGGTCATGCTGCCCCCGGAGAACCTAAACGAAGTACATCACTCAATATAAGAAAAAAGAGGCGGCGGGGCAAACGCTTATTCGTTTTTGTTTCGGATTTTTTCCCATTCGGCCAACTGCCGACGCACGGCCGGGGCCATCGGGTGCTCCGGAGCCGCATCCAGAAAACGCTGCAAAAAGGAGGTCGCGGTCGCCGTGGAGCCTTGGTGCTGCAAGGTCATGGCCGCGCCGAGGTGAATCGTGGCCGCGCACCGGTGCCGCGCGGTCAAACCATCGGCAAGATTCGCCGGGGCGAGACTGGCCGCCGTGACCACGAGGCGTCCCAACAACGCGCCGGCCTTGGCGTCGCAGGGGTCGGCTTCCAGCAGTAGGCGCAGGTCTTCGTAGGCGACCTCATCCAGCCCCAACTCGATGGCCGCATGGGCGCGGTTGCGTCGAGCCTTGAGGTTCGCGGGTTGCCGGGCCACGGCCCGCTCGAAGATCGGATAGGCTTCCCGGAAGCGGTTCGTTTCGGCCAGCACGGTGCCGTAGTTATTGAGCGCCTCGGAGGACTGCGGTTCCTTTTGCACGTTGTCGGCCCAGAGCTTTTCCGGCGACGCCCACACTCCCGCGCGTACGACGGTGTAGGCGGTGAAGGCGGCGAGCAGCACCAGCACGGGAATCAGCCGCGCACGTTGCGGCAGGCGCTCGGCGGCGAGGCTCCACAACGCGACCCACAGCAGGCTGCCGGCCGCGGCGGGCAGGTAGTAGTAGTGTTCGGCGACCGGCCGCACCAGCGGCACAAGCCCGGCGGTCGGAGCGATTGTCGCGGCAAACCAAATCAGCGCGAGCAAAAACACGGGCCGGTGGCGGGCGACCTTGATGGCCGCTCCGAACAAGAGCAGCCAGGCCGCAACGGCGCTCGCCACGATCCAGCCGGAGGTCCAGTTCGCCAAATTGATATCGTGAATGGCCCGCAATCGGTGGGGTACCAGCGTGAGCGCGAACGCGTTGAGTGTCAGACGGGGGAGGGCCAAAAGGCGATCCCATAGCGGCGTGGTCACCGCCTTGTGGCCGTGGCTGATGCCCAGCACGCCCCAACGCCACCCCGCGTAAGCCAAGGCCAGCCCGGCCAGCAGGGCGATGACCGCCACGAGTTGCTTTTCCGTGCGACGACCGACCGCGAGCAGGTACGCGACCGCCGGTACTATCAGCACCAAGGCGTTGGGTTTGGACAGCAACGCCGCGATATACGCCAAAGCGGCCAGGGCGAGCCATTTTGGGTCCACCTTCCCCTCATCGGTGGCGCGAGCGATGCCGTAGAGCGTGAGCAGCGAAAACGCGCCGACCATCACACCACCGCGGTTGGCGATGAGGCACACTTGCTCGGTGCACAGCGGATGGACGGCGAAGAGGAGGCCGGTGAGCAGGGCGGGCAGTTCCCGGCGGAAAAGCGTCAGGGCCAAACCGTACAAGGCCAGCGCGGCCAGGGCGTGCAGCAACACGTTGGTCAGTCGTTGCAGCGGGGCGCTCCGGCCGAAGAGCGCCGTTTCCAGGTGGAAGGTCGCGGCCTGCATCGGCCGGTAAAAACCCATGACGCGCGGGTGTTGATTGAAGCGGCCCAAGTCCTGCGTGAAATAGCGCGGCAGGTTGGCGTGGTCGTCGAGAGTCCGGTTGGCCGCGACCAGGGAGATGTCGTCCCACAGGTAGGGCCCAGGCAGGCTACGGGCGTACACCGCCAGCGTCGCCAGCACGATCAACAACGATCCAACCAGACGCGCGCAGCGCGCCTTCTTTGTCTTTGTGGACATCAAATCGTCCCAGATGATAGGATGCGCGAGCACCGTAACGCAACCGGAACGGACTAGTTCGATGACCAGCGAAACGGCATCGCCGCCCCGCGCCTACGCCGAGAAAGTCGCCTTTGCCGCGATCGGCGTCGGGCTCTTGGTGCGCCTGCTGATCGCCATACAACCGGCGGTGTCGCTGGTGCCGATCTGTCTGGCCGACGACACCTTCTATTATTTGCGCATCGCCGAAAACATCTTGGCCGGGCACGGGGCGAGTTTCGACGGCGTGGTGGCGACCAATGGTTACCACCCGTTATGGATGCTGGTTTCGATGGCGGCGGTCGCGCTGACCGGCGAGGCGGTAGCGGCGTCGCGCGTCTTACTGGTGCTGCTGGCGTTGATCGGGGCGGGCAACGCGCTGCTGTTTTGGCGCTTGATGCGTGACAGTCTCGGGCCGCTGCCCGCCTTGTGGGCGGCGTGCGTGTGGTCGCTGTCGCCGTACCTGCTGTTCACCGAAATGATGGGCGTGGAAGCGCCGCTGATGATGCTGGGCGCGTTGGCCGCGCTCAACGTTTACCACGGTATGCGCGCTCAAGAGCCGTCACGGCGGCAGTGGCTGCTGCTCGGCGGCTTACTCGGCCTGACGCTGCTGGCGCGTACCGACGCTGTTTTGCTGGCGGTGTTGCTGGCGCTGGACGCGGCGGTTATCCACTGGTGGCGGCGGCGCGGGGACGCCCCGGCGCTGCGGCGACAAATCGGTTTCGCGCTGGCGGGGGCGGGCGTGGCGGCGTTGGTCGTGGCGCCTTGGGTCGTCTACAACCTGGCCGCCTTCGGATCGATCACGCAGGATTCGGCGCGGGCGCTGCTGTTTCGGGAACGGACGTGGTGGGAACTGGGCGGCGCATCGTTGGGGACCCATTTGTCTCAAGCGCTTCCCGCGGGTTTCGGCGACTACTTCCTGCGCTTGATCGGGTGGCCGAATGCTTCGCTGGCGCTGGCGTTCGTGACGTTGTTGGTGGGCGGGGGCGTGGCCGCGCGTTTGGCGGGCGGCGAACGATTTTTCCGCGCCGAGGCGAGGCCGTCTTTGTTGATCATCGGCTGGGGGATCGTCGTCTGGGCGTTTTATATTCTGTACTTCTGGCAGCAGAAGTTTTGGTATTTCTTACCGCTTCATGCCGGGATAGGCGCGGCGGGCGCATTGGTGATCGCCTACCTGCAACGCGTTTCGCGGGATGCGTGTGTGGCGCGGCGTTGGTTTGTCGCGTTGCTGGCCCTGATGATCGCGTCGTACGGCTACGTCGGCCTTAAGATTTGGCAGGGCGGCTTTCAGCCGTGGCAGAGCAGTTACGTGCGTGCCGCGCAAGCGGTGAGGGATTTGCACCAAGCCGATCCAACTTTGCGGTTCGCGGCGTTCAACGCCGGGATCATCAGCGCGTGGTCGCGCGTGCCGGTGGTCAACCTGGACGGCGTGGTCAATCCGGATGTGATTCGCGCGCAGCGGGATCGGGCGCTGTTGGCCTATCTGCGCGAGCGGGGTATCGACTACGTGATCGATCACCAGAAGCTGATTGCCGCCTCCGGCGCGTTCGCCGAACCGGAATGGCCGCAGGCTTTTACATTGAGCGATCGCTTCCCGGCTTCTAAAATGCTCGGGGATTTGCTTGTCTTAAAGTTGAAACCGGCGCCGTAGCGCCCGAGTCGTCAAGGAGAGCGTGTGTACGCGGACAACTTCATTCAGATTTACGTCACCTTCGCGGGTTTCTTATTCGGGGCGGCCATCGGCTCGTTTCTTAACGTGGTCATCTGGCGCCTGCCGCAGGGCGAGTCGATTGTTTTCCCCGGCAGTCACTGTCCGCAGTGCGGCAACGCTATTTCCTGGTACGACAACATTCCGTTGCTGTCGTGGGTTTTCCTGGGCGCCAAGTGCCGTCACTGCCGCGGACAGATCAGCCTTCGCTATCCGATGGTCGAATTGGTCAGCGCGATTTTCCTGGCGGGGTATCTGAATCGCTTCGGCATCGCCGCGGGCGTCGTATGGTATCTATTCACCGCGGCGCTGATCGTGGTGACCATGATCGACCTGGACCACAAGATCATCCCCGATGAAATCAGCCTGCCGGGCATTCCGATCGGCCTGCTGATCAATATGTTCGTCCTTTCCGACAACTGGAAAGACGGCCTGATCGACGGCGGCCTGGGCGCTTTGCTCGGCGGCGGGCTGCTGCTGGCCATCGCCCTGGGTTACTACGCGCTGACCAAAACCGAAGGCATGGGCCTGGGCGATCCGAAACTTCTGGGCATGATCGGTGCGTTCGTGGGCTGGAAGGGCGTGATCTTCACGATTCTCGTTTCGAGTTTGGTCGGCACCCTGATCGGCGCGCTGTTCATTGCACTGACGGGCAAGAGTCGAAAATTCCAAATTCCTTTCGGACCGTTTCTCGCCCTGGGCGCGGTGACCTGGGTGTGGCTCGGGCCGGCGGCGGTTCGGTGGTATTTTGGGTACTAAGCGACCAGGGTTGTTAAAGAGTCTTTCTCTGGGTCCCTTTACGGGAATGCGCACCCGAGTCGTCTTACTGATCGCCTTGCTGACCGGACTGCTGGTGATTCTGCTCGGCGGCGTGGTCACGCGACTTCTCGAACACCACCTCGTGAAACAAAAACGCGTGCAGGGGCGAACGGCGCTGCTGGCGATGCAGGCCGCGTTGGACTTGCGGCAGGAGTGGGGCCGAACGGGGCGCGACACGGCGCAGGATATGTCGCACTTCGTGCGCCTGATGGCGCAAAACCTCGAACTGTCGAGTCTGGTCATTGTCGACGAGGGGCAGAACATCATCGCCCACAGCCAGGCCGACATGATCGGGTTGGTGTTCGCCGAGGCGGATCTCAGCCGCGCGATGACCGAGCGGAAACTGATTCACCGGTTGATCGGTCGCGATACCGAAACACCGGAAGTGGTTTTTTCCGGACCGCTGTACCGCAGCGGTAAGGCGATCGGCGCGGTTCGTTTCATCCTGCCGATCAATGACTTGTACGTGGCCCTAACGGGTATGAAGCGAATTCTATGGCTGTACGCCCTGATGGATGCGCTGGCCGTGATTCTGTTCGGGTCGTTCATGTTGTGGCGATTGCTCGTGCGACCGGTGGAACAAATGGTGCAGATGACCGAGAAAATGGCCGCCGGCGAATATCGTGTTCCAGCACCGCCGGCGACCAAAGACGAAATCGGGCGGCTGGGACGCGCGTTGGCCAAGCTGGCGGCGACGCTCGCCGATCGTGAGAAAATCAACAAACGCCAGGTCAAGCGTCTGGAAACCATCAACCGGGAATTGCAGGAAGCCCACCGGCAGTTACTCCACACCGACCGCCTCGCGTACGTCGGGCGGGTGGCCGCCGGTGTCGCCCATGAAGTCGGCAACCCCCTGGGGGCGATCTATGGCTACCTGGACATCCTGCGCGACGCCGATTTGCAGCCTACGGAACGTCAGGTCGTCGAGCGCATCGAAAAGGATGTCAAGCGTATCGATAGCATCGTGCGCGAATTGCTCGACTTCTCGCGGGTCAAGGAAGCCCAGATCGAAAACGCCGACGTTGTCGAGTTGGCGCGCGAGGCCGTGCAACTCATGAAAAGCCAGCGCGGCCTGGACCACGTTGAGGTTCAGGTCGAAACCGAGGCCGAGGTGCCGCCCGTGCGCTTGGACCGGCAGCAGTTCGTCCAGGTCGTATTGAACATCCTGCTCAACGCCACCGACGCGATGGACGGGGTCGGCCGGATCCGGATTCGGGCTGAGGGAGCGCTGTTTGAGCGAAGTCGTTTGCTGGATCCGCAGTTGCCCGGCGTGCCGCCGGAGGACGAGGTTCCCTACACCGATCATGTGCAGCGCGGTATCGTTTTTTCCGACGCCATCGGACCCGGCAGCGAATCGCTGGCAGTATTTTTGCATGTCACCGACAGCGGGCCCGGCATGGAACCGACGGTTCTCGGGCAGATGTTCGACCCCTTTTTCACGACGAAGAAAGCCGGCAGAGGCACCGGGCTGGGCATGGCGATCTGCCATCGGATCATCGGGGCGATGAGCGGATTGATTCGCGTAGAGAGCCGGCCGGGGCAGGGGAGCAGGGTATCTTTGATACTTCCGGCAAACGAGGGTGAGTTCGACGATGAGTGACGCGAAACGTATTTTGGTCATCGACGACGAAGAAGGTTTGCGATTCACGCTAAGTGTTCTCCTTAAAAAGAAGGGCTACGAGGTCAGCACGGCCGAAAACGGTCGCATGGCGTTGGATTCGCTGCCGACCTTGAAGCCCGATTACGTCTTGTGCGACCTGCGTATGCCCGAACTGGACGGACTCGAATTCCTACAGAAGGCGATCGAACAAGGCTTTCACAAACCCATCATCATGATGAGCGCGTACGGCACGATCGAGGACGCGGTGGAGGCGATGCGCCTGGGAGCGTTCGATTACATCAGCAAGCCTTTCCGGAAAAACGAAGTGCTCGTCGTGCTTGAGCGGGCCGAGGAACGCGAACAACTGCGCAGCGAAAACGTCCAGTTGCGAGCGGCGGCCCGGGCCGCGGCGGACCGCGAGTTCCTCACCGACGACGGTCGGGTTCAGGAGTTGTTGGCGATCGTGCGCAAGATCGCCTCGTTCAAGACGACGGTGTTGATCACCGGAGAGTCCGGGACAGGTAAGGAACTCATTGCGCGTTCGATTCACCGCAACGGGCCGCGGAATGCCGGTCCCTTTGTGGCGATCAATTGCGGCGCGATTCCCGAGCATTTGCTGGAAAGCGAGTTGTTTGGACACGCCAAGGGCTCTTTCACCGATGCGGTGGCCGATAAAGAGGGCTTAGTGACGGCCTCGAGTCGGGGCACGTTGTTTTTGGATGAGATTGGCGATCTGCCTTTGATGTTGCAGGTGAAATTGTTGCGGGTCCTGCAGGAAGAAGCCGTGCGTCCGGTCGGGGCGAATCGCGAGGTTTCGGTCGACTTGCGCGTGGTGGCGGCCACGGCGCGCGATTTGGAGAAAGACGTGCGGGATGGGCGGTTCCGGGAAGATCTGTATTATCGCCTGAACGTGTTTCACCTGTGCGTACCGCCGCTGCGAGAGCGGCCGACGGATGTGGACCTACTGGCGCGGCACTTCATCACGAAAATTGCCCAGCAACACGGTTTGCCGACGTGCGAGATCGGCGACGGGGCGCTGGAGATTTTGCAGCGCTACGATTGGCCGGGCAATGTTCGTGAACTTGAGAACGCGATGGAACGGGCGGTGCTGCTGGCCGGCGGGCGTCCGATTACGCCGCCGGACCTGCCCGACCGTTTACGGACACGAGCCGGCAGTGAGCTTCCGCACGCCACCGGCGATTTATCGGTCAAGCGCAACATGCGGGAGATCGAACGGCGGTTGATCGAGGAGGCGCTGGCGCGAACCCACGGCAATAAATCCCAAGCGGCCAAGCTTTTGGACCTTTCGTTACGGGCATTGTTGTACAAAATCAAGGATTATGGGTTAGATCGGAAAGGCGAGAACTTGGAGAATAGCGGCCGCGAAGGTTGAAAAAGTTTTCACTATTTGTGAAAAGTTTTCACAGTCAAGTGTCGAACAAATCAAATAAAAATCAGTTGCGTGAGGTCGAAACTCTGATATTATAACAGCTTGAAATACTAGGCCTACAGGGCATAGTTATTGCTGCTAAACCTTGGCGGACAAAAAGGGTAGGCTCATGAACCGGGAAAATAAACAGGAAGAGCGCCGCGGTTTTACTTTGGTGGAATTGATGGTCGTCGTGGCCCTGATTGGGATTTTGACGGCGATCGGTTTTGTCTCCATGTTGCATTACCGCACGATTATTCGCGTCAATACCAGCGCCCGGGAAGTGGCAGGGCAGATGCGGTTGGCGCGGGCGAGAGCGATTCGCGAAGGGCGTTCGGTGCGCGTTTGGTTTTCCGGATCCGACAACTACCAGACCGGTGTAGATGCCGACGAGTCCGGGCAATTCGACTCCTCGTTCCCGAAGACGCATCAAATGGAGCCGGGCATCATTTTCGGTTACTTTGTCGGTATCGACAACGTACCCGGGCATGCTCATCCGGTGGGGTGCGCGATTGAGATCAAGGGCAGTTGCCCGACCGCGCAGAATCGGCACTTCTTCTTCCGACATGACGGGACGGCGTCATCGCAAGGGGTCGCGTATTTGATTCCGAGTATTGACGTGTTGGGGACAGGTAATCGCCCCGACCGCATGCGGGCCGTCGACTGGGAAGGTTCCACGGGCCGTATTCGCGTGTGGAAGTGGAAGGACGCCGCGGGTGACGGAGAACGTTGGCGCTAGTCCGATCTCGGTCTGAAAAAACGTAGTTGTCTCGGTGTACCGAGCCTATTCGCCACCTCAGCTTACGAACTGTGCGGTGGCGTTTCCGTATGAAGGAAAGGTCTTGGAAGAGGCCTTGAGAACTGGGGAAAGGATCGGTTGAGAATGTTGGTCTCGATGCAAAGTCGGATGCGGCGAAGGCAGGCGGGTTTCTCGCTCGTTGAGATCTTGGTTGCGATGAGCGTATTGGTGATCGGCATTTTGGGTGTCATACCGATGCTTTCGTTCAACATTCGGGCGAACCAATCCGGCAAAAACTACGGTATTGCCAGCTATCTTGCCCAGCGCAAGCTCGAACAGATTCGCAGTTGGCCGATGTACGAAGACTACGACGGGTCCACGCCGGGAATCACGAACAATAACAGCCGCCTGATAGGAACCGAAGTCACCCACATGGGCGAACACCACCAGCTATTCACGATTACCAGCAAGGTGTTGCGCAACGGGTTCGATTCCTTGGGCACCGGGACGGGTAATTGCGACGGGCTGAAATTTGCTTCCACGGAAGTCGACGAAGGCGGGATCATCGGCGGCGGCTCAATGAATACCGGTAACGTCGGCGAGTATTGCAACGGCGGGTACCGGGGTGAGGATTTCAAACTCGTTCGAGTGCGGGTGTCGTGGTACGAGAAGTCGCACGCGGCCGGCGCCTCGTCGCTCCAACGCGGGCATGAGATATTCCGATATATGTTCCTTGCGAAGTTTTAGTTCACAAGCGTCTGAAATAAGGATGCCGTAAATGTTTCGATTCAAGGGCAAGGATGGATACGCGCTGGTCGCCGCGATGATGATCATGCTGTTGATCACGGCGCTGGGTGCCCTGGCGATGGTCACCAGCGTCAGTGAGCAGTACATCACGACCAATTTGGGCGAAAACCAAATGCTCTTCTTTTATGCGGAGCAGGGCGTTGACCGGATTCTCTCGCACCTTCACTACTTGGAAGGGGGGCTGTTTGCCGATGTCAACGGATTGGGCTTCGACCCGCGGCAAGCCGGCAACGTGATCGGTTCGAAACGGGTGCTCGACAACGTCAAGGCGTTGTATTTGGACGGTCTGGACGAGAACCTGTCGTACCAACAGCGCGAAATCATGCGCATTTCAGCGTATATCGATCCGAAAGACTTCGAAGCGAATTGGGATCGCGGGCTGTCGCGACCCGTGGCGATCAACTTGTTGATTGCCAATACCCGCACCAAGACCGAGCAAGCGTTCCGGGTCCTCGCGCGGCCGCGGTCGATTTGGGATTTTGCCTATTATTCGATGAATCATATGCCGGCCGCCCGGGTCGTCAGTAGTTCGGCCCACGGCGAAAACTGCACGCGAACCAGCCCTAATTGGTACTCCTGCCATCCGGTGTTTCTGGATGGAGACGCAGTCGCCGGCGACGTCTACATCAGTAATGTGGCCTATTCACCGGCGAGCGGCTTCATCGAGACCTTTCCGGATGTGGGCCGGGTTTTCGTGCGTGGCTCGCCGAAATTCGGTGGCGAGGTGCGGTGGCGCGGTCCCGACGCCTTTAATAATGTTCTGTCCAACAGCCTAAACCAGACCAGTGGCGGCAGCAGTTCCTACGCGCTTCCGGAAGTGTCGTTGAGTTTCAAAAACAACAGCCGCCCCGCGCTGATGCCCCGCGTCGACGTGTTCACGGATTCGGGTCAGGGGTACCGCAAGAACAACTATTGGGACATCGAATTGGGCAATCCGGGCACGGCTCCGGGGGGCGGCAAATACGTTTGGAAGATCATTTTCCGTAACGACTTGGATGTAAACGGCGACGGCGTAAAGTCGCATAGTTGGGTGGCTTCGGCTACGACCAACTCCGTTAATAGCGGCGCCAGCGCCACACTCGGATCACCGGCCCTGGAAGATCCGGGCATCTTCATGATCTATCGCATTCCCTTCCGTAGTACGAACTCGCTCGATGAAGAAGAGAACATACGGGCCGCGTTTTATGGTCGCACCCTAAGCGAACGCGATTCGGCCATGGCGGCCGCGGCGCCGACGGCGCACCGGTGGGAACCAACCGTCTCCTGGAAAAACCTGGTTTCCGGCCGCGTGTGTTACGGACACAACACCGCCGGCGACGTCAACTACGGCGACCTGTCCAATTACTACTATGTCTACGTGCCCAGCCGCGGCCTGAGCGGCCCCACCGGCGGCAGCGGATCGTGCGGTTCGACCTACAACGGTGTCATCTACGTGGAAGGCGACGTTCTGGTCAGCGGCATTCTCGACGGCCAGGTAACGATCGTGGCCACCGGTGACATCTATATCGACCACGAAATTGAGTACGAGAACCATCCGACCAACATCTCCATGACCGACTACGCCAACGCGGAGGAGCCGGATATGCTGGCCCTAGTGGCGTTGGGCGACATCATCATCCCCAACAGCTACCCCGACGAGACGCGGCAACGGATTATCAGCGGTTCGCTGTGGCCCGACCATCCGTACATGGACGATTGGTCCGATCCGCACAACCCGGTCACGTTTGGATATTCCTTTGAACCGACGGCGAAGGGAGATTCCCCGGCGGTTCTGGACGACATCGGCGACGAAGACATTCATGCGGTCATGGTTTCGTATGGACTGTCGTGTACGATGACGGGCAGTAACGTGAACTGTGCCGCACCGTCGGCGGTGGATATCCAGCAATTTCGCACCGGCGTGTATGCCTCGGCGCGCACGTCGTCTCAAAACACGTTTTGGACTCGGCCCAGTGTCGCCGACCCGGCCTACGATCGTAATCTGACCTTCTTCCATTATGACGGCGGTAACGATTCGGGGCATCTGACGATTGTTGGGTCGGTGATTCAAAATATCCCGGGGCGTTTATCGTACGACTACGTGTCACAGGGCAGTTCGCAATCGTCGTCCTGCACGACGGGCAACGGCGCCGGCTGTAATCGGATCGGGTTTTCGCGGGTGACGTACATGTACGACCCGCGTTTGAAGTACATGATGCCGCCTCATCCGCGCGATCAGCGCACCGCTGCGGGTGATAACTTGTTTAATCCATACGGTTTTGCCGCGTGGGAAATCGTTTCGTGGGAAGAACTCCGTGCCAACACCGACATTTCTGGAGCGGTTTGGTAAGAGGGAAACAGGATGCTGACGAAGGTTCGTGACAAAATTTCTGGATCGACGCGGGTACAAGACGGTTTTTCGATGATTGAAATGCTTGTCGCGGTCGTGCTGGCCGCGGTGCTTGTTTTGGTGATCTATTCCGTTTTTACTGCTTACCGGCGAACCGTGATCTATCAGGAAGACCTGGTGGAAATTCAGCAAGCCGGTCGGCACACGATCTCACGCCTACGTGACGACCTGATGTTGATTGGTCGTGGCGTTAAGGTGAACGAAGGTCAAGAAATGATCATCTACGCCGCGCCGTGGGAATTCGTCTTTAACGGCGACGTGGGCGATCTGGGCCAACTGGAACCCGGCGACCCGCCGGTTCAATACGGGCCGGGACTATCCTACCTGCCGTCGCAAGACTGGGATTCGGCCGCGGAAACCACTCGTTTTTATATGCGCGGTCCGCTCGATACGATTAACATGCCCGACGACCGCGATTACAGCTATTCCTTATATGATGGCGCTTTACGACGCAGCATTAACGGCAAGTTGGCGCACGACCAAATCGTCGGTTTCAGCGTCCGGCACGATAACGGTACGTTCGGTGGGTACGATACTGCTCCCTCCAGCACCCAGGCGGAGCGGCACGTGGCTCCGCTGTTCTCGTATTGGGGGGATTTCGACTTTGACCCCGGTACAACCGACACTCTTTGGGGCGATTTTAACGACGACGGCGTCTTAGGTGACTCCGAAATCGAAGCTCTATACAAAGGCGCTTTCCAATTTTCGTATGACGGACCGGCCGGCTCGGTGACGGTGCGGCCGGCGCGCGGCGCGATTTACCTGATCACCGACAGTTCGAACGACGAAGACAGGAACAATAACAACTTGTTGGATGCCAACGAAGATGTGAACGGTAACGGCCGCTTGGATCCCAACATTCTGCAGTCGGTCATTCACCGCGTCGAACTGAGCATCACAACGATCGCCCAGAATCCGGACCAGGAATACCAGCACCCGCGCGAGCCGAGTTATCAATTCCGGGAGAACTGGATTCACACGGCCGTGGATCCGCGCAACTTAAGGAAAGATGAAGAGCGTGATTGCGGCGGCCCGCCGGGACCACCGGGCAATGTGCTGGCGACGCTCGACGAGTGCGGCGGCGCAATCCACGTATTTTTTAGCCGTAGCGATGACGACGGTATCGGTGAAAACGACGTTCTCTGGTACGACGTGAGTCGCAAGGTCGCCGGTTCGGCGCCCGGTTCGCCCGTGGCGCAGTGGCGTCCGATGGCCGTCGTACCTGCGCTCGGTCGCGCCAATTACGCCGTCGACGACTTCGATCCGACCGTCGGACAGTCTCACTCGTACCGCGTACGCGCGGTCGACTGCGGCGACAGCCGGTCGCCTTATTCGTCCCCTTCGGCGGGCGTAACGCCGCTTGTCGGCGCTCCGGACGCGCCCAGTAACGTGCGGGCTTTCGATACGCCTTGTTACACCGACACGATGTTCGGCAGCATTACCGTGACGTGGGAAGCGGCCTTGAACGAAGCGGACATCACCGAGTATTGGGTCTTTCGCGGCGACGCGGAGGATTTGAGCGATTACGGCACCTATCCGGTAGCCAAACTCATAACCAGCCCGACTGATCCGAATGGTCCGAACACGAACTGCACATCCTCGACCGAGGTTTTCCAGGGCCACGTGGATTGCCGGAACTCCAACTATTACAAAGTCAGCACCACCTACGTCTGGCGCGACCAGATCAATAGTCCCGGACGTACTTCCGGGTCGGGTACACCGTTCCCGGGTAGTATGTGGGACATCGGCATACCTCGGAACCGTTACCACTATGTGGTTCGAGCCTACGACGGCAACCCGAATTCGTCGAACTATGAGTGCCTGTCCAATCCGGCGCACCTGATCAGCGATTGCGGCCGTCACGACGAAGTCCAAAGCTTCGACAACTCGCTTTCGGGCGGCGGCGGCGGCGGATCGCGAACCTTGTTCTCCCCACCGCACTACCTTGATGTCATCGACCAGTCGTCGATCGGCTGGAACGGCCAGATCGAAAACGCCAGGATGCGCGTCAAATGGTATGCGAGCCTCGATCAGTGGTGCACGGCCGGAGAAACGCCGGATTACTACCTCATTTACCGCAATCGCCTGTGGGGTCTCGACTTCCTCAATCTGATCGGCGATGAGTATGAGGTTAATTTCGACGACGGCGACGTGATTGTCTTCCCTGCGGTGCAGATCACCAATAGTACTCAGCAGGAATACGTGTGGTACGATGACAACAATCTGTACAAACAGAATCCCGCGCCGGATTCCCATACACCCTATCTCCTTAACTACGCTATGGCCGATCTGCGTCCCGCCACGGGTTCGTCCGTAGACAACAGCGGCCGTCTCTACGACGGACTCTTGAGCGGCGGCACAGACCCGCAATACGACTATGTCGTCGTGGCCGCCAACACCCCGGGAACTTGGGGCTTTGGCGCGACGTGTCCCTTCCTGGCCGGCTACCAATGCTTCAGCGAATGCTCCGGTGTCGTAGAAGACGGCACCAACTACGCCGAGCAACATTCCATGCGCGGCGACGAGGAAGCGACCAGTCCGGGCGAAGACGACACCATTCGTGTGAGTTGGAATTTCCATGATGCGCCGCCGGCCGATGCGCGGGTGGACCTGCACGCGCGGATTTTCCCGGGCGGCGATTGGTTCGAAGTCGAAAACGACGTCGCGCACGGTTCCTGGAATACGTCCACGACCTACGTGGGGAACCATGAATACGTGCTTCAAGATCACGGCGAGTTGTACGAATACAGCATCGTGATTACCTGCCCGGAAAACGATCCGCTTAATCCGAGCCCGGCCGATCAGTGCCAACGACGCGTATTGCTCGGCGCCAGCATTGGAGCGAACGTTCCGGGCGTGCCCGACTGGTGCGTCACGCCGGCCATGCCGCCCAGCCCGAATCCCTGTCCGGCCGATGCGGGCCGGTATTGCGACGGCACGGCGCGGGTTGTCTTTTACATGACCGACCGCTTGGTCAGCCCTCACGGGGACCGTAGCCAAACGGCCGACGATTACCTGTTCTTCCGCGTCGCCAGGTGGCGCAAGCTGCCCGCCGATGAGGCTTTCCCCGTGGACCCGGAAGCCGAATACTTGCTGCGCACCCCCAACATCGCAAATCCGGGTAATGTACTGGCGCCCAACGGAATGTTGTGCCCGAATCTGCAACCTTACTGCTACGATCACCCGTCGCAGTATTACCCCGGCGCGCCGCCTCCGTATCATCCGCGTTTCGATGTCTTCACCGGTTCGTTTACGTACAACCGGACGACGTCGCCCGCGACCAACCTACGGCGCTTCCGGTTCGAAGAGACGCTCGAACCCAACTATATCTACAAGTACACGCTGGAGACGCGCATCACGCATACAGGCAGTCCGCCGCGCGATTGCTGCCGTGCCGAAGCGCCCGGCTCCCAGGGGTGCGATACGACGTGCAACGGCTCTCCCGCCGATGCGATCTTCGTCGAATTCGCGACCGACCAGCCTTGCTATCCGTACGAGTATCACGGTGCGGGCGGCGGCAGTTACTGTTGCGCACCGGTGACCAGTTACGAGAAGGATCCCTTCACGGGAATGGCCAACATTATCGGGTATCGCGACGCGACGCCGAGCGTCACCGGTTGGCGGGAGCCTTGGGACAACCGCATGTGGCCGATGGACGCGAAGAGCATCTATATCGCGATCGACACGTTCCTCGGAACAATCGTTATCTTTGACTGGGAATTCATGGCGCTCGGACAAGCGCATTTCCGCTACCATAACAATACGATCCGAACGGACTTCAACGATTTCTTCGGCAATTGGTTGTGGCCTTTCGATACGGCGATCACGATCAACATTCCCCTCTTCGGAACGTTCACGATCCCCATCCTTTACTCCGGTACACTCAAAACCAGCATGTGCGGTTCGTGCATCGGTGTCGATCTTCCTCTCATTGGAACGGTCAACTTGCTGTGTGCCACGGACTTCTGGTCGACTTGCTTCAGAGATGTCGAAGACCTGTTCAGTTACGCGTATCTGTGGGACAATTTTGCGCAGGGTAACTGCAGCGCCACGGCCAACGGCGCCATTGAAGGGGATTTCCTGATGCAATGGCACTCACGCTCGGTGGTCGGAGATCGACAACTCGGTTTGGCGTTCCGTGGTTACTATGATCCGAACAACATCGTCAACACTCAAACGTGGCTGATGACGGCGGATTACTCGGCAGCCAACGGCGTGAATTACGAAATCGGATACCAGCGCTACGACTCGACCAACAACCAAGCCATGTGTGAGAAGGAAAAACGGACCTTCCACGGCGTTGCAGCTCCAGCCTACGATACCTATTGGTGGAGCAACCTGGCGCTCGTCTGCAACCGGGCACAGCCGAATCCCGCGGCGGGTTACGGTCAGATGTTCGTCTTCTGGTGGTCGGAACCCGACCCCGGCAAGACCTTGGATCTGCAACAGGTTATGTACTCGACGGTGCCGAAGTTGGCCTATCATACGATCGGTGCCACCTTCAACGGGGCGCCGTACTACAACCCGAATGGCTCGCACATCGCGCAGAACACGGGTTTGGTCGGTTTCTGGACCGATCCTTACGTTGATTGGACATCGGACAACTACTATTTAGACAACGTGCGGATCATTCCATACTGCGGCGAGTGCCCGCCGAATTCGTTGTCAGGTTACGTAGGGCCGGCCAATATCGGCAACGGACCGCAGGCGTGCCATGCGGAGTACGTACGGGCCAATGCGAAAGCCGGCGAAGTTCGCAAGGGCGTTGCGGCGAAGGGACCCAACGCGTTGAAATTGCCGCCCAAGACACGTCGCACGCATATTCCGCGGTGGAGCGGCCAGCAGCCGGAAAAGAAAGGCAAACGCGAGTTGATCTACCGCGAGCAGACGCCGCGCAATATCAAGGATATCGACACCAGCGGCGACGACGACTAGAAAGAAGCGAAGCAACAGCTAAGCTCCCGGCCGACATCACGGCCGGGGGCTTTTTCCTTTCTGCGGTCGCCCCGAAGGGGCATGTGTGGTTGGCGTGGAGTTCAATTGTTGCTACCTTTTGCGACTGGCTCTGCGTAGTGGTTGTGGCCTCCGAGGCGAGGGGTGCAGGCGGAGACGAGGGGTTGTCGGACCACTTTTTTTTTGCCCGGTGGTTTTTCATGCCGGATCGTGGTTCGCGGGGCAAAAAATATTTCTTCGAAATTGCTTAAAGTTTTTCCTTGCAAATCCTTTCAAAATCGAACAAAATGCCATCGATCATTCATAACATAGGGCCATTTAGGTGCTTGACATGTGGGTTGCGGATTCGGTATATGTTCCGTGACACCGCATTCGCCTAAAAACCAAAACCCTTAATCGCTGAGGCAGGAACATGCTGTTTTCGAGGAAAAAGGGCGTTTTGGGCTTGGACATAGGATCCGGCTCCATCAAGGTCCTTGAATTGGCGGAAACGAAGCTGGGCTACCAGCTCGTCAATTTCGGCATCGCTTACATGCCGCATGAGACGATCGTCGATTCAACCATCATGAACGCCCCTGCTGTCGTTAACGCCGTGCGCACGCTTATTGCCGAGAACAACGTGAAATCGCCGCGCGACGTGTCCACAAGTGTTAGCGGCCACTCGGTCATTATTCGCAAGATCACCTTACCACTGATGACCGAAGAGGAAATCGAAGGCAACATTCAGTGGGAGGCCGAGCAATACATCCCCTTTGATATCAACGAAGTCAACATTGACTACCAGCGCCTCGCGATGGAAGGCGACGATCAGGAAAGCCAAGATGTTCTGCTCGTGGCCGTCAAGAAGGAGATGGTCAACGACTATACGGCCGTGATCAGTGAGGCGGGTTTGAACCCGGTGATCATGGACGTGGACGCTTTTGCCGTCCAGAATATGTACGAAGTCAATTACGAGGTGGAGCGCGGCAAGGTCGTAACGCTGGTGAATATTGGCGCCAGCGTGATCAATATCAATATCGTGCACAACGGCAATTCGGTATTCACGCGCGATATGTCGATCGGCGGCAATCACTACACCGAGGAATTGCAGAAGCAACTTTCGGTTAGCTTCGAGGAGGCCGAGCAGATCAAACTCGGCAAACAGCAGGCCGACCAGGACATTCAACCCATCCTGGACGGCATTTCCAACAGTATCGCCCTTGAAATCCAGCGGTCGCTCGACTTCTTCACCGCGACCAGCAATTTCGCCCATATCAGTAAGGTGTATCTGGCGGGCGGAGCGGCCAAAACCGCCGGCTTGCAACAGATCATCGAGAATCAAGTCGGTATTCCGGTCGAAATGATCAATCCTTTCAATAACATCGAGGTTCCCACAAAGAGCTTCGATATGGATTACATCCAGGAGATTGCGCCGCTGTGTGGCGTGGTGGTCGGATTAGCCCTACGGAGGCTCGGCGATAAATGATTCGCATTAACCTACTGCCGGAAGTAAAGCGGAAAGCGCCGAAACGGAAAACCAAAGTTGCAAGGCAGATCCCTTACACGTGGATCGTTGTGGCGCTTATTGCTGTTGTTATGGCTGGCTTTGTGACGTGGCTCTACCACACGAAGCTTACCGAGAAGCTCGAAGAGCGACAAAAGCAAGCCGCTGCCATTCAAAAGGACATCGAGAAATACAAGATTCAGCAGAGCCTTGTGGAAACAGCCCGGAAGCAGCGTAATGCTTTGGCGCAAAAGCTGGAAATCATCGCGTCCTTGAAACGTCAGCAAACGGGACCCGTGCGCCTACTGGACGAAATGGCATCGGCTATTCCGGCCAAGCTGTGGCTCCAAGAAATGAGCAGCTCGGGTAGTTCGTTGACGATTACCGGCTACGCGATCGACCACATCCAAATTGCGGCATTTATGGAGAATTTGAAAAAGTCCAAAGTTTTCCATAATGTGGAATTGATAAGCGCCATAGCGGATCGCGCCGGATCGCGGCGTGGCGCGCCCGGCCTCTCGCCGGTGCCGGTCAAGAATTTTGAACTCACATGTAACGTGGCGTCGGTCGTAAGGGCGAAATAGGTTCGGAGGCAACAGGCCGGTGAGGCTGCAGGCCACACCGGAGTACAGGAATAAGAGGTTGCTCGATGGCGAAGATCGCGAAAGTATTGGTCATAGTCGCGTTGGTCTTCTTGGTCTTCGGCGTGTACTACTTCCTAGGGTACCGCCCGACCTTGGAGAAGATCGACCGGGCCAATAAGTATCTGGCGGACTTGACGACCCAGCTCAACGAAGTAAAGGCCGTTGCTAAAGTGTTGCAGCCAATCCAGCGGGAAATTGAAACACTCGATCAGCAATTGCAGCAATCGTTGGCACAGTTGCCCGAAGAGAAGCGGCTTGAATCCTTGCTTCGCAGCCTGGAGGATCTGGCCTCAACATCGGGTCTTGAAATTGCGAAGGTGCAACCCAGCGCCGAAATTGCTCGCGATTTCTATGCTGCGATACCCATCGAACTGCAGATTAAGGGCGGCTATCATAATATCGCCATCTTTTTCGACAAGATCAGCAAACTGAAGCGCGTCGTGAACATCAGTAACTTGAAAGTAGGTCAGCCCACGGAAGTTGGCGGCGAAGTGCAGGTTACGGCCGATTGCATCGCCACGACCTTCCGTTTCCGGAAAACGGGTGGCTGATTTGGAACCTGACGCGGTGGAGAGTTACACCATGCGTTTTACTTGGTTGAAAGCGTTAGCTTTGATCGTCGTCTTGTTCTTCGTCTTCACGGCTTGTGGTGGCGGAGGCGGTGATGCCGCCGATGATGCCCGCCTGAAGGCCGAAGCCAAGCTGGCGGAATTGAAGAAGAAGAAAGAGGAAACCAAGAAACCGAAGAATCAGCCGCAGACGACTGAAATCAAGATGCCCAGCGCCCAAGAAGTGTTGGACGAGGTTGGGGTTACGTATACTTATGATCCGATCAACAAACCGGATCCGTTCCGCTCGTACAACCCGACTGAGGAATTGAGTCTGACCGGCGACAGCGACAATCCGTTGCTCAAGTTCGAAGTTCGGTACTTCAAGCTTGTCGGTATCGTGAAAGACACGGAAAACCCGTTGGCGATTTTTGAAGATCCCAGCGGCAAGGCTTATACGGTACGGGTCGGAGACGCTATTGGGAAAAACGGTGGCGTTATCCGCTCTGTTTTAGAGGATGCGGTCGTTATAACCGAAACCCGCATCAGTTGGCGGACGGAAGGTACGGAGACCGTTGAAGTAACGATCCGGCTTCGCCCGGAAAACGAGGCATAGAAGCAAACTTGCGCGTTGGGTTCGTGGAATCGAATCTTTGTGAGGAGGCAACATATGGCCACGACACGAAGCGAATGCAAGAGGCTCGGAGCCAAGCTCGTTAGCTTGATTCTCGCTGGTCTTATTGTGTTGCTCGTTGCCGTACCCGCTTTGGCTCAGGATACGGGTGGTTTCATCAGTCCGGAAAGCACCATGTATACCGAAGAGCAGTATTTCGGCAAGAAAATTTCCATGGACTTCCAGGATGCCGACATTAAGTCGATCCTGCGAATCATCAGCGACGTGAGCGGGCTTAATATCGTCGCGGGTGACGATGTCCAAGGCAAAATCACGATTAAGTTGAACAACGTGCCGTGGGACCAGGCGCTGGATATCATCCTGCGTACCAAGAAGCTGGCAATCGAGCGGGAGGGCAACATCATTCGTGTGGCGCCGACGCAAACGCTGACCACTGAGCGTCAGCAGGAGTTGGCCCGCCAGCAGATCAGCATTCAGCTTGAACCGCTGGCCATGGCGCTGATTCCGGTCAGTTATGCCGACGCGAACGATCTGGTGCCGCAGATTCGCTCGATTCTGTCCAATCGCGGCGTGGCCAATGTCGACGAGCGCACGAATATTATCGTGATCCAAGACATTGAAAGGTCTATCAAGAAGGCCAAACGCCTGATTGCCAGCCTCGACAGCCAGACGCCGCAGGTACTCATCCAAACCCGTATTGTGGAAGCGACTACGGACTTCACGCGGGAAATGGGTATCAAATGGGGCGGTATCTACTACGCCGACGCCGGGCACGGCAACCCCACCGGGCTTAGCTTCCCCAATAGCGTGCGGGTTACCGGTTCGGACGTTTCCGGCCAGCAATTCGGTGAAGCGGGCGCCACGCAGGGCGTAGGCACCAGCGGCTTTGGTAACACGATTTCAACGATTCCCAATGCGAATTATGCCGTCAATCTACCGGCGCCGATCGGCCTGGGCAGTGGTGGCGGCGTAGGCATCACCTTGGGTAGCATCAACGACACCTTCGCGCTCGATCTGCAACTTTCCGCTTTGGAAAGCCGCGGTGAAGGCCGTGTCATCTCGCGTCCGGAAGTGACCACGCTGGATAACAAACAAGCCAGCATCACGCAGGGCGTGAGCATTCCGTTCCAGATCCGGCAGCAGGGTGAAACCTCACTGTCGTTTATCGAAGCGAATTTGAATATGACCGTTACGCCGCATGTCACAGCGGACGAATCGATCATTATGAAAATCGAGATCGCGAAAAACGCGCCGAATACTTCGATCCCAACCTCTACCGGCGACCCCGCCATCGACAAGAAAGAGGTGGTTACTGAAGTGCTCGTACGCAACGGTGAAACGTCGGTGATCGGCGGGATCTTCTCCGAAGAAGAATCGCGGACCGAACTCGGCGTGCCCTGGCTGTCTCGTATCCCCGTTCTCGGTATGTTCTTCCGCGACCGGGAGCAAATCAAGAAGCGCAGCGAATTGTTGATTTTCATCACGCCGCGCATCGTGCGGGACCGCCCGGCGGTTTAACTGAGGATATCAAGCGCCGGTTTTGACCGGTCTCGGAACGCTTGAGAAGGAGGCTATTGATGAAACGGTTGCTGCTGGCCACAGTTGGCTTGCTGCTGGTATCCGTCATGATTTACACCTTCGGTTGTGGCGATACGGATCCCGCGACGGCACCGGCTGGCGCTTCGGTCTTTTTGGTTGGCTTCGACGAAGATCCGTCGTTGAGCTTCCAATGCGACGCCGACTGGGATATTCCCTCGCCGTGTTTCGACATTTTCCGGCAGTACTGCATTAGCGCCTGCGTCATCGATTTTGTCGGCGGCAATGACGAGATCTATTCCAACGGCCAACGGGACGAATTCGACGATTGCGTTTTCGACGCCCAAACTTGCGCCGACTCCGTATGCGACGATAAATTCGCGTGGATCACAACCTGCGAACTCGACGATACCCGCCGCAGTGAAGCGAAGAACTTCATTCGCTCGGCCGAAGGAAAATGCGGGTTCGTTTCCTATTTGATTTCCGCAGTAGTCCAAGGCCCGGCTAGCTTGGTGATCGCGGAAGGCTCCGAGGAAGTTACCGATCCGCTTAACGGCGTCGAAGTGCGTTGGACGGTGGCGGGTGGCGAACTGTATCTGCCGGCCGACATTCCGGGCGACGTACCGCCGTTGAGCAACCCCTTCTACGATGAGTCCAACGATCGCGGGATTTCCGAAACCAAATACCGCATCGCGGTACCCAACCAATGCGGCGCCGAGGTGAGTTACTCGATCACCGCAAGTATTGGTGTGGCGGCGGATACCTCGTTGATCACACTCACCGTGGCCGATTCCGAAAACACCGACGTGGAAACTTAATCCGCGCGGTAATGCCCGTCGCAGTCTGATGGGCTTCATGCCTCACGAACGACGAAGACGCCCGCTGGCCGGGCGTCTTCTTTTTGCCGTTTTCACGGCGCTCATCGCGTTGCTTTTCTGGCGCCTCTCGGTTACCGGCGAAGGGGTCGCATCCCATCAAGCGCGCGCCGGCGAAATCACGGATATCGCATATCTCGGCGAACAAAACGCGGTGGCACGCCTGCGGTTCGGCGAGGTTCTGATTAGCGGGCCCGGCGCCATCAAGAGCGTGGCCGTGGATCGTCCGCTGCAATTGGTTCCTGACGGGAAGGGCGGATTGTTCGTCGTGGGCTTGTTGGGACGCGAGGTCCACCAATTGGATCCCGATGGCACCGTACGAACCGTCGCGCAGTTTCCCTCGTCCGTTTTTGTAACCGGTGTTTTAGCGGACAGAGATACGATCTGGGTCGCCGGCTATTTCCGATCGCGTTACGAAAGCCGGCCGAAAAAGCACGTCTATCTACCCGAGCACAGCCAGTACCTTTGGTTCGCGTTGAGCTTCGAAGACGGCTTACCCGACGGGCGGGTAAACGTGCCGGAAAGTCCGCGGATACGCGGCGTGACGCGCTGGCACGAGGAATCCGGCGGTCGGTGGACGCTTCTGGCTGACGAAACCAGGTTGTATATCGTCAACGACCAGGCGGAAACGTTGACGGCGGTCGATAAACAGACGGGCGGGATCGTTTGGCAACAGGAGATCGACCCCCGGCCGACGGGCGCGCTGCGTTGGCGCGATCGCATACTCATTCCTAGCGCGCAGGCCGGGCGGGTTTGCGCTCATGCGGTGGACGACGGCCGAATTCTCTGGCAGGCGGAAATTGGCGCCGGTCTCACCGACATTGCGTACTTTGGCGAACGGGTTTTCGTGACCGATTGGCGTCGCAGTCGACTCGTCACGCTGGGACCGGAAAACGGCGCCACCGAAACGGACATACACATCTCGGGATCACCGCGCTACTTGGCCGTTCGAGACGGCGAGTTGGCGGTGTGGTTGAGCGCGGCGGGGCAGGTCGTCACATTGAATGCGGCAGGAAGCGAAACCGGCCGCGTTTCACTCTTTGGCGGTGATGCGAAATGAACGTGCTGATGATCGTTATTATGGTTTTGTTGGCCGTCACGGCGCTGGCGGGGGTTGCGGCCGCGTTGCGCCTCGGGGTGAACCGGCAACGCGTGGCCGACGGGCCGCTTTGGCGTAAGCTACGGGACAACGGAGGCTTCGGTCGACTTTCGGCTGTGCCTCTCATGGCCTGGATGTTCCTGTATTTCCTTATCCTCGTGTTGCTGCTGGTCGTGAGCGGTGTGGCGTTGCTTTACGTGTTCGCGCTGTTCCACGGCGAGTGGTTTCAGCTTCTCGACAGCCTGCCGAAGACCGCCGGTAATGTTGTCGTACATTTGATCTATCCGCTTCAGATGACGCTTTTCGCATTTCTCTGTTTCTACCTCGCGGTAGGTGGCGCTCAGTTAGTGCTCGGACCGGTGGAGAAACTGCGTCGGATGCGGCTTTGCGTGGACGAGTTCTCCGATTTCGCGCGTCGCCTGGCCGGTGTGCTGGCGCTGGTCATGGGGCTCGAAGTCGTAAAAATCCTTTCCTACAGTTTGTTGGCGGCGCCGGATCGGCTGGGTGAGTTTTTCGCCCGCGAGACGATGCCCAAGGCCGACCCACTGATCGCCGCGTTGTTGGTGGCAGCCGTGATCATCGGCGTGGCGGCGTGGTGGCGTCGCGGGCGGAGCGAGCCATGAAGGCGTGGAACGTGGCGGGCGGCATCGCGCTGAGTATCGGCGCCGTGCTTGCCGGTTTGGAGTCGTTGACCCAAGTCCTGGCGATGATCGCCAGCGCCGTGGATTACGGCGCGCACCACGAAGTTACGGTGCCGCTTTGCCGTTTTCTGGCTCTGGTGTTGGTGAGTCTCGGCATGGCGTTGGCGGCCGGAAGGGCGTTAGAGGGCGGTAGTTATGAGTACGTCGCAGCGCCGCTCAAACACTTCGGCGCGACGGCGCTTATCGCGTGGGCAGGTTCGTTTGTCTTCGCCAACGAAACCTTTTTCAGCCTTTACGATCCCAAGGGATTTCCCGTCCACTTGACCGAGCCGGTGTTGTTCCCCGAGGCGGGTTGGCACGGCATGACCTCGCACTTGCTGGCCGCGGTGTGCCTTGCATTCGCGTTCACGTTGCTTTGGATCACGTTGCGGGAGGAGAAAACTAGGCCTGACGGCGATACCAATCGATGACTTTGGTTTCGGGCATCCACGATAAAAACATGTGACGGCAGCGCCAGCGAATGACCGCGCTGTAACGACGGGCCAGCCACTGAATGAAGGGGCGGCCGGTGAAGTATTCAGCGACGGTTTGACGATCCATAAAATAGGTGGCGACGCTGAGACGCTCCAAGGCGCGGCTGTGACGGGCATCGATCCACGGCAAATCGAGATCGTGGAAACTCACGCGGGCCCACTCTTCCAATGATCGCGGTGGCTGATAACCGCGCGCCAACGCCTCGTCGAAAAGCGGCGTGCCGGGATAGGGCGCGTACAAATGAAGCGGCGTGACGCGCGCTTGTGGGTTCGTGTCGGTCAACTCGAGCATGAGCGACAGCGTGCGCCCGATCGCTTCCCAGGACTCTTCGGGAAAGCCGGCCATGAAGGTGAACTTCGTGGGGATCCGCGCTCGCTGCAGGCGGCGGTTCGCTTCGCGGATATCGGCCACGGTGATGTCTTTGTTGAGTCGCGCGAGGGTGGAATCGTCACCGCTCTCGGCCCCGACGGTCATCTCGCGGAAACCATTCTCGAAAAGGAAATCCAAGAACTCCTCTTGCCAATGGCGGGCGATGTAATCGGCCCGGCACTCGCCGCGAATCGTGACGCGCAACCCTTTGGCGCGTAGGCCGTCGGCAATACCTTCGACGCGCGCGCGGTCGACATAGAAATTGTCGTCCTTGATCAAAATACCCTGAATTCCGAATTGCTTGGTGATCGTCTCGATATGCTCTACGACGGCGTCGGCAGGTTGCGCGTGCCAGCGGCGGCCGCCGTAGGGCAGGTTGTAACAATAGGCGCACGCGTTGGGGCAGCCGCGGCTGGTCGTGATCGCCAAGTCCCGCAGGCCGAGGGTTTGGGTCGTGACGTAATCATCCACGTTGACCGCGTCGTAGTCGGGAATCAAAACCTCAGACAAATCGGTGATGCGCGGGGCGTCGGGCGTGCTTTTCACTTCCTCACCGTCGACCCACGTTAAACCCGGAACGTGCGTCCAATCGCCGCCGTCGACCAGCGCCGTGGCCAACGCCGCAACGGTCTGTTCGCCGTCACCGCGCACTACGAGGTCGACCAAAGGATGCCGGGCGCTTTGCTCGGGCACGAGCGACACGTGAATGCCGCCCCACACAATCGGCGTGTCCGGGGTTGTCCGGCGCACGATTTGCGCGGCCCGCAAGCCCCAGTCAATTTGCGCCCCGGTCATTGCGCTGATACCCACGAAAAGCGCTTCGGGAGCCGCTTCGCGCAGGTTGCGCTTCCATTGCGGATCGATGCGTTGGTCGATGATCACGGGGTCGAATCCGGCGCGGCGTAAGGGGCGCACGAGGTACAACACGGCCAGCGGCAACAGCGATGTGACGTTTTTGATGTCCCAACCGGTGCGGGTATAAACCAAGACGATGCGGCGCTTCATGGCGGCATGGTAGGTCGCGCGTCGTTCGCGTGCAAGACGGTGATAAACGCGTTACGATATCGACCGATGTCCGCCGATCCACCCATCGTAAAAAGACCGTCCCGCGCGCTCACCGTATTGGGCGCGGTGGTCGCCGCTTTGCTGGGCGCCCTGCTTTTTGTAGTCGGCGCGAACGAATACTTGTTTCCTTCCTGGGGACGGTATGTCGCGTTGGGGGCGGGCGTGGCGATTGGACTGACCCTCCGCCTGGTGCGCCGCGGGGCGGGGCACGAGTTCGCGTGGGCTCTACTGACTCTTTTCCTTTATAACGCTCATCTCTCGCTTGGCGGCTACACCTATCTCGGTTGGGTCGCGCCGGTGTTGTTTATCCTGTTGGCGGCGATTCCTTATCCGTTGTTTCGTCGCCGGACGTGTCTCTGGCGTATTCTCGCCGGCCTGAACGCGGCGTTCTTTGTCGGGCTTGTGCTCTTGATGGTTTATCGTGATTTCAGCTTTGTCGACGAACGAGCACAGTGTCGAGCCGAGGCGGACAAGGCCCCGTCGTTTGTGCGGGAATTGGGCGGACCGACGCACCCTTACGACTTCGCGGGGAATCCGAAAGACGCAGTGGCCGGTGTCGCGTACGGTTATGAAAACGAGTTTTACCTGATCGATCGCGACCAACCCACGTTGCGTCGCGGCGGAACCCTGGATGCGCGAATTCAGCGTCTCACGCCGCACCCGCAGCAACGCGAATTCTTTGTTCCCTTGTGGGCGCAATGGGGCACGGACGAGCGGATGTTCGTCATGGATATGGATGCCGGAACCAAGGTGCGGGAAATCGCCGTACCGGGTTGCCGGAATCTTTTCGACGTCGAGTTTTACGGGGGACGGCTGTACGCGTTGTGCGAGGTCAGTCATTCGCTGCACGAGTTCGACGAAGCGCCGCCGCATCAAGCACGCCGCTCGCTCGTGTTGCCGGGGATGGACAGCTACGACATGGCTATCGACGCTACCCGGGGCGTGGCATTTGTCAGCGACTGGTTTTCTCCCTGGTTGACGGTCGTGGATCTGGCGTCGATGACCGTCCGCGAAAAAAAGTGGATCGGCTTTTCCTCGTTCGAAGTAAAGCTTGGCCCCGACGACAACCTGTATGTGGCGCAGATGTTTCTCAGGCGGGTTCTGGTCTTGAACGCGAAAACGTTGGCACGCATCGACACAATTGACGCCGGGTATGGGCCGCGGGATTTAGAGTTCGATCTCGACCGCGGTTTGTTGCTCATCGGTAATTACTTCGACGGGACGATCGACTACGTGCGTTTGGCCGACCGGAAGCGCATCGGACGGGTGTTTGTCGGCCGGCCCCTGCGCGGCTTGTGGTACGACGCCGACTACGACCGGCTCTACGCCGCCTGCGGGTGTGGTGTCAAATTCGCGAAAACCGGTGACGTATTCGAGGGGCAGGTGCAGCGATAGGCAATCATGGGAAAACCTCCGCGCCGTCGAACACGCTGGGTTGATGTTTTCCCTCGTCGCCGACGCAAAAAAGAGACCAAAACGCCCGTTTGATGGGTGTTCGGTCGCCTCGCGGGCGCGAAATCGACTTGACGCGGCGCGTGCGTCGTGTTTCTCTTAACGTTCCTGAAAACAGGTGGTTTGCATTTGACGACATGTCTTGTTGGATGTCCGTGGTGAGCGAAAAATTGCAACAGAATATCAAAACCTGGCGCGCCGATTTGGAGCGCTTTCCGGACAAGCGATTGTACCATCGCCTTGCCGAAGCGCTCCTGTCGCTGGGTGAAGCCGAGGAAGCCCTGCAAGTGGCCGAGGCCGGGATGGCGCGCCACAAGCGATATTGGTCTTGTCAGGAGGCCATGGGCGCGGTGTTGGTCGCCCTGGGACGTTACGACGAGGCCGTGACGGCGCTGGAAGGTGTCGCCGAGCACGGGGGTATCGGCGAAGGGAAACGCAACCTGGCCAAAGCGTATTACAGCGCCGGTCGCGATCAGGATGGCGCCCGTGTCTGCAAGGAACTGCTCCGCGCCGATCCCTTCGACAAAACCGCCAAGCAGTTGCTCGTAAAAGGCAAAGCCGTGCCGGCTTCGCCGCGCTTTGAGACGCCGCCGGCCGTTGAGACGCCGGTCCAAGAGCAGCCGGTTGTCCCGATCGAACCCGAACCGATAGCCGAGCCCGAACCTATCGCGGCCGAAGCGCTGATCGAGCCCGAGCCGATTAGCGAACCTGAACCTATCGCGGCTGAAGCCCCGGCAGCACCGCCGACCGAATCGACAGCGTCGCCGGTCGAACAGCCCGCGGAGAGGTCTGCGGTCGTCGAAACTCCTTTCGAGGACCTGAGCACCAGCGAGACCGACAGAGTCGTGGACGATTTCTTCGACCCGTTGATGGAAGAGCCCGCTCCGGATCAAGAGGACGACGCGCCCGCGCAGCCTGAGGTCGACGAGCCGGAGCCGCCGCCGGAGGAAGATATTGCCGACGAGGACGGCGCGGAGGATTCGGTTGGCGTGCTCTCCGACCCCGTCGAGCCTGAGCCGGTGGGCCAGAGGGAAGGCTTCGCGGTCGCGGACGACGCGGATCCCGATGCCGACGATGTCGAACCGGCGCACGAGTACGACCCGACCGAAGGCATGGATGAAAACGTCGATATCGAAGACGTCGATGTTTTCGGAAGTCTGGACGAGAACAGCGCACCCGAGGCGAGTCCGGATGAAAACGAGGCGGCGGACGAGGGGGAGGAACTCGAAGACCACGACGACGAACACGAAGATGAAGACGACGCGTCTATCAACGAAGAGCAAGGCGATCATTCAACCAAGAAGAAAAAACGTCGGCGGCGATGGAAACCGTGGCGGAAGAACAAGGAGTAAGACCATGCCCCGCGTAAAAATCATTCACGGGCCCTTGCTGGACCGGCTTGGGGAGCGCGAAACGGATTACTACGGCACCGAACCGTTGGAGGAGATCAACGCCTCTTTGGTGGCCATGGGCGAAGCTGTGGGCGTCGAAGTGGATTGCTTTCAATCCGACATCGAGGGCGAAATCGTCACCGAGATCGCCAACTGCCGTGGCAAGTGCAATTTCCTCATCGTCAATCCGGCCGCGTACTCCCACACGAGCGTCGCGATATACGACGCAATCGTTTTTTGTCAGGTTCCGACGGTGGAAGTGCATCTATCAAACTTGGCCTCGCGCGAGCCGTTCCGGCGGCAAAGCACGATCTCCAGCGTCGTGGTGGGGCGCCTTGAAGGTCTCGGACCGGACGGTTATCGCCTCGCCATGCGATTTTGTTTAGAAAGGTTGACGGCAAATGGCATCTAGACTCGAGCGGTTACGGCAGGCTTTACGCGAGAAAAGCTTTGAAGCGGCGTATGTATCTTATCTACCGAACGTCCGGTATCTGGCCGGGTTTACGGGGACCGAAGGGTCGCTGTTGGTCACGGCCGACACCGCGCTCTTTTTCACGGACTCCCGCTACACCGATCAAGCCGGGAAGCAAGTGACGCCGCATGGGTTCAAGGTCGTCCAGTTTCAGAAAAAACTGGAAGAAATCGGCGTGAAAGTTCAGGAGTTGGGTATCGCGCAACTCGGCATCGAAGACAAAGCGATGACCGTGGCCATGCACCGTGATTTCGCCACGCACTTGGGCGAGGTCAAGGCGACGCCGCTCGGCGGGTTGGTCACCAATTTGCGCGTTATCAAGGACGAGGCGGAACAGGAAAAAATCCGCCGCGCCGTTCAGGTGCAGGAACAGGCGATGGAGAAGATTCTGCCGATGATCGTGCCCGGTGCGGTCGAGCGCGACATCGCCTTTGAACTCGAAACCGAGATGCGGCGGCTCGGCGCCACAAGCCCGTCGTTCGATACGATCGTCGGTTCTGGGCCGCGCGGGGCCATGCCGCACGGCGTGGCTTCGGACAAGGAAATTGCGGCCGGCGAGTTGGTCGTGCTCGATTGGGGTTGCGTGGTTGACGGTTATTGTTCCGATCAGACGCTGACGGTCGCTGTCGGCGAAGCGGCTGATCCGGAGGCCCACAAAGTCTACGACATCGTTTATAAAGCCCAGCGCCAGTGTATTGAATCGATCCGGCCGGGCATGGCCATGAAGGAAATCGATAAAGTTGCACGCGATGTGATCACCGAGGCCGGTTATGGGAAGCTCTTCGGGCATGGGACCGGTCACAGCCTGGGTTTGGAGATTCATGAGGATCCACGGGCCAGCATGCTCGGTGAGGGCAACGCGCAAATAGGGATGGTTTTCACCGTTGAACCCGGCATCTATTTGTCGGGACGCTTCGGCGTGCGCCTCGAGGATATCGTGGTCGTTACCCAGACAGGAGCCGAATGTTTGACCACGATGTCCAAGAAATGGCGATCCACCCTTTAAAAACACGAACTTACACCTTGATTGCCGTACACTAATCCAGTAGGTTTTGCTGTGCGGCAAATAAGGTCAATCACGGCAATTTCATGGGGAGGACCGGCCTAACGGCACGGCCTTTGTTTCTGCTGTTGTAGGGCCCTTTTCACCGATTCGTAATGACACGGGAGTATTGCCTTGGCCAAGGACAAAAAAGGTAAAAAGGACGGCTTGCTTAGTAAGCTTAAGGGATCCAAGCAAAAGAAATACGATCCCGAACTCGCCGAGCTGCAACGTGAGGTGCAGGATGACCCCGCGAATATGCGCGCCCGCCGTAAGTTGGCGGACTACTACCTCAAGCGGGGCGATAAGCTCAAGGCGCTGGATCAATACCTGACCGTCGCGGAAACCTACGCCGAAAAAGGCTTTTATCCCAAATCCGTAGCCGTGTACAAGCAGGCGCTGCAGTTGCAGCCGGATATGATCGAAATCTACCTCAAGCTCGCCGGCCTCTACCGCAAACTCGGCCTGATTCCCGAAGTGGTCGAGCAGTACCATAAGGCCGCTGCGATTTACGAAAACCAGGGCAAAAATCGTGAAGCGTTAGACATGCGCCGCATGATGCTCGACCTGGATCCGTCCAATATCATGGGTCGCCTGAAGCTTGGACAGAAGTACCTCGAAGGAGGGTTCAAAACCGAAGCGTCCGCCTCGTTTCTGCGCGTCGCCGAGTTGTTTGAACAACAAGGGAAAACCGCAGAAAAACAGAAGCTGCTCGAGGGCGTCCTCGATCGCGGTCTCGAGGTTTTCGAAATCCTCTATAAGCTGGTTGAACTTTACCGGGAGCAAGGCCACCCGGAATTGGCGCTGGCGCGATTGGCCAAACTCAGCGGCGAACTCGCCGGCAGTAGCAGCACGTTGGAGTTGACGGCCGAAATCGCCGCGGAACTCGGCAAGCCCGCCGTCGCCATCAAGGCGCTGGAACGCGCGAGCGAGCTTTACCGCAAAATCGACCGCATGGACAAAGTGCGCGAGGTGTGTGAGCGCATCTTGGAACTCGACGTCGACAACGAATACGCCGTTACCCGGCTTTCGGAGATTCCGTCTCCACCTGTGTCGGAAGATATCGAACTCGAGCCTCTGCCGGAAATGGAGGAAGAAGAAGAGTTCGAAACGATCACGCCGCCGGCTGCCAAGGTCGAAAAGGCTGTCGAAGAGATCACCATCGAGGATGACGAACTGCCGTTGGAAGAGGTGAGCCCAGAAGAAGAGCCCGTCATCGAGGAAGTCCAGATCGAGGATGATCTGGTGATCGAGGAAGTGGCGCTCGACGAAGAACAACCCGTAGTGGAAGTCGAACCGGTCGAGGTGGAAGAGCCCGAGCCTGCCGAAATCGAGGAGATTGCACTCGAGGAAGAGCCGGTCGTCGAAGAAGTTGCGGTGGAAGAAGAGGTCGCGATCGAAGAAGTTGCGATGGAAGAGGCCGAACTCGAGGAAGAGCCCGTCGTCGTAGAAGTCGCGATGGAAGAGGAGCCCGTCGTCGAAGAAGTTGCGGCCGAAGAAGAGGTCGCCGCCGAGGCCGAGGAACCGGTCGAAGAAGAGGCCGAAGAGGAAGGCCCGGACCAGATCGATCTGGGCGAGATGAGCGAAGAGGAAGCAGCCGAGCGCCTCGACGAGGCGATCGATATTTACTTGAAGTACAACCTGCGCGACAAGGCCGTTGAGTACCTCAACCTGGCGCTGGAGCGGAATCCATCATCCCTGCTGGTGCTTGAAAAACTCATGACCGTGCACCGCGACTCCGGCGAGGACGCGAAAGCCGAACAGATTCTCGGCGAACTCATCGAAATCGCGCAGAAACAGCAGCGGGTCGAGAAACTCGAGCAATACCTCACGCAGATGCTCGAAGCTTCTCCCGACGATCTGGACACCGCGCTGCGCTTGGCCGAACACTACGAGGAAACCGAGCCGGAACGCGCCATCGTTCATTTCTTCGACCTCGCCAACCGTCATCGCGACCTCGAAAACGCCGACGAAGCCGAACTCATGCTGGATCGTATCTTGGCGATCGATCCCGAACACGAAGGCGCGCACCGCGAACTGCTCGATATTTTCGAACAAAGCGGCCAGATCGACAAAGCCGTCGAGAAGCTGTTCGCGTTGGCCGAAGCCGCTCGTGATTCCGGCGACACCGAAAGCGCCGAGAATTTCCTCATGCGGGTGTTGGACCATCACTCCAACGAAGATCGCGCACAAGAGGAATTGTTGGCGCTCTACGACCACGCCGGGGCCACCGACAAGTACGCCGATTTGCTGCGCCGTGTGGCCGATCAAAACGCTCAGGCGGGGCATTACGACCGCGCACTCGAGCAGTACGGGCAATGGCTCGATTTGGATGAGGACAACCTCGAAGCGCGGGAACGCATCAAAGACCTGTATCTCGAAAAGGGCGACACCGACGAAGCCATCGGCATTCTCATCGATATCGCCGAGCGCGCGGCGGACGAGCATCCCACAAAAGCCGCCGAAGCCTTGCGCGAGATTCTCTCTTTGGATTCCGATCACGTGGCGGCCCGCGAGTCCCTGCGCGACGCGCTGCTGGCGGCCGGGGATGTCGCCGGAGCCGTCAACGAAATGATGACTCTGGCCAAAGCCGCTCTGGAGAACAGTGAGGCCGAGGAAGCGTTGGGGCATTTGGACGGCGTGCTCGGCGTCGATCCGCGCAACGACCAAGCGCTACGCCGCAAGATTTCCATCCTGCGCGATCTGGGTCGCGAGGACGAAGCGACCGAACTGCTCTTTGAGATCGCGGCCTTTGCCGAGCGTTCCGGCGACATCGACAAGGCCGAGGCGACGCTTCGCGAGGTGCTGGCGACCGACGAACACGCCATACGCGCCCGCATCTCGTTGAAGGATCTGTTCCTCAACGCGGGCCTGGAAGACAAAGCCGTAGCCGAGTTGATCGACTTGGCGCAAACCGCCGAGCAGACCGGAGACAACGATACCGCGCTGGTGTACTGGGGCGAAATCTCCGGCCTCGACCCCGACAATCTCGACGCGCGCAAGGGGATCGCCCGGTTGCATTTGGCCGGCGGCGACACCGACAGCGCCGTGTCCGAATTGCTTTCTGTGGCCGGCCTTCAAGAGACCGGGGGCGACCTCGACGGCGCGATCGAAACCTTGCGGCAGGCGTTGGAATACGACGAACAGAACGAAGTCGCCGCTTCCCGCTTGATCGAATTGCTGCTGCAGACCGGCCAAACGGAGCCGGCCGTCGAATTGCTCATGACCGAAGCGGCGCACGCGCGTAGTGCGGGGCGGTTGCCGAAAGCTCGTGATTCATACGAACGGGTCATCGAGCATGACGGCCGGAACGTCGAGGCGCGCCGGCAACTCAAAGAGGTGTATCTCGGAACCGGGCGGCAGGATCGGGCGATCGAACAGTTGTTCGCCATGGCCGATCTTTTCAAGGCGCTCGATGAACCGGACAATGTCGAAGCCGCGCTGCGTGAAGTCATCGAACTCGACGGAGAAAATACGGAAGCCGCCACCGCGCTCAAGGACCACTACTTCGCCAGCGGTCAGCAAGCCGCAGGCTTGGATATGCTCCACGATTTCGTCCAGAAGGCTCGGGCACAACGGGAGATCGAAGAGGCGAAGACATTCGCCGAGGAAATGTTGGCCGTCCAGAGCGACGACCGCCGCGCCCTGATTGCGCTGGCCGAAATCGCCGTAGAGGAAAACGACACGTTCGCCGCCGTCGGTCGCTTCCGCACCCTGGCGGGTTTGGCGCTTGCCGAGAACGCCAACGAAGAAGCCGAGCGTCATTTCGCGCGTATCATTGAGTTGGACGACGCCGACGCCGAGGCCCGCGCCGAACTAAAAACGCTGCTGCTGGCGCGTGGTGATCGGCTCGGCGCCACCGAGCAATTGTTCGCGCTTGCCGACCTGGCCGGCGAAGGCGGAGATTCCGACGAAGCGCTTCGCTATTACCGCGAAGTCCTCGAACTCGATTCCCGAAACGAAACGGCGTTAGAGAATTTGGTCGACATCATGGTTGCCGCCGGCGATGGCGATCAGGCGATCGAAGAGATGTTCCTGCTGGCCGAAATCGCGCGGGAGAAAACCGATTTCACGCGCGCCGAACGTTTCCTGCGGCAAGTGCTGGATGTCGACGGCGACAATACCCAAGCGCTGGAAATTCTCAGCGATGTGCATATCGCGGGCGGCGAGACGGGCCAGGCGGTCGAGGAACTCTTCCGCTTGGTAGAGGCGGCCGAGAACGCCGAGGATTATGAACACGCTTTGGGATTGGTCGATCGCGTGCTTGATCTGGATGAGGAAAACATCAACGCGTTGGGCAAAAAGGCCGACTTACTCGATCTTTTGGAGCGCCACGACGAGGCCGTCGCTTCTCTGCTGCAACTCGCCGGTGCCCAACGGGCGCGCGAACTTGACGACCACGCCGAGCGCGCGCTGCGTAAGGCGCAAAAACTCGCGCCGGAAGACCAAGGTGTTCACGACGCCCTGATCGATTTGTTGAGCGGTGCCGAAGATACGCAGCCGGTGATCGACGAACTGCTTCGCTTCAACGGCGCGGCGATTGAAGACGGCGACCACGACAAAGCCACCACGGTGGCCCGGCGTATTCTGGACCTCAATCCGCGCTTCGAACGCGCACACCGCATGCTCATTGACGCGCTCAAGGCGCAGGACGAACTCGAAGCCGCCACCGAAGCGCTCTTCGCGCTCAGCGATCTGCAGGCCGAAGCCGGCGAGCAGGCGGCGGCGGAGGAGACGATCGAAGAAGTCTTGTCGCTGGAGGCAACCAACCAAGCCGCCATCGACAAACTTACGATGTTGATGCTCGACACCGGCCGCCACAGCGAGGCCGTCAAGCTGCTGTTGGCCTTTGGCGATCGGTTGCAGAGGGTTGAGCAATTCGCCGAAGCGCGCACCGCGTTCGAGCGCGTGCTCGACATCGAAGACGGCGACGCCGAGGCGCTGGGTAAACTCAAGGAATCTTATCTGGTCACGTCCGATATGGCCGAAGCGGTGGAGATTCTCTTCCGCACGGTCAGCGCCGCGGATTCGCGTCACGAAGAGGACTTGGCGTTCGACTCGTTGCGCGAAATCCTTGAACTGGACGAGCGCAACATCGAGGCGTTCGAAGACCTGAAGGCGCGTTTGTTCAAGGCCGACCGGGTCGACGATGCCGTCGATCTCATGCTGATGGCCGACGAAAAAATGCCGCCGGTTTGGGACGAGGATCGCCGCATCGACAACCTGGAAGAAATTCTTGAGACCGACGAACAGAATAACGAAGCGTTGGAACGGCTCGCCGATATTTTCAAGAGAACCGATCAAGCCGATCGCGCGATGGACATTCTTTTCCGGTTGGCCGAACTCGCCGAACAAGACGGCGACAGCGAAGGGGCCGCGGGGCGACTGGGCGACATCATCGCCATCGACGGACGCAATCTGCGGGCTCACTTGCGCGTGGCGAATCTCTACGAACAGGCGGGTGATGAGGACGCGCTCGCTGCGCGCCTGTTGACGATCGCCCACCTGCAGCAGGACGCGGGTGACTTGGACGAAGCCGCCGCGACTCTTCGCCGCGTGCAGGCAATCGAGAAGTTCGAGGAAAAAGCGCTGCGGGAACTGGATGATCTCTTCGGCGCGGCGGGCGACGAACAGCAGCGGCTGGAAGTCCGTTTCGAACTTGCCGCCGTGTACGGCCGCCGGGACGATGTCACCGAGGCCGAGGCGATCTACCTCGGGATTCTCAAGCAGGATACCGACAACCTGCTCGCGCGTGATTCGGTTATCAATCTGTACGCGGAGCACGAGCGCGGTGCCGATGCCGCGGCGCAGGCGATCGTTCTGGCCGACCGGGCGCGTAAAGCCGAGGACTTTGACGAAGCCATTTCGCGTTACGAGCAGGTGCTGTTCTTCGACGTGGATAACACTAAAGCAAGGCGTCATTTGAAATCCTTGCTGGTTAAGACCGAGCAGTTCGGGGCTGCGTGCATGCAGCTTCGCGTCTTGGCCGACGCGGCACGCGATGGCGACGATTTGATCGCCGTGGAAGACGCTTTGACCGAGCTTTTGCAACTCCAACCGGACGATTTGGACGTACGCCGCGAGTTGGTGGATCTCTACGAGGAGACCGGCCAGCCCAACAAGGCGGTCATTCAATTGCTCGACCTCGCCGAGCAGCTTAGCGCGGCGGACGAGTCGGACGAGGCGGTCACGCAGCTTGAACGCGCCGTCGTCATGCAGCCGGGCAACGAGCCGGTCAACCAGCGGTTGGCCGAAGCCTACGGCGCGGCCGGCGAGAACGAGAAGGCGGTCGAGAAATTCTTCCAATTGTATGAAATCGATATGGCGGCGCGGCGTCGGCGCGGCGCGGAAAGACACCTGCGCGAAATTCTCGAAATCGACCCCGACAACGCCGAGGCGAAAGAAAAGGTTTTCGACCTATTCAAGGCCGGCGTAACGCCGGAAGAAAAAATCGCCGATTTGTTCGAGCGGGCCGAAGAGTCGCTGGCCGGCGGCGATATCAAGGCCGCCGAGCAGGCGCTCAAGCAGGCGCTCGTGATTGACCCGAGTCACAGCGAAGCGCGGGAACTGTTGACCCAAATCGCCACCACGCCCACGCCGGAAATCGGCATCGAAGAACCGATCTCCGACGAGGTGTTCGACGTACAGGCCGTGAGTGACGAAACCGGAACCAGCGACGAGGAAATCGAAATCGATTGGGGCGAACCCGAAGCGGCCGAAGAAGTGGCCGAAGAGATCGCCGTGCCGCACGCAGAACCGGACGAGGAAGTCGCTGCAGAGGGCGTGGAAGATGTCGACGTGTTCGGCGACATGGCCGAAGGCGCACCCGAAGCCACGGCGGCGGAACCGGTTGCGGATGATGACCTTTCGCCGGAAGAGGTTGCTTTGGAAGACGCAATCGACCGCGTCGATTCGGCGTTGAGCGACAGCTTCGGCCAAGAGGGCGAGGAAGTGGAAGCCCCGGAAGAAGCCAAGGCTTCGGAAAACGTCGGCGAGAAATGGGTGGAGCGGCTCTTGCCGGAGACGGAAGAGGAAGCGACCCCCGAAATCTCCGAGGGAGAGTTTGCCGCCGCTGAGGAAGACATCGCCGAGATGGCCGCTCCTGCGGAAGCAGAGGTCGTCCAAGAGGAGTCGACCGACGAACTCACGCGGGCGATTGACGAATTCCTGGACGGCGCCACGCAGGAAGAAGAGCCGCCGACCAGCCTCGTGACGGAAGCGGAGCCCGAGACGGAATCGGCTGAAGATGTCGAAATGGTCGAAGGCCTGACGCAGGGCATTGACGATGTGTTCGACCGGGAAGAGCCCGCGGCGGAAGCAGTCGTAGACGGCGACGAGATCTCCTCCGATGACTTCCTCGACGAAAAAGCCGAAGAAGAGCCCACCGAGGAAGGGCGCGTCGTCGAAGACTTCAAGCCGTTTACGGAGTCGACGCCGGAAGAAACGCTGGAGGGCGAAGTGGCTCCACCGGCGAGCGATGATGACTTCATGTCCGATCTCCTGCACGAACTGGAGGAGGGGCAACCGGCGGAAGAAAAGCCTGCCGCTGAAGAAGCCGCGAGTGAGCCGCGCGACCTTTTCGACGAAGTGTTCGGTGAGGCCAAGACCGCCGCCGGTGCCGAAGGAAGCGGCGATGCTTTCGACGAATTGCTCGGTGATTTGGGCGAGGCGGGGAAGGCCTCCGAGGAAGACGACATCTTCAAGTCTTTTGTCGAAGGTCTGCCGGAAGAGTTGCGCTCGTCCAATTCGGCGCAGACTCATTACGACCTGGGCATTGCGTTCCGCGAAATGGACTCGAACACCGAAGCCATTGCCGAACTCGAGAAGGCGCTGATCAAGGACGACGGTTCGCTGGCGTTCGCCGTCAATTACGAGTTGGGCCAGTGTTACGCCATCCTCGAAAAATTCGATATGGCCGTTGATTACTTCGAAACCGCGATATCGGCGGGCACCGACGACGAACAAGTCATGCTCGACCTCACTTTCGAATTGGCGGTCGCGCTCAAGAATATGGGCGAGTTCGGCGAGGCGAAAAAGTTCTTCGAGCAAGTCGACAAACAGTCGAAAAATTATCGCGGCGCCAAGGCTGAGATCGCCGAGTGCAAAGCCGGTGGCAAGAAACGCGGCGGGGACGACGATAACATCGGATACCTTTGATGAACTACCTTGAGTTCTACGCGCTGGAGCGCGAGCCCTTTTCCAACGTGCCTGACCAACGCTTTTTTTGGAACGGTCGTTCGCACCAGGTCGCCCTGACCAAACTGCAATTCGCGCTCTCCCAACGCCGCGGCCTAGCCCTGGTCACCGGCGAAATCGGCGCGGGGAAAACCACGCTGGCCCGTCAACTCTTTGAGTCGCTGGACGACGACAAATTCTTCCGCGCCTTGCTCGTGGTGATTCACGCCGAGGTGACGGCCGATTGGCTATTGCACCGGTTCGCTCAATTGCTGGGCGTCCCCGAACCCAAACACGGCAAGCTGGAATTGCTCGGGCAGATATACCAACGCCTACGCGAAATCGACCGCGAAGATAAGACCGTCAGCCTGCTTATCGATGAAGCCCAGATGCTCGGCACCCGCGAACTGATGGAAGAATTCCGCGGCCTGCTCAACATCGAAATGCAGGGGCGAAAGCTGATCAACTTCGTGTTCTTCGGTCTGCCGGAAGTCGAACAGAACCTCACGCTCGACGAGCCCCTCCGCCAACGCGTCGCGCTGCGCATCGGCCTGCAACGCTACGACGAACACGACACCACCGAATACATCGCGCACCGCTTGAGAATCGCGGGCGGCGACCCGGAATTGATCAACGTCGACGCGGCCCGTTGCGTGCACTCTTTCAGCCTCGGTTCGCCACGCGTAACCAACGCGATTTGCGACAACCTGCTGCTGGAGGGTTTCCTCGATGAAACCCGGACGTTGACCGTGGAGATGGCGAAAAAAGTCGCCGGCGAACTGAATCTTCAACCGCCGCAACGGGACCCGCTCGCCGAAATCCTGGGGCGGCGACCGGGCAATCAACCGGCGCCGAACGCCGAAGAATGGCGCGAGGTTGACCTCGATAAACTGCTGAGTTTCCTCGACGAGTAATACGGCATGGTCGAAATTTACGCGAAGACAGAGAAGCGGATCATCAAAGGCAATGACGGCACGCCGCTGGCCGTTTGGATCATGGGGGACGGGCCGGTGGATTGGGTCATCGCGCCCGGTCTCGGCACGCCGCACATTTCCTGGAAGTTCATTGTCGAGCGTTTCCAACACCAATTTCGCGTAATCACCTGGGACGCCCGGGGTACGTACTCGTCGGGCACGCCGCGCGACATGGATCGCCTGCGGGTCGAAGACCACGCTGCGGACTTGTTCGCGGTTGTCGATGAACTCGGTATTGACGAGTTTATCGCCGGGGGGTGGTCGATGGGCGTGCAGATATCGCTCGAGGCCTTTCACCGGCAGCCCGAGCGCTTTTCCGCGCTCATTCTGCTAAACGGAGCTCCGGGTCAACTGCTTTCAACGGCGTACGGCGTTCCCGGTTTTGAGAAATTCGCCATTGCCGTTCTTAATGTCAGCAGCCGTTTCGGCTCGCTGTTCGGCCCGGCGTTTACTTGGTTGCTGACCCAGCCGTGGACGCTTTCGACCATGAAGGCGCTGCAGATATTTACCGACAACGAAGAGTATTTCAGAAAGATGGTCGGTACCTTCCGGGACCTCGACTTCGGCACCTACTTTAAGATGATGGTGCTCACGAACGAACACACGGCCGTACCATATCTACCGGAGGTCGACGTGCCGACGCTGATTACCGCCGGCACCAAAGACAAGATGACGCCGCTGAAGACGGCACATTTGATCGTTGATACGATACCCAACGCGGAACTGTTCATTGTTCCCAACGGTACCCACTACACGATTGTCGAATATCCGGAGATCATCAATCTGCGCTTGGAACGCTTTTTCCGCGATCACGTGCCCGAAGCGAACGTGGACTAGTCTCTTTTCCCGACTTAAAAAAATAAGGACCGTGGGGGAGCACGGTCCTTCACTCCTTAGCTACTCGGTCGCAGGCCAAAATCGAATAGCTAAGTGTTTTCTCGAAAAACGAAGCCAGGGACGCCGCCAAAAATATTAGAGGTTCCTTTTAGTCGGGTCGGCTTATATGTGAGGATCTCTTTCTGTTTATTGTTACAGAGCTTTGCCGACGCCCCCAACTTCCATTTCTTGTTTATCAAAGAACACCTGCATTAAAAGCAAGGACAGTGCCAACGTCGAACCATCGTTGCAGGGGCAGCGTAACTAGTTGAAATATAAAGAATGTTACATGCACTCAGCGCACCACTGCGGACCCGGTCGACGCCACGACGCCGAATATTTGCGAAATCGGTTGAAAACAGTGCGGAAAATCCAGCGGTCGCGCTGAAGATTAAGCGCGATGGACGGCCTCGGTGTAAGGCCATCCCCTACAGTGGGCCGTTTTTCGCGTCTGGAGCGACGCGGAATCTCGCGGGGAAATCCAGAAGCCGAATTGGAAACCGGTTGTCGTTAGACATGCGAAGCGGAGTCGAACGAGCGGCGTATCCTTACCCGTGTTACCCCATTCGTTCGGTGCGGTTCCGATCGTAGGGAACATCCGGGCGCTCGTGCCAGTAGCTTTCCTTTTGCGGTTCGATTTTGCGGTCGAAGAAGTCGATACGCAGCGCACGTAATACCAAGCCGACGGGTACGAACATGACAAGCCAAACCGAGGTCAACAGGATGCGTGTCACCACCCAGTTCAGCTTCATCGCCAACCACATCCAGCCGCGAAACACCGGCCGCATGAGCGGCTTCAGAAATAGGCCGACCACCAAAACGACAACCGCCGCGGCGGCCAGGTAGGGCCAGAATTCCCGCTCCCGATACCAGCCGAGCGCCGCAAAGCCGCCCAATAGCACCGCCAGGGCTAGGCTGAAGCTCCGGATGTCTTTGTTTTCGTCTTTTTTTCGTGCCATGGCTTAATCCGGACGGAAGTGTTTGCGCCAGTCGAAGTCTTCTTCCCACTTCGGCTGTTCGGGTTTCAGGAGTAAAAGCGAGCCCATCATCAGCGCGTCCATTTCGGTGCGCATGAAACAGCGGTAGGCGTCTTCCGGCGTGCGCACGATCGGCTCGCCCCGCACGTTGAAACTCGTGTTGATCACCAACGGCACGCCCGAGCGCTTCTCAAATTCCTTGATCAACCGGTGGTAGGGCGCATTGACCTCCGCCCGCACCGATTGGATCCGTGCCGATCCATCCACGTGCGTGATCGCGGGCACTTCGCTGCGTACCACGCGAAGTTTGGCCAGCCCCTGCGTCGCCCGGTCCGCCTCGCTGACCGTTCGCCGCTTTTCGTCGGCCACTTGCGTGACCAGCAGCATGTAAGGGCTAGGCCGGTCGATATCGAACCAATCGCTGATATTCTCTTCGCATATCGTGGGCGCGAAGGGCCGGAAACTTTCTCGGTATTTGATTTTCAAATTCATCGTGCGCTGCATCTCCGAGTCTCGCGGATCGCCCAAGATGCTGCGCGCGCCCAACGCCCGCGGTCCGAATTCCATGCGTCCTTGGAACCAACCGAGTACTTTCCCGCTGTCGATCAACTCGGCGCCCTTAACCGGCACGTCGGCTTCACTGAGCTTGTGGAAGGGAATCTCGTGCCGTTTCAAGAATTCCTCAATGTAATCGTCGGAATAGGCCGGTCCCAGATAGCTGCCGCTTTGGGTGTCCTGACCGTCGGCCCGAACCTGACGCGGGCGATTCAGGTATTGGTGCCAGGAGAAAAGCGCCGCGCCTAACGCGCCGCCCGCATCGCCCGACGCGGGTTGAATCCACAAGTTTTCGAAGGGGCCCTCGCGCAGCACGCGGCCGTTGCCCACGCAATTGAGCGACACGCCGCCGGCGAGGCAGAGGTTTTTCTCGCCCGTCATCTTGTGGACGTGAAACGCCGTTTTCAGCATCACCTCTTCGGTCACCGCCTGCACCGAGCGCGCCAGGTCCATGTGAACCTGTTCGAGCTCGCTTTCCGGCAGGCGTCGGGGAATGCCGAAAAGCTTGGCGAACGCGCGGCCGGTCATGCGCAGGCCGTGCAGATACGTGAAGTACTTCATGTTCAGCTTGAAGCTGCCGTCGTCCTTGATGTGGATCAGGTGCTTTTTGATCAGGTCCACGAAGCGCGGTTCGCCGTAGGGCGCCAGGCCCATGACCTTGTATTCGCCGGAGTTGACGCGGAATCCGAGGAAATACGTAAACGCCGAATACAGCAGGCCCACGCTGTGCGGGAAGCGGATGTCGGCGTGAATCTTGACCTGGTTGCCCTTCGCCGTGCCCCAACTCATTGTCGTCCACTCGCCGACGCCGTCAAAGGTAATGAACGCCGCCGATTCGAAGGGACTTGGGAAAAACGCGCTGGCCGCGTGGCTTTGGTGGTGTTCCGGAAACACCTGCGGGCCGTGGTAACTCAGTTCCCGCGCGATGACCTTGGGAATCAACAGCTTCTGTTTCGTCCACAGGGGCATGGCCATCAGGAAGCTGGGCAGCCCCAGCGGCGCGACGTTGAGGTAGGTGCGCAGCAAGCGCTCGAATTTTAGGAAGGGTTTGTCGTAGAACGCGACCAGATCGACGTCGCCGATCTGGATTCCCGCCTCCTCCAGAAGATATTGCACGGCATGATCGGGCAGAGTGTGGTCGTGCTTGATACGCGTGAAGCGCTCTTCTTGCGCCGCCGCGATAATTTCTCCGTCTTTTACCAAACACGCCGCGCTGTCGTGGTAAAAAGCACTGATTCCCAGGATATACATTCCTGGCAGACCCCCTGCCGTTTGCCGGCGCATCGCCCCCCGGGGGCGCACGCAGGTTTGGACGGGACTTGTATCACAACGCGGCAACTCCGGTCAATCGACGCGGCTTGTACGTTGACAACCTTCCCCAACAAATCCTATGGTGATTATCATCAACGCAACCGATTACCATTTTAGCTTGTGACGGGAGAAAGCCGATGCGCGTCAAATCTATGTTTTTATTCGTGATTGTTATGGTATTCAGTCTTGCCCTGATGGCGAATTCATGCGATGTGGACACCAAGACGGTCAAATTGGGACACGTCGATAAAAGTCTGAAGAAATACAAGGATACGAAGTGGGACGGGCTCCAAGAGCAAAAAATCGAGTTCGCCGTCGGCACCGGTAACAAGCAAGTGGATGATTGGTCCAAACAGGCTGCCGTATTTTACGCGTCGCTCGTGCAAGCCGAGCATGTAGTGGATGTGGCCGGCAAAAAGGCCGAAAAACTCAAGAAGAAGAAAAACAGCAAAGCCAAGAAAGAAGCACAGAGAGCGGTCAACGAAGCCGAAAAGATTCTGAAAAAAGCGGCCGACAACGCTCCAAAGCTGATCAAGAACGGTGAAAAACTGGTTGCCGATTACAAGACGCTCATCAACAATCCGACTAAGTTGCCGGCGATCGGTAAAGCATTGATGGGCTCGCTCGAAAACCTGAAACAGGTGATTGACCGGGCGCCGAAGACCTTGAAGAAACTCGGGAAACTATCAAAGAAACTCGCTAAAATCTAAGTGGAAACAAGACCGCCGCTCGTCAAAGAGCGTGCCGGGTAGCGTATGGTGGGTGGAGGACGCGATGCAGTGGTTATTGGATAACTGGCAATTGTGCGTTTTCTATTGTCAGGAAGGGGCGTATTTCAGCGCCCTGCTGTCTCCCATTGGTATTGCCTTGTCGCTCCTGGTCGTGGTCCTGGGAGCCGTTCTCGGGAATATGCGAAAAACCCTGTGGATGACCGTGTTCGCCGTGTGGTTTCTCGTGCCGCTTCACCATTTCACCGTCGAGGGCCAGACGCCCGGCGTCGGCAACGTGGGCGGCTACGGCGCGATGGGCGGGTTTGGTCTCGGCGTGCTGGTTGTTATCGCCGTTGGTTTCTACGTGTACCTCGTACGCGATTGAGGCGGCCGACAGGCTTATGACCAAACGAATCGGCATCACTACCACTGTTCCTCACGAAATCATCGTTGCCGCCGGATACGTTCCGGTCGACCTGAACAACGTGTTCGCCGATGACGCCGACTCGGAGGCGATGGTGGCAAGCGCCGAAGACGAGGGCTTTCCGGCCGGCGTCTGCGCGTGGATCAAAGGCTTGTACGCCGCGATGCGGGCCGGGCGGGCCGATGCCGTGGTCACCGTCGTCAACGGCGATTGTTCCAATACCCAATCCTTGGCCGAAGTATTACGGCACCGCGGCATCGAGACGATCCCTTTTTCCTTCCCCGCCAAACCGCAACCGGATCTGGTCGAGCGGGCTCTACAGGATTTCGCTGCCGAACTCGGTACCGAACTGGCGGCGGCCGAGCGCGTTCGCCGGGACTGGCAAGACATTCGCCGAAACCTAGCCGAGTTGGACCGCCTCGCGTGGCGCGAAAACAAGATTACCTCCGCCGAATTGCACCACTGGTTGCTTTCCTCCAGCGACTTCGGCGGTGACGCGAATGCGTTTGGCCGCGAACTTGACGCCTTTCTCGACGACGCCCGCCGTCGGCCGGCGCAACCTGTCGCGCTTCCCCTTGCGCTGCTGGGGGTACCGCCGATTTTCACCGACCTGTTTGCGCGCCTCGAGGAGCGCGGCGCCCGCTTCGTTTTTTGTGAGGTGCCGCGGCAGTTCTCCATGCCGTATGAATGCCGGGACCTGGTCGAGCAGTTCTGCCGGTACACTTATCCCTACGATCTCAACCACCGGCTTGATGACTTGTTACCGCAACTGGCCGAGCGGCGCGTCGCCGGCGCGGTGCATTACGTGCAAGCCTTCTGCCACCGGCAGATCGATCACATTGTCATCAAGGACAAATCGCCGATTCCCGTCTTGGCGCTGGAGGGCGACCGCCCGGGCACCCTATCTGGGCAGGCGGTCACGCGCCTCGACGCCTTTCTGGAGATGCTCGCGTGAGTGGCAAAACGTTTCGCCTCACCAGCCTGGGCTGCGCGAAAAACCTCGTCGATAGCGAGGGGCTCGCGGCCTTGTTGGTACGGGCCGGTTGGCGTCTGGTAGACGACGGCCCGGTCGATTTGGTCGTGGTCAACACGTGCAGTTTCGTCGAGGATGCCGCGCAAGAATCGGTCGATACGCTGCTGGCCGAGGTGGAGCAGAAGCGGGCCGGGCAGACGAGTCGGCTCGCGGCGGTGGGGTGCCTGCCGCAGAAATACGGTGACGAACTCGCCGACGCCATGCCCGAGCTCGATCTCGTGCTCGGCACCGGGGACCTAGGTTCGATCGTTCGCCGCCTCGAGCATTTGATCGACACCAACGAGCGGGAAATCGCCGTCGGCCCGCCGTCCGCGGTGTACGAGGAATGGCCCGCCCGTCTGCGGTCGCAGCCCGCGCACCGCGCCTATCTGAAAATCGCCGAAGGATGCGACAACGCCTGCGCCTTCTGCATCATCGGGCGCTTGCGCGGCCCCTTCCGCAGTCGCGCGCCTGAAGCGATTTTGGCCGAGGCGGCCGACCTGGGCGCAGCCGGCGTCGTCGAACTCAATTTGGTTGCGCAGGATTTGACGCTTTATGGGCGCGACCTCGCCTCCGCGACAACGTTGGCCGAACTACTGCCGCGCCTATCCACCGCCGTGGACGACACCGCTTGCCGCCGCTTGCGATTGCTCTATTTGCACCCGGCGCGGGTCGAGGAAAACCTGCTGCGAGTGATCGCCGAGACACCGCGGGTTGTCCCGTACCTCGACATGCCGCTCCAGCATGTCAGCGACCGCGTTTTGCAGCGGATGGGTCGGCCGCAGAACGCCGCCGATTCGCGCCGTGTTGTGGAACTGGCCCGCCGCCTGGTGCCCGACGTGGCGATCCGCACGACCTTCCTGCTCGGTCATCCCGGAGAGAGTGAGGACGACTTTGCGGCCTTGCTCGATTTCGTGGCGGAGTATCGTTTCGAACACCTCGGCGCGTTCGCGTGGTCGCCGGAAAAAGGCACCGTGTCATATGAACAGGACGATTGGGTCGAAGCCGAATTGCGGGCCGAAAGGGTGGAGCGATTGATGGAATTGCAGCAGGGCGTCAGTCACGAACGGTTGCGCGAGCGGATCGGTGGCGTAGTGGAATTGTTGGTCGAGGAGGTGCTCCATAAGCACGATGACGAGGCCTATTCGCACATCGGCCGTCTACCGCAACAAGCGCCCGAAATCGACGGCGTCGTGTACCTTCGCGCGCCCCGCGAAGAGGCGTGCCGACCCGGGGACATCGTTCGCGCCGTTGTGACCGATGCCCACGACTACGATCTGTTCGCCGATCTACTCGCCTGATCCGCAGTCCTCGAGACACAACGCCAACGAAGTGCAGAGCCCCTTGTTTTCGAACACGCAGTCATCGATGCAGGCCCAGTCGTAGAATTGGTCATCGCGGCAGTAGGTGCGCGCGTCGCCGCGGTCCGGGTGCGCGCCGTCGTGGAGCGGCAAGTTCGTGTCGCAGTCGTCGTAGATGATTTCGACCAGTTCGTCGCATTCGAGGTCAGCCACCGCGTCGGGGTCATCCTCGTCGTTGCACGCGACGGCAAACACGGCGATCAGCAGGCAGCCGATGCAGACCAGCACTCGCCGGGAAGAAGAGCCCGTCAACAGCCGCAACCTCCGTCCTCATCATCATTGTCATCGTCGTCATCATCGTCGTCGGCAGCCGGTTCGGCGGGAACAGAGTCGTCGTCGGTCGAATCATCCGGCAAACCTTCGGGCGAGACGCCCGGGAAATCTTCATCGATAAAACCGTCACAGTCCTCGTCGACGCCGTTGCCTTCTATCTCGGCCGCGCCGGGCCGGATCGACGGATTGCCGTCGGCGCAGTCGTTGCCGCCGCAGTTCGCGCCAGGGGACCCGTCGCCGTCGGCGTCACAATTTTCACTTGCCAGCGCCCATCCGGCGAGCGCGAAGGTTTGCGTGGTCGTCAGGTCGGCGGCCGAGACCCGCACCGTCCACGTGCCTGCCGCGGGCTCGACGACTGTTACGCGTTCGACGTTGTTCCGGTCATCCACGCCCGTGACGGCGAGCTGGGCAGGATCGTCGGGGTTTAGCAGCCACGGCAAATACTCCGCCTTGTCTGGGCCGATCAAGCGCAATTCCAAATCGTTGACCAAGACGCGCACCGCACTCGCGGCGGCGGCGGGATCGTTCCACACAATCGTGATTTCCAGGACCGGCGAACCCGCCTCGATCTCCACGTCAAACTCGACGAAGTCTTCTTCCGAGGTTATCTCGCCGGCGGCGAACCCGTCGAAATACAGCATCGACAGGGCCGCTGCGACGTCGATGTGTCCCCAGCCGGTTTGGAAATCCGGCCCCGCGGCTTCCACGTCACGAGCCGTGGCGATCAACAGTGTTTTGGCCAACGCCGGTGTCCACTCGACGCCCAGATCGTCGGCCGCCTGGCGCAACAATCCCACTGCGCCGGTCACTTGCGGCGCGGCCATGCTCGTGCCGCACCACATGGATCCGGCGTAACCGCCGCCCGCTATCGTGGAAACGATGTAACCCGGCTTCGGAGGCATGCAGCCGGCCGCGACGACATCCGGCTTCAAGCGACCGTCGTCCGTCGGCCCGCGGCTTGAATAATCGCTGGTGGTCAGGCCGCCGTCCGCGCTGCCCACGGTGATCACGTTTTTCGCCGTGCCCGGCGGCGGCAAGCTGTGGTAACCCTGTCGCGCCGCGATCTCGCAGTCGGACATCGAACCCATGTTCCCGGCCGCGAAGGTGACACCGAGCACCCCGCCGTGTTCGCCCATGACGGCGCGGTCGTATTCGGCCGTGAAGTCGTCGTAGCTGCCAAGGTAGGCGCAGTTGTCTTCTTCGTCGGACAGCGCGTAGACCCAGCTATTGTTGATCCAAATCGCGCCGTGGGCCGCGATATCGGCGATTTTTTCGGTCGGCCGATCGAAATCCCACGCCAGGATCGTCGCCCCGGGAGCCACGCCGCGATACAATCCGTCGCTTTCCACGCCGTCACCAGCCATCGTGCCGCATACGTGGGTGGCGTGATCGCTTGGGCCGCCGGCTGCGAAATTTCCCAGACGCCCCGCGAAATCCGCGTGCAAGACGCGCGCTTCATCGACAATCGCCAAGGTGACGTCGCGACCGGTTAGCGCCCAAGCGTCGGCGGCCTGTGCGAATTCGGCGCCGGTGATGTGGCGGATGTTGGCGTTGGCCGGTACCAAGCGCGGCGGCTGGGCCTCGATGAGCCACACGGTCGGTTCGGCGGCCAAGTCATCGCGCTTCGATCCGGTTGCGGTCACGACGGTCGATCGCCCGCGGTCGAAACGCCGCGTCCGCCATGTCGCCGGGGCGTCGTTGACTGCGCGCCGGGACATTTTCGCCGCCGGCGGCATCGGGCCGCACCACACGACTTCCGGAGGCGGCGGCGTGCTGGGCGAGGCAGCGGCGACGACGTATCCATGGGGCGGCACCGGCGCAAGCCAGATGATTCCGTCCGGCGTCTCGCCATTGCGCGGTATGTTCACCGCCCGGTTCAAACGCACGAGGAAGGGGTGACCGGTGCGGGCGAGGGCGGCCCAGCGCACTTGTCGAATTTGGGTGGATAACGCGGGAGCGTCCACGCGCGTGGCGACGAATTCAACCGCGGGCGCGGCCATCGCGGGGCAGGCCGAAAAAAGCAACAGTGCAATAATCCATTTGATCCGATTCATCGGATAATTCTAGCAGAGACGGTGACGCCGGGGAACGAAGAAGAAACGCGCGTCAAAGCGGGGCGATCACGTCGCGGGGCGGCCTTGATTGACGTCGAACTCGTACACCAGGCTGGCCTCGAAGCGATCGAGATTTCCCTGCAGGTCTTCTTCTTCGTAGTACAAGGTTAGCTGGAAGTTCAGAAAAATCGGCACGGAATTGATTTGCGGAATGTAGAACTCAAAGTCCGTCTCTTTTTCGTCGGCGTCAAACTCGACGAGATACGAATCGTCCTTGATGGCGTCCGGGTTGATCAGCTCGAAAGTGCCGAAAAGATCTTTATCCTGGAATCGGTCGTAGTCATTCAAACTCACGCGGCATTGCACACGCGAGCCGACGATGCCATTGGTATTGCTGAAGCGCGCGCGACCGATCACCGCGCTCTGCACGAAGCCGAACACGTGGTCTTGATCCACGCGCAAATTGATCTTCACCGAGTTGTCGCCTTTTTCTTCTTCGTCCTCACCATCGTCTGTGCATGCCGCCGCGAGCAGGCAACAGGGGAGAAGCAGCAAAAGTAGTATTCGGTACCAGCGCATTCCAACGCCTCCGGGTAATTCGCGTTCGGTTAGCCTTTGGTATGCCAGCACGCGATTTGTGTCAACTCGTCTATAACACGCTTGACCCTCTTTCCCCTCGTGCTTTAATGGCGGAGTCAATTCTTTCCGTGCAACAGAACGTTTGGGCCTGAGGTCTAAACTTATCGCTACGGGTGCTCCGGGCGATATCCGACAGGAGGAAATCATGTGGGAACGATTCAAACGCTGGGTGCGTAGTGTATTCGGCGGCGCCATTGATTCGATGGAAGATCCGGAAAAGATCCTTAGACAAAATATCCGGGATATGACCGATCAGATCCCCCGCATGAACGAGTCGCTGGCCATGCTCCGGGCAAACGTGACGCTCTTGGCCAACCGCGCGAAGAAACGACAGACGCTTCTGGACGGGCTCAAGGCCAAAATCAAGGCCGCGCTCCAAGCCGGTCGACGGGACATCGCCTTGACCTATGCCACCCAAATGGAACAACTCCAGCGCGAAATCGGCGGCGATCAGGAGCAGCTTCGTATCAGCGAGGAAGGATACGAAAAAGCCGTCAAGGTTAAAGAAGCCTTTCTAGCCGAGAAAAGACGCAAAATCGAAGAAGCGCAGCAGGCGATCGCCAAGCACAAACAGTCCGAATGGCAGAAGAAGGTCGCCGACGCGATGGAATCCTTCGAAGTGGCCGGTGTCGACCAAACTCACGATGAAATGATTGACCGCATCGAGCAGGAATCGGCGCTCAACCAAGCCCGCTTGGAAATGGCGCTCGACAATATCGACGTTCATTCCATGGAAATCGAACGTGAGGCCCAGGAAATCCAAGCCAATGAAATCCTAAAGCAATTCGAGATGGAGCTGGGCCTTACCGATGGCGAAGCGGCCGAAAAGACGCTCGGTCCGGGGGAGGCGGTGCTCGCCAACGTGGAAGCCGAAACCCAAGCGGAGGAAGTTGCCGTGGCGGAACCGGAGGTCGTCAAGACCGTCGGGCCGAAAAAACCGGGTGAATAGGCGGAAAACGGGGTAAAAACCGGATAAATTTGGCAAAATATGGCTGAATTTTGCGGTTTTTCGTAAAGTGCGCGAATTTTCGCTTTTTTCGTTAAAGAAATCTTCTCACTTGGCCGATTATCCAAACAGGCACTGTGCTTGAATTGGATTGGATTATGAATGCGGCTGAATTTTATAGGGGTTTCCTGCTAAACAACGGACGTCTGGTCGTGCTGGCAATGGATCCTAATCTCCAAATTGTCGAAGCCGGCCAGGGTTGCGTTCAGGCGCTAGGTTATCCCACTGAAGAACTCGTCGGCAGAAACTTGTATGAGTTTCTCGTCGCCGAGTCTCGTGATGCCACTTACCAACTCACCGATGTGGATCATTTCGCCAACGAAACCATCACCCTGCGCACGGCTGACGGCCGCAAAACGCCACTTTTAGCCTCCTTTTTCCGTGATGATAAAGGCGTGGTGCTGGTCGGCGAGGTTCTCGACCTCGATGTGAAAAATCGCGACGCCCTTCTGGAAATGCACAAGAAATCCTTCAGCCTTGCCAAGGAAATCGAAGAGTTGCGGCAACGCAACGAGAACCTGGATATGGTCAACCATTGGCTGCGCGAAAAAGCGGTGACCGATCCCCATACCGGGCTGTACAAACGCAACCACCTTGACCGACTGCTCAAAGCCGAATGGGAACGCGCCAAGCGTTACATGGCCGATCTGAGCTTCATGCTCACGGGAATCGACGGCCTGCGCGCGTTTCGCGAAGTGCAGGGAGATGACGCCGCCACCCGCGTGATGCGGGGCGTTTCGCGCGTGCTGGACGGCCGCAAGCGTCTGTTTGACATCCTGGGGCACTTCGATAACGAGACCTTCTTCCTGATTCTGCCGCACACCAATGCCAAGGGCGCGCGGGAGTTCGGCGAACGCCTCCTGCAAATGCTGCATAACCGGGAAATTCGAGCCGGCGGATACCCCTTCCACATCTTCTTGTCGATCGGGACCGCGAGCTACCACAACCGCAACTTACCGCTCAAGAGCCATGAAGAGTTGATCCATGCGTCGGTCGACTTCCTCGGCCAAGCCCAGTTGGCCGGCGGCAACCAGGTGTTCAGCCGGCAGTCGCCGCCGACGAAGTTGCGCGTCGCCAACCCCTGATCGGAACCCCAACGCGAAAACCATGTCGCCTAGCCGGGCGTATCTTCCAAAAGTTCACGCTGTTTCACCACGTTGCGGGCGCCGTGCGCACGTTGACATCCAGGGGACCAAAGGATACTTTCGCGGTCTGGAAAGCAGCCGGAAAGGGCGGGATAAAATATGTTCGGCATGAGTTTTGGCGAGATCGTGGTCGTACTGGTGCTCGCCCTGGTTGTCGTCGGACCGAAGAACCTGCCCAAGGTCGCTCGTTCCATGGGCCGGGCCTATGCCTGGGTCCGCCACCACCTCGCTGTCATGCAACGCGAAATCAACATGGAAATGCGACGCATCGACATGGAGGTCCGGGAGAGCGCGACGGAACCCAATGTCGCCGGGAAGCAGGAGGCGACGCCCGATCCGGGACCCGCCTACGACGACTCGGAGTCACCACAGCCGCCCGAGCACGACGCGAGCATATTGGAAGGCGGCGAACCGGATGATAAGCCGCCGGTGGAAATCAGCACCACCGGCAATCCACGCATTCCGCCCAGCGATCCGGACGCAGACGAAGACAAGCCCGGCCGCGCGTCCGTCGAAGATAGCGTCGCCTTCTCCGCCGGGGAGGATAGCGATCAGTGACCGACATCGGCAGCCCGCCACCGCCTCCTACAACGCCGCTCGACATGTCGCGCGACGGTACGATGGGCATTCTCGACCATTTGCGGGAATTGCGTAACGCGATTGCTTTCGCGCTGCTTTCGATTGCCGTGGCGAGCATACTCGGCATCGTTTTCGCGCACGATATCTTCCGCGTGCTGACCCTGCCGCTTATGGAGATTTACAACCGGATCGGCCACGAGCAGAAACTGATTTTCACATCGCCGCCCGAAGGATTCATCACGTATTTGAAGGTCGGTGTTTTTGCCGGTCTTCTGGCCGCGACGCCGCTCTGGATGTTTTTTATGGGACGTTTCGTGTGGGTAGGGTTGTACCCGCTGGAACGGCGATTCCTGATGGTTTTCGTCGCCGTGGGATCGTTCCTGTTTGTCATTGGCGGGGCGTTCGGCTATTTCCGGATTTTTCCATTGGGATTGAGTTTCCTGATTGAGAACTACCGCAGCGAAAGCCTGGAAGCGTTGATCAGCGCGCGGGAATATTTTTCGTTTGCGGTTCGACTTATTCTCGCTTTTGGGTTAGCTTTCCAATTGCCGCTTGTGCTCTTCCTTCTGGGTCGGCTGGGAGTTGTGACGGCGCGGGGGCTGCTGCGAGGCATTAGGTGGGCGATATTGATCATCTTTATCGCCGCCGCGGTTTTGACGCCGCCGGACGTGGTGACGCAGATCGGCCTAGGTTTACCGTTGATTTTCTTGTACCTGGCCGGCGTATTGGCAGTAGCCCTATTCGGGAAGCGTAAGAAACCGGATGAAGTGAGTGACGACGCAGCCGACGCCGAAAAAACCGCGTGATGTCAAAGGGTACGGTGTCTCGACTGACGTCGGGACGGTTTTGCATATTCGTCAAAAGCAGGTAGCATAAGCGCGAAAACAGGTGCAGACGGAGACGACTTGAAGCGACGCATTCGGCCGATCTTGGTGATAGCAGCAATCGTTTTGGCGCTCGTTTCGTGCCAAACGGCGCAAAAGAAAAACGAGTTAGTACAAACCGAACTCGCGTGGTGGGAAAATGCGCAGGCTCCCGAAGACGAGCAGGCGATCCGCGAGCGCGCCAAGGATATGCTCGACACCATCCGCAAGCGCCGCCCGGTGTACCGCATCGGCCCGGAAGATATGTTGCGAGTCGCCATTTGGAACCGCCCGGACCTGAGCAAAGAGGGCCGGGTGCGCAACGACGGTATCTTCTTCCTACCCCTGATCGGCAACATCAAGGCCGACGGCTTGTCGGTCGCAGAGCTTCAAACCGTGCTCCGCGAAAAATTCGGCCGCCTACTTCGCGATCCGCAGGTTGACGTCGAGATCATCGAATACGGCAGCAAGGTCTATTACGTATTCGGGCAGGTCTACAAACCGGGCGTGTATCCCGTCAAAGCCACCAGCTCCGTGCTCGAGGGTGTGGCCGGGGCCGGCGGCACGACCGAAAAGGCGAACCTCGGCGCAGCCTATCTCATCCGTGCCGGCACGGTTGTGCCGATCGATTTCTACCGCCTGTTCGAACGCGGCGACATCGGCCAAAACCTATTGCTGGCCGACGGCGACATCATCTACGTGCCCGACATTGCCGACTCCAAGGTGTACGTGCTGGGCGAAGTAAACGCCGCGACCGCAGTACCGATGCGCGGCACTCGCATGCGGCTTTCCGAAGCGGTCGCGATGGCCGGGGGCTTCAACGAGATCACCGCCTTCAAGCGCGGCATCAAAATCATTCGCGGCGGTTTAGGCAATCCCCGCGTGTACACGGTCAATTACGAAGACATTCGCCGCGGCAAGGTGCCGGATATCGCCTTTTTACAGAACGGCGACATCGTGTACGTGCCCGCCGGCGGGCTAACGAAATGGGACCGCGTAATGGGTCAATTGTTACCCAACTTGAGCCGCATCATCGTCGATGCGGCGGCGATCGACTCGCTGACGGGAAACCGCTAAACGATGGAACTGAGCTACCGCACCAAAGACGTGCAGATTTCCGATTACTTCCGCGTGCTCTTTCGCCGCCGGGTCGTCGTCTTGCTCACGTTCCTGGCCGTCTTCTTGTCGGTGTTGATCCACACCTTCCTCATGACGCCCATCTTCGAAGCCTTCGCCACGGTGCAAGTTAAGGAAGAGCAAACCCAGACGATGCTGCTGGGCGAACTGGGGCGCTTCGGGCGAGCCAACACCGTCAAGGCCGAGATGGAGATCATCAAGAGCCGCACCATCGCCGAAGCCGTCGTGCGCGAACTGCACCTCGACCTTTTGGTCGTCGACCAAAGCCGGGGCCTCCAGGTCGATCTGAAAAACGTCAACCTTCCCTTGGATCAGCGCGGGCGCACGTTCGACGTCGAATTCCTCAATGAGCAAGGACGCTTCGAGGTGTCCTACAAAGGCGACAAGCTCGGCGAAGGATCGCTGGAAGCCGGTTGTCACGAAAAGGAATTGCACTTCGACGTGGAGGTCGCGGGCGATCCGCCGCAAGCGGGCGACGGGTTCAAATTCGTGCAGCGCCCGTTTGCCGCGGTCGTGCGCATGGTGCAAAACAGTTTGGATGTCGTCGAGGTCGGCGACCGCACCAATATCATCAAGATATCTTATCGCAGCCAATATCGCGACATGGCGCGCGACATCGTCAACAAATCGGTCGAGGTCTACCAGCAGAAGGACATTGAGTACAAGAGCAGCGAAGCGGGCAACACGGTCGGTTTCATTGAGAGCCAGATCGAAGCGATTTCCCGCAACCTGGGCGACTTCGAGCAGAGTTTGCAGGAGTACAAGAAAGACCAGGGAATTATCGAGTTGTCCGCCGAGGCCGGTACGCTGATCGACGCCATCGCCGATTTCGAAGTGCAACGCTCCCAGTTGGAGATCGAACGCTATCGCTATGCGGCGATGCTGCAATCGATCAAAAAGTACGGTGTCGAAACCGCCTCGTTGCCCAGCCTGTCATCCGCCCAAGACACTGTTTTGACCGGACTCGGCCAGATATTGGCCGAACTCAAAAGCAAGAAGAGTTCCTTGTTGATCGAACTGAAACCCGAACACCCCCAGGTTAAAGCGGTCACGCAGGAAATCCAGGCCATTGGTTCGCAGATCGCCGCGATTCTCGCGCAAACCACCAAGACCCTGGATTCGCGGTTGACCAAATTGGGGCAGGTCATCGACAAGTACAACCAGAAAATCAGCGTTCTGCCCGCGACAGAGCGCAAGCTGGCGGAACTGAAACGCTCGACTGAAGTCACGAGTCAGATATACACCTTTTTACTGGAAAAGCAGCAGGAAGCCCGCATCGCGCAGGCGTCCGAGATCAGCAACATCCGCGTGATCGATTTGGCGGTGACGCCCAGCACGCAGATCAAGCCGAATATCCGACTCAATCTACTCCTCGGAATTGTCGCCGGGTTGTTGCTGGCCATCGGTGTCGCGTTCTTCTTGGAATTCATCGACGACTCCCTCAAGTCGATCGAGGAAGTCGAGCGCTTCGTGCGCCGGCCGGTCTACGGCATCATTCCGCGCATTCCGGATTACCGTAAGGACGAAGAAGGCGGTCGCACCGTCGCGTCGGCGCTGGTAACGCACTACAGCCCGAAGAGCCCCATTTCGGAAGCTTTTCGCACGCTGCGTACGAATATCCATTTCGCCGATCCCGACCAAAAACTGCACACGTTGCTGATCACCAGCGCCGGGCCGAGCGAGGGAAAGTCGACGATCGTTTCCAACCTCGCGCTGACCTTCGCCAACACCGGCCGCAAAACCCTGCTGATCGACTGCGACCTGCGCAAACCGAATATGCAAAACATTTTTGAGATTGAACGGGATCCCGGCCTGACCACCGCACTGCTCGGCGAAAAGCCCTGGCAGGAAGTCGTCGTAAAAACGAAGGTCGACAACCTGTTCATCATGCCCTCCGGGCCGATTCCGCCCAATCCCACGGAACTACTGGGCAGCCAGCAAATGAAAGACGTGATCGCTTTGCTGAGAAGTGAGTTCGACCTCATCTTGTTTGACAGCCCGCCGGTCATCGCCGTGACCGACGCGGCGATTCTTTCCTCGGTGGTCGACGCCACGTTCATTGTCGTCGAACTCGGCCGCAGCCGGGGCACGGCGGTCAATCGCGCGATCGGCCTGCTGGAGAAAGTCAAAGCCAACTTGCTGGGTGTCGTGACCAACAATATCTTCGCCGGCTATCGCTACGATTACGGCTATTACAGCTACTACTATTACTACGCCGACGGCGGTCAGAAAAAGAAGCGGCGGCGGCGCACGCGATACGGGTACTAGTCGTGAAGTTCCTGATCGTTATTCCGGCCCTCAACGAAGAGCAGGCCGTTCGCGCCATCATCGAACGCTGCCTCGCCGCGCGCCCGGCCATCATCGCGCAAACCCCCGTCGACGAAGTAGACATCACCGTCGTCTCTGACGGCTCCAGTGACCGCACGCCCGAAATCGCCGCCGAATACACGGACCGAATCACCCTCGTGAGCTATCGCGTCAATCGCGGCTACGGCGCGGCGATCAAGCTCGGCTGGTCTAATTCGGATGCCGAACTCGTGGGGTTCCTCGACGCCGACGGCACGTGCGATCCGCTCTTTTTCGTCGACTTGATCAACAAACTCGTCGGCGACGAACTGAATGTCGTGCTCGGTTCACGGATGGGCGAGGACAGTGAAATGCCCAAAGTGCGCCGGTTCGGCAACCGGGTGTTCGCCGCGATCATCAACCTGATCGCCCGCGCGAAAATTTCCGACTCGGCCTCCGGGATGCGCGTGGTGCGCCGCGAAAGCCTCCCGCGTCTATATCCGTTGCCCGACGGCCTGCACTTCACGCCCGCGATGAGTTGCAAGGCAGTGCTCGATCCGCAATTGAAGATCGGCGAAGTGCCGATGACCTACGCCGAACGCCTGGGCGAATCCAAACTTTCGGCCCTCAAAGACGGCGTGCGTTTTCTACGGATCATCCTCGACATCGCCATGACGTACCGGCCCTTCCGCGTGTTCGGCGTGATCGGGATAGTTTTTTTGCTCCCGGCGCTCTTTTTCGGCGCAGACCTGGTGGCCAATTACTTCGCTTCGGGCCACGTCCCCGACGGCATGATCTACCGCGTGCTTGCCGTCGTCGTGCTCGGCTTTGCCGGTTTGCTGATCATGGGCGCCGGGATGATCGCCGAGGGCGTGGTCGAATTGCGCAATCCGTGGATTCGCCCGCACGGCGCGTTCTATCGCTTAGTGCGTCGCGTGACGCAGTCCGACGCCATGCTGACGTTGGCCGGGATCGTCCTGCTGGCGGCGCTCGTATTCGTGGCGCGACCGGCCGTTCAATACGTGCTGACCGGTCACATTGCGGCGCACTGGTCGCAAGTGGCGCTGGCCGGCGCGATGTTTTTGCTGGCCGTGCAGTTGACCGTGCTGGCGGGGCTGCAACGCATGCTCGCCACCATGCTCGCTACCGAGACCGATGACGTCGACCCTCGCTTCGACAAGGAGCAAGTGCTTGGCAAGGACTGACCGCGGGCGCGTCGCCCTTGTCAATGCGCCGTTTCTGCCGCGCTTTTCCCGCTCCCAACGAAGCCCGGGCGTCATCAAAAGCAACGTGCTCTACTACCCCTATTGGCTGGCCCACGCCGCCGCCTTGCTGCAGCGCGAAGGCTTCGTCGTCGATCTGCTTGACGCCCCCGCGCTAGGCCTCGATTCGACGCCCGCCGTCGATCACGTCGTGAGCTTTCAACCCGACCTCGTATTGGTCGAAACCAGCACGCCGTCCATCGCCGCCGATCGCGCCTACGCCGTCGAAGTCAAAAACAAGATGCCGGAAGCCGCCGTGTTCCTGGTCGGTACGCACGTCACCGCGCAGCCCATACAAACCCTGGGCGACTCGCCGCTCGACGGCGCCCTGCTCGGCGAGTACGACTTCACAGCCCTCGAACTTGCGCGCGTCGTCGTCGCCGGCGGCAACCGCGCCGACGTGCCGGGTGTGGCGGTTTGCGGCGCGAGCGGCGGCGAAATTGGCGCAACACGCGCTCTGATCGAAAACCTGGACGAACTGCCGTGGATCGCCCCGATCTACAAGCAGTTTCTGCCGATCGAGGCATACAACTTCAGTCTCGCCCATCACCCGATGGTGATGCTGATCAGCGGCCGCGGCTGCCCCAACAATTGCTTCTTCTGCCTGTATCCACAGGTGATGCACGGCCGGCGCTTTCGTGCCCGCAGCCCTGAGCACGTCGTCGGCGAACTGGAGTATGTCGCCACGCAGATGCCCGGCGTGCGGGAAATCGTATTCGAAGACGACACCTTCACCGCCGACGAAACCCGCGCCATACAAATCGCCGAACTGAAAATGCAGCGCGGCGTCAAGCTGCCGTTTTTCGCCAACCTGCGCGTCAATACCGAACCGGAGACCGTGCGCGCCCTGGTGCGGGCCGGGCTGCGCAGTTGCGCCGTGGGCTTTGAATCCGCCGGCGAAAAGGCGCTGGAGCGCATGAAAAAAGGCATATCGCTCGAGCGCGCCAAACGCTTCATGCAGATCGCCCGCGCCGAGGGGTTACTGGTACACGGCTGCTTCATGGTGGGGTTTCCGGGAGAGACGCGCGAGACCATGGCGCACACGCTACGTTACGCCATCGAACTCGAGCCTGATTCCGCGCAGTTTTATCCGGTGTTTCCGTACCCGGGAACCGAGGCGTACGAGTGGGCCGAACGAAACGGGTATCTCAGTACGCACGACTTTCGCAAATGGCTGACGCCCGCCGGCCATCACGCGGCGGTGATTGATCTGCCCGGCCTGTCGCATCAGGAGCAATGGGCGTTTTGTGAAAAGGCGTACCGGCGATTCCATTTTCGCCCGCGCTACCTGGTACGCAAACTCGTCCAGGCGATTCGGCGGCCCGCGGAAGGATGGCGAAGTCTGCGCGGATTGTTCGCGTACCTGCGTTATCTCGTTGGGCGGAGAGCGTCATGAAACGGGTGACGGTTGCCGTACTCGCTTACAACGAAGAGGCCAATTTGCCGGACCTGCTCGGCAGCTTGGCGGCGCAAACCTTACCGCAAGACCAATTCGATATTCTTATCGTCGATAACGGCAGTTCCGACCGCACGCGCGAGATCGCCGAACAGTGGCAAAGCCCCTTGAACAACCTGCGCGTGGTCGTTCAACCCGTACCGGGCATCGCCGTTTCCCGCAATTGCGCGCTGGCGGAAGCGACCACGGCGTTGATTGCGTTCACCGACGCCGATGTCATTTGTCCGCCCGGTTGGCTGCAAACGCTGGTCGAGGGTTTCGATCGGCACCACGCACGCGACGAGCATGTTGTGGCCGTGGGTGGCGGCAACACGCCCGTGTCGGGGCAGGGCGCTTTTCTCACGGCGATCGGCATCACGCTAAATAGTTTCTGGGGCAGTCACGGCAGCGTGCAGGGCATGATCTACACCGACGATCGGGACGTGGAGCACATTCCGACGCTCAATATTTGCTACGACCGGGAGCGGGTGCGCGCCGCGGGCGGGTTTGACGAAGATTTCCGCATGGTCAGCGAAGATCCGGAACTCAATCACCGGCTGACGCGCCGCCACGGGTACAAAATCGTTTTTCTCGCCGGGGCCGAGGTGGAGCACAAAATGCGGCCGGACCTGAAAAGTTGGTGGCGCAACGTGTACATGTACGGTCGCGGGCGCACGCAGATCATCAAGAAGCACCCCGATCATCTCCAGTGGAAGTACATGGTGCCGCCGGTATTGCTGGCGGTCTTGGCGTTGATCCCACTGGGATTGGTGCATCCGCTATTTTGGCTGCCGGCCGTGTATTGGATTGCGCCGCTGCCCATCGCCGCGTACTTGTGCCTGCGCGCCGGGAAACCCACGTTGACGCCGCTGGCCTACCTCATTTTGGTCGGCAATCCCGTTTTCTACGGATTGGGCATGATCCACGGCCTGTGGTTTCGCTACGAACCCGTTAGCCCGCGCTGCGTTGACCCATAAAAAAACCCCGGAGCCGCAGCCCCGGGGTCTTCGACACTTATTGTCTTAGGCTTAGCTGAACAGGTCGGTCAGGCACGCTTCGATGTCGACACAGTCGTCGTTTTCATCGATGCAGGCGTAGATATCACTGTCCTTGCCGTAATTCTCATCGCCGGCGGAGCAAGCGTCGATGACGGCGCCCAAGGCGATTTCGATTTCATCGGCATCGTAGAACGCCAGTCCGCATACATCGTACAGGTACGTGTAATTGGTGGCGCACTCGTCGTCGGTCGTGTCGTCGTCACCCGCCGTGTCGTTATCGTCGTTATCGTCGTTGTCATCGTCGTCGTCGCCGGCCGTGTCGTCATCGGCCGTGTCGTCGTCGGCCACGGTATCGTCGTCGTCGTCGTCATCGCCACAGGCAGCCATCGCGCCGAACGCCAGCGCCAACACCGTAATCAGCGCGAGCAGCAGGAACTTGTTATTAACCACACTCATTTTCGTCTCCTTCGACTAGTTTTGGAATTATCAAGTTTTTAAGCGCACCGAAGAACCCGCGTAACACGGGCATCGGCATCTTCCTCCCATTTCCTGCGGGGAGCAGCCATTGTAACCCCTTCAGACCCACTGTAAACAGCGAAGGTTCCCAATGAGATCATATTTCATGTACTTGATGAAAAACGGAGTTATCGGCAGGGGTGGGAAGGCTTCTAAACCTTTGATAATTCGCGGGATTCCTGTGATTGAAGGCGTTTACGCAATTCTTCGGTCAATCGTCCGATTCGTTCGTGGGCGCCGCGATTGTGGCCGAGATTGTCGCAGGCTTGGTAGCAGCCGATGACCGAAAAGTACGGATCCGATTTGGGTGTCGTCAGGGCTTTTCGGCGAAATTCCCGATAGGTCTCGCCGGTCCAAATCGTGCGGAAGTCGGCCTCGTGCAGGTTGCCCATGGGCAGGTCGTCGGCTTTGCAGCACGGAATGACCGAGCCGTCGGTTTTCACGCGGGCGTAGGTCCAGCCGATGGAGCAGGGGATTTTGTCCACCATTTCCGCGTCGTACCCCGAGCCTTCACCGGCCTGGATGCGTCGCAGGAACACGCCGTAACCGAGGAAGCTCAGGAATTCCACTTTGATCGCATAGCGCTCTTTGTCGATGGCGCACTGCGGATTATCGGGGCAGCGTTCGCACTCGTGACGCGGATAGTAAAAAATGAGCGCGTTTTCCACGACGTTGTCTTCTTCGATTTCCAGCCGCCATTCCTTGCGGTGACACAAGACGTCGAATCGCGTGATGTCGTCGAGTTCGTAGCGGAAGCCGCCGGGCAGCAGGCTGCGCTTGACGAAGCGCGCGAATTCCAGCCCCTCGCCGTCGGCGTCCTGTCGCTTAGCACCGCGCGTGGGGTCGAGTTCGAGGTAGTCTTCGCGCTTGGGCAGATCGTTGAGCTGCCGCACGATTTCGGCGCGATCGGCCTCGGTCAGCGCCAGCGAATCGGTGTAGCCGGGCACGATGTCGATGGGCGTGAACTCGACGTACTCGGCCAGCGATTCAACGGCGAAGGAGACCATGTTCGCCACGTCATGGGCGTTCGTGTGACAGACGACGTGGTAGACCTTCACTTGCGGTTGGAAGCTATTGCGCTCGGCTTTGAGCCGGTGCAAGAGCTGGAGAGACTCCATGATTCGGCGCAGCGTCTTCGGCTGCTGATTCGGATGCACGGCGGCGTACACTTCGGGCGATCCCGCCCACACGCTCACCGTCAGGTGGTCGACGCCCGCCTCGACCAGGCCTTCGCAAACTTTTTCCGTCAGCAACGTGCCGTTGGTGATGACGGTGCATTCCAGGCCGCGCGCTTTGACTCGGCGGATGATCTCCATGGCATCGGTGTGGCAAAGCGGGTCGCCCGCGCCGGAAAGTTGCACGTGTTTGGCGCCCAATTCGGCCGCGTCGTCGATCAATCGCAGCACCAATTCGGTGGGTAGGTGTTGCTGTTTTTCCTCGCCGGTCATTCGCCGTTCGGCGAGCAGTGGCGAGTGGTTCCAGCAGCCGATGCAATCCAGGTTGCAGAAGTTGGTCAGGTCGATCTCGAAAATTTCGGGCCCGGCCAAGACTTCCTCGCCGTCCAGAATGCCTGCCAGGGCGAGGTTGTCTTCCACAAACGCCTGCGCCTCTTGGGCGGTAAGCGCGGCTTCCTCGACGGGCGCTTCAATTTCCGGCGCCGCCTCATCTTTAACCGGTTCCGGCATGATATAGCTGCAGCCCAGGGGGCCGGCGCGGTCACCCGCCTCGGGAATGTCGGTCTTGAACGAACGCAGGTCGTTGATCTCGTCGATCAGGATTTTCATGCGCTCTTCCATCGACAGTTCGGGGCGAAACTTCTCGACGACACTCGCTTGCTTGCCTTCGGTGAGATTGGTCTCCCGCACTTCGACGTCCAACTCTTCGCAAAGCCGCAGCAGGGCGCGGATGCGGGCGTTGCGCACCGCCGGCGTGTTGGCACCGTCCAGGGACTCCCACAAGTAGTGATAATCCGTCTCCGGCAGGTGGATGCCGAACCGTTCCGGGTACACGTGCAAAGCCGTGCCGGTGATCACGTGCATCGAGTTGATGCTCTTGATCTGGCCGATCCACGCCGCATTCTCGCGGATGAAATCGAGCGTCATCTGGAAATCATCGGCGGTCTCGCCCGGGAAACCCACGATGATGAACAAGCAGGTTTTGATGCCCGCCTCATGGCAGTCGCGGATGACGCGGCGGGCTTGCTCGACTTCGAAAAAGCGCAGTTTTCCCATGCGCTTGAGCACCGTGGGCGAGCCCGATTCGACGCCCCACTGCATTTCGTAGCAGCCCGCGGCCGCCATTTTATCCAGCAACTGCCTAGTCATGCCGGGCAGGGGGATGGCTTCGCCGTTCCAGCGGAATTCCAGCCCGGCGTCGATGATCCGGTCACAGAGTTCTTCGAGAATCACCACGTCACCGTTGAGCAGGTTGTCGGCGATCGTGAAATTGCGAAAGCCGTGCGTCTCCACATGACGGCGCAGTTCGCCGAATATGTGCTTGGCGCTGCGCATGCGAAAATCGCCGCTGATCTGTTTGCCTTTGCAGTAGGTGCAGTTGGCGATGCAGCCGCGGCTCCATTCAAGGATCAGCGAATCGCCGGGGTACTGCTCGATGTCGAACTCGTCGTAAGTGGGCGGCGCGAGCGTGTCCAGGTCCATGATGGGGGCGCGCGGTGTGAAGCGGCATTCGCCTTGTTCGTCGAGAATCATCAGGCCGGGGATGTTCCGCAAATCCTCCCCGGCGCGCGTGCGTTCGACGATCTCCAGCAGCGTATTTTCACCTTCGCCGACCACGTAGCCGTCGATCAGGTCTCCGGCGCGGTCGATGAAAATTTGCCGGTATTCGGGCGTGAAGCACGCGGGACCGCCCAGGATGATGCGCGTGTCGCGATTGTGCTCGCGGAAACGCCGAATCACTTCCAGCGTGATGCGCTCTTTCGGGTCGACGACGCTGAAGCCGAGGATCGGCGGCGACAGGTCGACTAACTCCTCCACCGCTTGGTCAATTTGTCCCCGCAGACTGTGTTTGACAACTTCGAAGGTCGTGTCGTTCGACCAGAAGTTCTTGTTCTCCACGTGCCACAGCATGCGGTATATCTCGTGGACGCCGTTGTAGAACTCGATGTTGAAATCGCGCATCGCAGTGTGATAACCGCGCGCCCGCAGGAAGCTCGACAAATACGCCAGCCCCACCGGTGGGTTTTCGTAGCCCCAGGGGGGCAAGGTCACAAGCACGACATCCGGCGCCGGAGTGATTTTGCGCAGCAGGCGGTCGCGAATCTGTGTCTCGATTTTTCGAAACTCATGCCCCGGAGGCACGAAGAAATCGTAGTTGAATTTGACGTCCAGGCCCGCGACCCAAATCGCCATTTCCATCATGCGTTTTCGCCGCCAAGACGGATTGTTGTACGCCTTGTACGACCACGACTGGAAGTGCTTGCCCGGCGGCAGCAGAACGCCGTACGTGACGCAATCGCGCTCGAGCGCGCTGCCGGGCAGGATGTAGCAGGGCGTGACCTCGTCCACGTAGTCAATCGTGTCTTGAGCGTCATGCACCGCTTTGACCGTGGCGAGAAAATCCCGTTCGGTTTCGCCCGGGAAACCAACGAGCAGATTGACGTGCGTTTCGATGCCCGCCGCGTGTGCCTGCCGCAGGTTATCTAGCGCGACTTGCCCGGTGTAACCCTTGTTCATGTGCGCCAAGAGTTCGTCGGAGAAACTTTCGACGCCGAAGCGTATCTTTGCGCAGCCGCCACGGGCCAACGTTTCGAAGAACGCCGCGTCCATCTCGACTCGCGGCGCCATGCGGCAGGTCCACCGGAAGGGCCGCCCGCTGTGGGCGATGCGTTCGGCCAGTTCGCGCAAAGCGTCGAGGTCGCCGTTGGCGATCAGGTCGGTGAAGTGAAACGTGAATACTTCCCACGTGTCGTGGTGGTCGCACATTTCCGCGAATACCGACGCCGCGCTGCGTGTGCGAAAACTTCCCTCCGCCGGTTGCTCGGCGCAAAACGCGCACCGGAAGCGGCAGCCGCGGCTCATGCGGATGGGCAACACCGGGCTTTCATAACGGTCCGGGCGAAATTCGCGGAAAGTCGGGTAGCCGATCACGTCCAGGTTGCGCAGTGGTTCGCGGGGCAAGAACTCGGGTTCGCCGTCCGGCCCCACCCAGCGTGCTCCGCGCAGAAACGCATTGCCGTCGCCGCGCCGATGCCGGCGAATGATTTCCACCAGCGTTCCTTCCGGCTGACCGATCAGCGCCAAGTCGCAAATGGCTTCGGGGAACAAGTCGCGCTCGGCGTCGATGCGTGTGGGGTCACCGCCGATGATCAGTTTGCGCGCCGGGTCGCGTTCGCGGATGGCCGTCATCACATCGCGAGTGACCAGCAAGTTGCCGCGCACGAGGTGGAAGTAAACGAGGTCCCCGGACGCCGCCAGGATTTGTTCGGCGAGCTTGGCGGGCGACAGGTCCAGTTTTTTGCGGAACGCCTCGTACGCGATGGGGTTCGCCCATTGATCGTGGCGCGGTAACTCCCACAGCTTTCGATCTTCCTCCGTGGCCCGCAGGTATTCCTGAATCGACAAATCCAGAGCGAAGGCTTTGAGACTGCGCCCGGCGAGGTAGGACGCAATGGCCGCCAGTTCCAGCGGCGGGTGCGAGACGTCGAAGGGTGGGCACAGCACGAGCAGTAAGTCGTGGTCTTCGCCCGCCAGATGACTTGCCTCGTCGACAAAGCCGAGGTTGGTTTGCCGCACCGGTAAGCCGAGTCGATCCAACGCCGCTTTGACCCGCGTGAGGCGCTCGTGCCGCACTTGCGGCGTGTTGCCGTCCTGACCGATCCACGCAACTTCAAACCAGTCTGGGTCCACCGGCGGCAGAATGCCGTACTTCTCCGGCTTCTCCGCCAACACCGAATACTCGAGGATGTTGCAGGAATTGAGCACGGCGACTTCGTCGATCCACTCCGTGTTTGCTTCGACCCAAGCGATTGTTGCGTCCAAATGCGCTTCGGTCTCGCCCGGAAAACCGACGACGAAATTGACCCAGGTCGTGATGCCCGCATCCTTGACCGCGCGCAACGTGTTCGTCGCGGCCTGGGCGGTCGTGCCTTTGTTCATCCATCGCAGCACATCATTGCTGCCCGACTCGACACCCAGCGCCAACGTGTGACAGCCCGCGCGGCGCATCGCCCGGAGCGCTTCGGGTGTGAGTTTGTCGCTGATCGCCGCGTTAGCGTTCCAGCGAATGTCCAGACCGGCGTCTTCGAGCATCCCGCACAGGCTCACCACGTCGTCCACGATTTGCGTGATCTGCAGGTCGACGACCATGAAGTCGCGTTTGTCGAGTGTTTCGACGTGGTGCTGAATCTCGGCAAAAACATTTTCGGCCGACCGGCGGCGGAAACGCCCCATCAACACGCGGTCGTTGCACAGCGTGCAGCCCTTGGTGCAACCGCGGCTCATGGCCAGCGGCAGGTTGGGCGTCGCGTAGAGGGACAGGTCAAAATCGCTGAAATCGGGGAAGGGAAAATCGTCCAAGGTTTTGGCGACCGGCCGGTCGACACAAGGGCCGCCGGGCAACGCCACGCCCGCGATGTCTTCCGGCACCTCGCCGGCCACCAAGGCGCGGGCCGCTTCCACGACCGCCACTTCGCCTTCGCCGACGACAAAGGCGTCGACCAAGGCTTTCGGGAACGCGTTGCGGCTCGCTTCGCTGAACGCGCCGAGACCGCCGACGAGAATCTTGATGCCCGGCCGCCGCGCCCGCAAGCGCCGCATCAACTCGATGGTCACCGCGCGGTTGTCGCTGTGCACCGAGAAACCGGCCACCGCCGCGCCGCTTTCATCGATCTCGCGAGCCATGCGGTCAAAGGCGTCGCCGAATGCGGCGATCGTGCTGGGCACCCGGCTCTCCCAAACCCACGCGGCCTTGTGGGCCGGATCCCAAAGATGCCCCTGGCTCGCCTCAAACTCGCGATATAGCTCGATATTGAAATCACGCGCGCATACCGAAAAATCAGCGCGGCGCAATGCGGCGGTCACGCAGGCCAAACCCAGCGGCGGGCCCTCGGGCCCGAAGGGAGGCAAGATCGCTAAAAACATATCCGGTGCAGCTTTTACCATCCCACCAGGATACTTATGGCCCAACGTGCTCACAAGCGCTTTTACGGTTACAATGTGAATCGATTGTTGAGAAGATCGATCGAGGGAACCGTGGCGGAGAGTTCGCGGTCGAAATGAATGAAACGAAGTTCGAAGGGATACGTGTCGCCGAATGCCCGCGCAGCCTGCGGGCGCGGCAGCGTTGTTGGAAACCTCCAGGCCGGTGGCACGGACGGGCGGATCGGCCGGTGGAGGGCAACAATTTATCCCTGTTTGATAGTGACGAATTGCCGGGACGGGGCTGCCGTTAAGAGAGCGTAATGCTCTGGACAAGGGCGCAATCGTAAGTATAATCATCCACCGCGCCACCGTAGCTCAGTTGGTAGAGCACGCGATTCGTAATCGTGAGGTCAGGAGTTCGAATCTCCTCGGTGGCTTTCATTGTTTAAGCGGCAATGCATGCGGACAAGGGTACGGGGGGAACCAGGCACGTGACAGAAACGTCCTAGTCTGGTAGTCAAGCACGAGACAGGGAGCAACCATGGCCGGCCCCCGAACCGCAAAAAAAGGCAAGCGAGCCGCAGGCAAATCGTCCGGCGGGGCATTTGCGTCGCTGTTTAAAATCGGCGCGTGGTGGGCCTTCAACGTCGCCGTATGGACTTCCTTCATTTTGATACTCGCCGGAGGGCTCTACGCTTTTTCCGTCGACCGCGGACTGCGTGACAAATTCGAGGGCAATCGTTGGAAGTTGCCCAGCCACGTGTATTCCGACAGCTTGACGGTTCTGCCCGGCGATCTGCTTTCCACGACCGGCCTGATCGAGCGCCTGAAACGCCTCAACTATCAGGAAAAAGACACGGCGACCGAGCGTCCCGGCCAATACCACCGCGGCACCGGCACGCTGGAAATTTACCTGAACCGCTTTGACTATCCCGGGGAAGCGCGGCCGGCGCGATTGGTCAAGATGTTGCTCGGCGGTGAAGCCGTCACGAAAATCTTCGACGCCAAGACAGGCGAAGAGCTGTTTATGCTCGAAGTGGAGCCGGAATTGATCAGTCGTTTCTTCGGTCAGGTGCAGGAAGAACGGCGCATTATTCCGTACGAGGCGATCCCGAAAAGTCTCGTGTGGAGCGTGGTCGCCGTCGAGGACGCCGCCTTTTTCGAGCACCACGGCATCAATTTCAAAGGCATCACGCGGGCGGTCGTCAAGGGCATTCTGCGTTTCAGCTTCCGCGAGGGCGGCAGCAGCATCACGCAGCAGTTGGTGAAAAACCTATACCTCTCGCCCGAGCGCACGATCAGCCGCAAGCTCAAAGAGGCGGTGATGGCGATCGTGCTGGAGATGCATTACCCGAAGGAAAAGATCTTCGAGGTGTACATCAACGAGATCTACTTCGGGCAGTCGGGCAGCGTGTCGATATGCGGCCTGGGCGAAGCGGCGAAATTCTATTTCGGGAAGGACGCCGAGGATATGACGCTCGCCGAATCCTCGCTGTTGGCCGGGTTGATTCGCAGCCCCGCCGGTTACAATCCGCGCAAGCACGTGGAACGGGCGAAGATCCGCCGCGACTACATCCTGGATCGACTCGCAAAAATGCCGCAGGCGATACAGGAACTGGGCGTCACAGTGCAGGATCTCGACGACGCCAAGCTGCAGGATTTGGTGGTCAGTCGCCATTTGCCGCCCAGCACGATCGCGCCGTACTTCATTGCGTTTTTACGGCAGCAGCTCAATCGCACCTACGGCGAGGACGTGCTGCAAAGCGTCGGATTACGCATTTTCACGACACTGGACGCCGCCGCGCAACAGAACGCGGAAGGCGCGGTGGACCGAACGCTGAAAGAATTGGAAACGAACAACAAGCGGCTCCAGGTGACCGACAACAACCGCTTGCAGGCGGCCCTGGTCGTGCTCGAACCGTCGACCGGCTACGTGCGCGCGATGGTCGGCGGCCGCAATTTCGTCGAGTCGCCCTTCAATCGCGCCGTCCAGATGCAGCGTCAGGTGGGCTCGACGTTCAAGCCGATCGTGTATACCGCGGCGTTTCATCGCGCCTTCGAAGAGCGCGGCTTTGAATTCACGCCGGCCACGATCATTGAAGACAAGCCGTTGTCGATCACGTCGGGCGGCCAGAAGTGGAAGCCGAATAACTTCGACCACAAATTCGAGGGCAACATCACCGCGCGGCATGCCTTGGAGCAAAGCCGCAACGTGCCCACCGCGCGTGTCGGTTTGATGGTCGGTATCGACAACGTGATTCGCACGGCGCGCGATATGGGCGTAACCGCCGACCTGCCGCCGTACCCGGCTCTGTCGTTGGGCATCGCGGAAATGAGCCCGTTGGAACTCGCCAGCGTATACGCCACGTTGGCCAACCAAGGTTACTACAACGCGCCCATCGCCATTCGCGACGTCGTCGACCAAACCGGCGCCGTGCTCGAAAAGCGCAGCGTTAAGCCGCGCCGTGCGGTGCCGCCGCAAGTCGCTTACCTCACTACGCACATCCTGGAGGGCGCCATCAATCGCGGAACCGGCGCCGGAGTGCGACGCCTTGGTTTGAAGATCGCCGCCGCCGGGAAAACGGGCACGACCAATGACGCCAAGGACGCTTGGTTTGTCGGTTACACGCCGAACATATTGGCCGCGGTGTGGGTCGGTTTCGACACCGATCGTAACGTTGGGCTGACCGGCGGGCGTGCCGCGCTGCCGATCTGGACCCGTTTCATGCTAGACTTCACCCGCGGGAAAGACGTCGGCCGCTTCGAAACGCCGCCGGGCATCGTGTTCCGGAAAACATGCCAGAAATCCGGCTTGCTGGCGCATTACAACAGCCCGGACGTCGTCGACGAAGCTTTCGTAGAGGGGACCGAGCCCACGGAGGAAAGCCGTCTTTTCCGCGACGAAGTGCTGGACTTTTTCAAGAAGAGGAAATGACCGTGCAGATACGCTTGGTGCTTATTTCAATCGTGGTCCTAACACTGGTTTTCGGTGGGGCCGCGTGTACGGTCAAACGAACCGGAGCCAACATTGGCGAGGCCGATTTGGACGACGAAGCCACGCCGCAACCCGCAGATCCAAAAACTGCGACGCCGGCCACTCCCTCCTTCGAGGACCCGCTGGCCCGCATATTCGAGGACGATACCCGCGACCCGGAAATTGACGAACGCGATTTGCCGGTCGATCCCGACCCGATCCCCGACGTTGCGCCGCCGATGCGCGAACCACTGTCCGAGCAAGGGCCGCTGGCGACGGTTGATCCCCACCGCGAACGCTCGGCGTTGAACGGGCACGGAGGCACTTCGCAACGCAAGGCGGCGCTGGCCCTGACGCGCGACGGTCGCTCCTTGTTGCAGCAGGGTAACAACTACTTGGCGGAGAAACGATTCGAGCGCGCACTGTCGATCGACCCGCAAAGCGGCCAGGCCTATCTAGGTTTGGCGGAAGTTCGTTTTCAGGAAAAGAAATGGGGGCAGGCGGCCGACCTGGCCACGAAGGCGGCGCTGCGGTTGCGGAAGGAAAACTATTTTCGTTCCCGCGCGCATCTGCTCGCCGCGAAAGCGATGATCAACACCGACCGTCCCGGCGGCGCCTACAAGCAAGTTCAATTGGCTCTTAAAGTCGATCCCGACAACCGTGAAGCGGCGTTGCTCAAATACCGGCTTGAAAAACATTTGGGAATCCAAGCGCCCCTAACCAATTAGCGGCGTTCAGCGCGGCGCGAAGCGTCGCCTTTTCGGCGGCGGACTTTCAAAAAAGAAGGGTATTTGCGCGCGGGCAAACGGGTGCTGTGTCGTGATTTGAATCTCGCCGGTGATGCGGACGCCTTTCTTGGCCAGGACCGCTTCCACTTCCAACACCGTCGAATCCCCCGCCTCCAGAGAAATCGGCAACGCCGCTTGCGGGAAGTGCGCCTGAACATGCGGGCAGGCCGGAAACACGGTTGCCGAGGTCAGTTCAAGCGGCTGGTCGGAGGTGTTCACGATCCTCACGCGCTCTACGTGGCGACCCTCGATTTTCTTGGCCACAAGTCGCCGCGGTTCGCAAACCAGATACGTGCGCACGACACCCTCGAGCGTCAGTCGCACTCGTTGCCGGTAGGGATCGTTGGTGTGCACGATGACCGCTTTGGACTGCGGCCCCCAGAGGGACTTGGTATCCAGTTCCACCCGTAAGATTCTCTGCTGCCGCGGCCCGATGCGCTCACCTTCCAGACGCGTCGATGTGCAACCACAGGTGTTTTCCACGCGCACGATGTTGATGGGGTAGGGGGCGGGGTTGTATATCGTGAACTGCGTCTGAATCGTCTCGCCTTGAAACACTTCGCCGAAATGGTACCGCCCGGTTTTCTCCGGAACGAATATCGCATCCGGCGGCGCGGCCGAAGGCATCACCGACGCGCAACCGGTTAACACAAGAAGGGCGAGAAGCCCAAACCAAAAACAGCGATTCATTTCATCATCGTGGCAAAAACTGTGAGCTCCGACAAGTAGCGGGGTTTGAAAAACGAACGACGTCTTCATTTTTCCTAAGAAAAAAGGCGACCTCCGGGGGCCACCTTTAGTACATCCGTTGAAACGATGATTAGATATCGATTTCTTCCACGTCCAGGCCGATTCCCGCCGCCGCTGCTTTCAGCGCTTCTTCACCGGTCTCGACCCGCTTGAAAAAGCTTTCGGTCTTTTTGACGTTGGCCGGGTTGAAGGGGTCGATGCCGATTTTGCCCATCATCATCGACATCATCGCGCTGCGCGGGCCGCCGTTAAGGCCGTCAAGCATAAAGCCCAGCATCGTGTTGATGCCGCCCTGTTTCAGCGTAAAGGTGACCGCAGCGTCGGATTCTTTGTGGCCTTCGCCGCACTCGATCGTGCCGTCGGCGTTGAATTGCATGAACCAATCAGGCCGCGGTACGCGGTCGCCATCCACATCCGTCACCAAATTAAAAATGACGAGGTCGCCTTCCGCGTTCTTGGAAAGCTTCGGCAGAACCTCCATCAATTTGGCCATCGGGACTTCGCTCAATTTCATAGGATAATCCTCCTGTCGTGCGCAATGCGCGGTTTCTATTTTCGTCAGCAAACAATACGTTTGCGCATATCCGCCTGGAGAAGCGTAGGGATTATAACGACTGCACCCGAGAAGGGCAAGCAGTGAATGAATGGCCATTCATTATTTCCTGGCGGTCCGCCGGGGGGTTATAGGGGGCCGGGCGTCAACTTTTCGGCGAGCTGTAAACCCATGGCAATTGAATGGTCCATGTTGTTGTACCAGAAGGTGCCCGTGCGGCCGGCGAGACTCAAATTGGCGACCCGCGCCATGCGATCTCGCAGAGCGGCAAGTTTTTCGTCATAACCGATATCATAAATAGGATAGGACTCGCGCACCTTTTCGATGTGTACTGCCACCACGTCCTGCCGGCCGGTGATCAAATCCACACGGATCAAGTCGTCGAGAACCTGATCTTGGAACGCTTCGGGATGATCCCAAGCCTCCGGCGGTGAGGATACTTCGACGCAGAGCCCGCTGCGGCCGCCGGCGATAATATCCGGGTCGAAGGCTTCGGGCCGACTTACTCGGGAAAAAACGAGATCCTGCGAGCCGAAGTAGCACCACTGAAATTCAGGCCCATGGTGCTTCGTGGTCACGACGTTGAAGCACACGAGGTTGAGGAAATGCAGGTCGGGTTTCGTTTCGCCGGCCATGTCGAGCAGCGCGGTGGGCGAAGCCGTCCACACGACGTGCTTGGGCTGCCACGTCCGTCCTCCGGCGCGTACTTCGGTGATCCGCTCGTCGTTCAAAACGACGCCGTCCGCCGGGGTGCCCAACAAAACATCGCCGCCCGCCGCCACGATACGGTCACGCAGCTTCTTCGCGAAAACATCGATTCCGCCGCGCGGATAGCGGAACTGAATCTCTGCACCCTTGGGCCGGACGAACAAACTCTTGATCAATTCGAACAAGGTGTTGATCTTCAGCCGCTCGTCGATGATGGCCCGGTCGATGCCCGTTCTCGCCCAATCGGCGTGAGTTTCGCTCGGCGTGATGCCGAGGAATTTCGTCGAGTAGTCGCGGAAAAACGCACGGTACAAAGTGCGTCCGTACATGTTCAGGATGTAGTCTTCGAAGCTGCTCGGGCGGCGTTTGCGGTACAGGCGAAACAGCAGGTCGAGAACGACGCCAACGATCAAGCGCGGCGGCAACCGCAGCAAGTGCAGCGTCGGGTGAATCGGCCAGCGGTAGTAGTGCCGGAAGAAATACACGAGGCTGGTCCGCGGTATGTGCAAGACATCGTCGCCGAGGACTTCGTCGAGGAAGCGCAGCACCGTCTCGTCGGTCGTGTGAAAGCGGTGGGGGCCGATATCGAAATTGCCTTCCGGATAATGGAAGGTGCGCGCCAGGCCGCCCAGTTGGTCTTCGCGTTCGATCACCGTCACGCGCGACCCGGCGGCGGCAAGCCGGTCGGCAACCGTCAAACCGCAAACCCCGGCGCCGACAATCAGAAAATCGGGTTGATGGTGTTCCGGCAAAAAATCCTCCCATTTGCTATGCCAGTAGTTAACTTTGTACCGATGCGCTTGGCAAGCAAGGATACAACATTCGCCGCGCGTAAAAAAAGAAAGGACATCGCATGAAGCTCGAGGATTCGTTGCCCAAAATGCGCGCTGTCGAAATCGTGCCGCTGCACGAGGGACGGGAGGAAAGTTTCCTGCTGCGGGACCCGCTGCAATTGTCCGACGAGGCGCTCACGGTATCCCACTCGGTGCTTTTCTGTTTGCAGTTCTTCGACGGCACCTTGCAGGTCGCAGCACTGGCCGCCGCATGGAAGGAAGCCGCCGACGGCAACGAATTGCCTTTGGGACAAGTCAAGAAGATCGTCAACGAACTCGATCGCGTATTCCTACTGGACAACGAACGCAGTTACGAAAAGCTTCTGAAAATCAAAACCGAATTCCTACGCGAACCCCTCCGTGCGTATCGCTTCTCGGACGGCGGCTTCCTGGATGACTGTTACCGCGCGGCGTTGTTACCGTCGCCCAGCCAAATCCCCAACGAGAGAAACGATCTGGGTGTGCTCGTGGCTCCGCACATCGATTACGAGCGCGGCGCGTCGGCCTGGGGCTTGGCGTACAGCACGGCGAAACAACGCTTTGGCGGTGACGTGGTGATCGTGCTGGGCGTGAACCACCAACCGCATGCGACCGCGGCGACACTCACGCGCAAAGATTTCGACACGCCGTTCGGCACTGTAAAAGCCGATGGCGAGCTGGTCGATGAAATCGCCGCCGCCCTTCCTTTCGACGCCTTTGAAGATGAATTCTGCCACCGTGACGAACACAGCATCGAACTGGCCGCCACCGCCCTCAAGCACGCGTACGGCGACGCCTGCCCGCGGATCGTACCCATTCTTTGCGGCAGCTTCGAAGAGTTCGTCGTGCGGCAAACGTCGCCCGTCGAAACGGAAGCCGTGGTGGCGGTGCAGGAGGCTTTGCTTGCCGTGGTCGAACGTCTCGGCGAGCGCGTGTTGCTGCTGGCCAGTGTGGATCTGGCCCACATCGGGCCGCAATTCGGTTGGGCGAAGCCGATCGAAGAAACGCAGATGCGCGAGTCGCTCGACCGCGACCGGGAGTTGCTGAACAAGGTGAACGAAGGCGATGCGGAAGCGTTTTTCGAAATGCTGGTGGCCGAGGGCAACCGCCGCAACGTGTGCGGCACCGCCCCCTTGTATCACGCCTTGAGCGTGCGGCCCGGGTCCGGCTCGATGGGAGACGCCAGCCTGCATTACTGGCGCGCCGACGATGACACCGGCGCCGTGAGCTTCGGCGTAGCCGGACGCTTGCGTTAGGACCAGGTCACCGACCACAAATCGAAGTGCGTCACCAGATCCGGGTGCGACGGCAAAACCCGCGCGCTGAACCCGTGCCGGCCGGAGGCCTTACACGGAATGTCGGTCGCGTAGCGGAAACTGCCGTTTTGCTGATCTTCGCTATGGGTTAGATCGATGGTTTCACCGTTGATGATCACGCCCTTGTCGTCCAGCGGCCCCACGTAGACCTGCACGACCACGTCCTCGGGTTGCAGGTGTCCGAGGACGACCTGCACCGCGATACCGAAACGATCGCCTACGGCCAGGACGTCGCCGGCGTTGATTTTGACGTCGGTGATTTTGACTTCTTGCCAGTACTTAAAAAGCTTTGTTTTCCACGCCGCGAGATCCTTGGCTCGGCGGTAACCATCGGCCGTGAGGCGTTGATAGCGTTCGAATGCGGGTTGATAAAACTCTTCGGTGTAGTTTTGCACCATGCGGTGAGTGTTGAAGTAAGGAACCAACTCCATCATCGATTTCTTCATCATCGCGATCCACCGACGCGGCAGGCGGTCGGCGTCGATGTCGTAGAAAGTCGGCACGATTTCGTTTTCGAGCAGGTTGTAGAGCGCGTTGGCTTCGATGTGGTCCTGCTCGGCGAAGTCGTCGTAGTCCTCGCCGGCGCCGATGGCCCAGCCGACTTCGGGTTGGTAAGCCTCGTCCCACCAACCGTCGAGCACCGACACGTTCAGCGCCGCGTTCGCCGCGGCTTTCATGCCGGAGGTGCCGCTTGCCTCCAGCGGGCGCCGCGGGCTGTTCAACCATACGTCCACGCCCTGCACCAGATAACGCGCGACGGAGATGTCGTAGTTTTCCAGAAACACCAGGCGACGCCGCACGTGCGATTCGCGCGCGAAATGGACCAACTGCTTAATGAGTTCCTTGCCGTGCACGTCCTTCGGGTGCGCCTTGCCGGCGAAAATGAATTGAATCGGACGCTCGGAGTGAAGCAGGAGGCGACGCAGGCGGTCCGGGTTTCGCAAGATCAACGTCGCGCGTTTGTAGGTGGCGAAGCGCCGCGCGAAACCGATGGTCAGGATGTTGGGATTCAGCACTTCTTTGGCTTCGTCCAGTTCGCTGCGGCTCGCGCCCCGCTTGAGCAAGTGCTGCTGCAGACAGCGCCGCGCGAAACCCACAAGACGCTCGCGACGACGAATGTGCACGCGCCAGATCTCCTCGTCCGGGATCTGCGCGATGCGACGCCACACGGCTTCGTTTTCCGGATCCTCGTGCCACTCGCTGCCCAGGTAGGTGTCGAGCAAATCCACCATCTCGCGGCTGAGCCACGTTCGCAAATGCACACCGTTGGTGATGGCATGGATGGGAATCTCATGAACCGGCACGCCTTCCCATTGGTTCTTCCACATTTCCCGCGTTACGACGGCGTGCAGTTTGGAGACGCCGTTGATGAAACTGGCGTGCTTGCCCGCCAGCAGGGCCATGTTGAAGCCTTCTTCGTTGTTGTTCGGGTCCAGGCGTCCCAAGGCCAGAAAGGCTTTTTTCGACAAGCCGACGCGCGCCGGATAATCGCGCAGGTATTTTTCCATCAACTCCGGCCCGAAAATATCAAACCCGGCCGGTACGGGGGTATGGGTCGTAAACACGTTGGCCGAGCCGATCGCCTCGCGGGCTTCGGAAAACTCCAGGTCGGAGCTTTCCGTGAGTTGCCGAATGCGTTCCAGGGTTAGAAACGCGCTGTGGCCTTCGTTCATGTGGCAGATGGTCGGATAGATATCCATGGCGTGCAGCGCGCGAATTCCACCGATGCCCAGCACGACTTCCTGCTGGATGCGCATTTCCTGATCGCCGCCGTATAGGGTGTCGGTGATCTTGCGGTCATCGGGGTGATTTTCGTCGCAATTGGTGTCGAGTAGATACAGCGTTACGCGGCCCACCAGCACCCGCCAAAGCTGCACTTGTACCGTGCGGTGCGGGAACCAAATCGGCACTTTCACACGCTGGCCTTCGGCGTCGAAGACCGGTTTCATCGGCAGATTGAAAAAGTCGTTGGTCGGATACTGCTCCTGCTGCCACCCGTCGACGTTCAGGTACTGCCGGAAGTACCCCTGTTGGTAGGCCAGACCGACCGCGACCAGCGGCAAGCCGAGATCCGAGGCGCTCTTGAGGGTATCACCGGCCAAAACGCCTAGGCCACCGGAATAAACGGGCAGGCTTTCCGAAAGGCCGAATTCCATCGAGAAATAGGCGAAGCGATTGCCGTTGGCGCCGTACTTTTTCTGGTACCATCCTTTGCTGTTCAGGTAGACCTGCAGCGCCACGTACACGCGGTTCAAATGAGCCAGAAAGCCGTCGTCGTTCGCCAATTCTTCCAGGCGGGCCTGACTGACGCGGCCCAGCATCAACACCGGGTTATGGTTCAAGTCCTCCCATAAATCCCGATCGACACGTCGGAAAAGCACAATGGCATCGTGATGCCACGTCCACCATAAGTTGTAGGCGATTTCGAGCAGCGAAGAAATTTTGTCCGGCAGTTTCGGTACGATTTCGTACTTGTAAATGGTCGGCATCGAATCCTCGCTATGTTCAGTTGTATAACATTACTGTGAGCACGGTAACCATTACAGTCCAGGATATCGAGTGGTTACTCTGCTAAAAAGCTTGGCGCGAAAAAACGGCCTCACTGTTCTCCGGCATGGTCGCGATACCATGCCGCCGCCTCCAGAAAGGCCTGCAGGGTGTCGTATTTAGGCCGAAAACCAAGCTCAGCCAGTGCCCGACCCGTACTGTAGCACGTATGTTCAAGCGCGCTACGGGCGAATTCCGGTAGAATAAAAGGATCGCCGATCCACGTCGTTACCGCGTTGATTACCGGCAACGCCAGGCGCGGCAGGGGAATGGGCACGCTGTGGCTATCGAGCGCATCGGTCACCGCGTCGAAAATCTCGGCGACGGTCGCCGCTCCGGCCCCGGCCACGTTGTACGTCCGACCCGACGCCTGCGGCCGCGTCAGGGCGCGTTCGATGGCGTCGACGGCGTCGCGCCGATGGACGCAATGTTTCAACGTGCTGCCCGATTGAGTAAGCGGGATCGGCAGATGTCGCAGTGCCAAGCGGAACAAACGGTTGACCATCGCGATGTTCGCCGGAAAACGACCGAGAATCGTGGCGAAGCGTAAGACCACCACTTCCAGGTCGCCGCTCCGGTGCAGCTCGTTCAGCACGTATTCCGCTTCCAGTTTGGATCGCCCATACGGCCCGTTGGGTGCCGGCGGGGTCGCTTCGGTGCACGGACACTCGCGGGGCGGCGGGCCGTAAACACTCTCGCCGCTGGCGTAGAGGAATCGGCCAACACCGGCGTCCCGCGCCATCAGCGCCAGCCGCCGTGTCCCTTCCAGATTGACGTGGAACATCTGCTTGTCGTAACCCACCGGGCCGATGCGCGCGATCAAATCACGATTGGGGCGAACCTCCGCCAAGTGCACGATGGCCGTGGCGCCTTCCACGGCTCGTTTCATGACCAGCGGGTTGAACAGGTCGCCGATTACGGTCTCGTGGCCGGCAAACCACGGGCGTACGGTCAGGCCGACCAAGCGTAGGCGTACTCGCTTCGCGGCCAAATGGGCCGTCAACTCGCGTCCCAATCGGCCGCCGGCGGCAGTGATGACGATTAGTTCTCGTTCTGCCACTGCGGCTCCTCCAGCAATTTGACCAAGTGCACGAAACTTTTCTCAACCCACTTGTCCTCTTTGCGCCCGTTCCACAAAGGCAGGTCGACATCCACCGCGCACAAGCCGTCAAATCGATGCCGCGCCAACAAGCGGAAAATCTCCCGAAAATCGATCTGCCCTTCACCGATCGGACGGCCTGCGGTGCGCAAACCCATGCCCACGCGATCCTGCAAAAACACGGTCGCCGCCAACGGGGCGAATTCATCCACCAGCCGGTAGGGATCCTCACCTTGCGCCAACGCCTGACCTGTATTGAGCGCCACTTTCAAGTTGTCACGATCGACACGGCGAACCAGCCACAGCAGTTTCTGGATGCCGACCACACCTTGATTGGCGAAGGTCACGACCAAGTTGGCTTCCGCCGCGCGATCGCAAAACTCCGCCAGGCGCTTGGCCGCCCATCGCATTTGCATGCGTCCGGTGAAACTGAATCCACCATACAAGGGGGCCAGCGAGGGCAGGGGCAGGTAGAATGCGGGTCTCGCCTCGACGGTACGGACTCGCAGGCGGCGGGCCAGTGTCCAAAACGAATTCAGTTCACGACCCACCAGTCGCCACGCCGCGTCCGGCATCGAGAGCGGCACGCCGAAGCCAAGCGTGTACTCGAGCCGAAATTCGCTCTGCAATTGCAGCAGTTTTACGGGGTTAGTCCGCCATGCGGCGGGCAGGGCGAAATATTCCAGCGAGACGCCGACAGCGCCCAGCTCCGCGCCGCGCCGAATCATCGTCTCGTGGTCGAGGCGACCGGCCAGCAGCGAGTTGTGATAGCTCCACCAATCCAGGGCGAGACGAATCATATTCGTTGGTCTCCGAAACACGCGGCCACACGTTACGGAAAAAACGACAGGGGTGCAAACCGGGCAAGATTCTACTATTAAGTAATTAACCATTCTTGCAGGAGGCCGGCATGCTCACTGTGGCGATTGTGGTCGCCGGTGGCCGGGGGCGTCGCATGCGCACCGACCAGGCGAAGCAATACATCGAGCTGGAAGGCAAATCGATTCTCCAACGCTCTCTCGAAGCGGTGGCGGCCGCCGATCTCGTCGACCAGATCATTCTCGTGGTGCCCCGGGGAGACGTCGTGTTCTGCCGCGACACATTGGTCGACCGGGGAAATCTGGACAAGATGGTGCGCGTCGCCATGGGCGGCAAGAACCGGCAGGAATCGGTTGCCAAAGGCTTGGCGGCCATCGAAAAGCTCGGCCTGCTGCCCGATGTCGTCGTCGTGCACGACGGTGTGCGCCCCTTCGTCGATCCCAAGCTCATCGATAAATCGGTGCGCATCGCCGCTAACTTTGGCGGCGCCTTGGTGGCCGTGCCGGTCACAGACACAATCAAGGTCATTACCGACGACGGTTTTATTCGGCAGACTCCGGACCGGCGGTGGCTCTTCAGCGCCCAGACGCCGCAGGCATTCCAGTACCACACGCTGGTCGACGCGCACCGCAAGGCCGAGGCCGACGGTTTCGTGGGCACCGATGATTGCCAGCTTGTCGAGCGCGTGGGCGGGCAGATTGTCATCGTGGAAGGCGATGAACGAAACATCAAGATCACGACGCCGCACGATCTTCTCGTGGCGCGGGCTTTGCTGAAAGGAGTTCGGCGATGACCTACCGCATCGGGCACGGTTACGATGTGCACCGCCTTGTTGCGGGGCGTCTTCTCATCCTCGGCGGCGTGACGATCGACTTCGAAAAAGGATTGCTCGGTCACAGCGACGCCGACGTGCTGACCCACGCGGTAGCCGACGCGGTTCTCGGTGCCGCGGCGCTGGGCGACATCGGCCGCCATTTTCCCGACACCGACCCAGAATACGCCGGGGCCGACAGCCTTGAACTGCTTGCGCGCTGCGTGCGTTTCGCCCGTGAACGGGGCTTCGTCGTCGCAAATGTCGACGCCACGGTGATCGCAGAGAAACCGAAGATCGCGCCCTTCGTCGAGAAGATGCGGGAGAACCTGGCACGCGTGTTGGGAGTCGGCGAGATGTGCGTCAACGTCAAGGCGACAACCGAAGAGGGGCTGGGCATAACCGGGCAGGGCGAAGCGATGGTCGCGCACGCGGTCGTCCTGTTGAAGCTGATCGATTAGGGAGTCGGCTCGGCCCGCCGCTCCATGACCAAAAGGCGCTCGTCGAGATAATCAAGATCGAACAGCGGCTCGGCTCGTTCGGCGATGGCGTGAAGGTTGGCGGCAAACCCCGTCGCCACCAAGTGAGTGTACTGCCCCACCATGTCCGGATCATCCAGATGCCATATGCGGCTTACGTCCGGCAGTCGTGACGGATTGCGCACGGTCACGATGCCCGTACCGAACAGCGCCCGCAGATAGCCGCCGCCGGTGATCACCCGGTGATACGGCAGGTAGCGCAACGGATTGACCGAGTTCGGGTACGAATAGGGGTCGGCCGCCTTCTCCAAATACGACCGGTTCTCTCGAAAATGAAAATGCGAGTCGGCGAGTATCAACATCTTCGCCCGCGGTGGAACCAACTGTTCCAGCACGCGGCGCTCTTGCTGAAGAACGCCGCCCGCCTGAAACCACCATACCGCGTTCCACGCCAGCAGCGCCGCCACCGCAAGCCCCGCCAGGCGAAAACGGCGCGTCGAGAGAGTCGCGGGGCTGGATGTCGATGCGAACAACAGCAGAACCGCCACGAAGATCAGCCGCTGTCCCGGCCGCAGCAGTTCGTAAATACGGGTGGGCGTCAGCAGGCCGATGATAATCAGGGCGACGGCGAGCACGATCACTGGATTGCGGCGGTCGAAGCGGCCCCGCACGGCAGACACCACGATGAACGCGCCGACGGCCAGGATTGCTGCGGCGTTGATCGCCGTGTTGATCCAAGCCGCCCAGGTCGGCGTCAACGGGTAGTAACTCGACGCAATCGCCCACGGGCCGACCTTGTACCACGTGTAGTAAAGGGGATTGTGAAAGGCGTAGTGAAACCAGAACTCGCCCGCTCGTTGCGAAACGTACCACGCCAAACACGCCAAAGACGGCGCAAAGGCCGTGCCGGTCACCAGCAGCCGACGCCCCCGTTGCTTGCCGAAGCACGCGAAAATCAGCACGGCCAAACCGGCGACCGCAAAAGTCAGGAAGTGCGACAGGTAAACCAGAAACACGAGTGCCGCGAGAATCAGCCAGCGCCCGACCGACCACTTGTCCTCAACGCGACGCAGGAAACCGAGCACCAGGAAGAGCAGTGCCAAGCCGATCGTGAAATTGAAGAAACCCATCAAGAAAAAATGGTTGGCCGCGTACACGACCGCCGCCAGTTCAGCCAGCGGGCGCTCCCGGCCTTCGGCGCGTGCGAAATAGGAAAACGCCGTCACGAACAAGATCAAATACAGCGCGTAGGCCAGCGCCGCCGCGGTGAATACCGGCGCCAGCTTCGTCAAACCGGCGATCACCAGGGTCCCGAGCAGGTTCGGGATGGGCTGCAGGTTGACCACAAAATTGTCCGCCCACGGCTGACTTCCGGCGTCGGCGATGATCTGCGCCTGCAGCACCCAGTCCATTTGATCCTGCAGGGGCGCCACGCGCACGAGTAACGGCCACGTTGCCAAAAACAACGTCAGCGCCGCCAACGTGATGTAACGCTCGCGTTTCCGGTGTGCCTCGTTCATGGGCCCCTGCTTAGCGCGTTTGCCGCCAAAAGAAAAGACGAGCCGCAAAAACTTGCGCTATCGCGGGGGCTTGCGGTAGGATGACGGCAACTATCCGCGGGGGAGGTCGTATGCGGCGTACATTGCGCCTTGTCGGAATCGCGTTGATCGTGTTGTGTTGGGTCGGCGCGGCGCAGGCCGCCGAGAAGAAAATCGGCCTGGGCCTCAAGCTCGGCTACCACAACTTTGTGCGCTACAACCCCACCGACGACCCCGATGGCGACGGCGTGCTCGAAGATGGTGAGATCGACCAATCGATCGACGCCGGTGCGTTCGACGGCTTTGCTGTCGAAGGTGATTTTGAGTATCGCTTCCACCCGAATTTCGTACTCGGCGGCGGAGTCCAGTGGTACGGGGCCAATGTGATCGTCGACGGCGTCACCGACGAAAACCGCGTCAAGGGCGACATCGCACTTTCGATCACGGCCCTGACGATTACGCCCAAGATCGTTCTGCCGATCAAATTCGTGAACCTGTATACCGGCGGCGGCTTGGGGCTGTACTGGCGGGTGTTGGGCTCCAGCTATGAATACACCGACCGCTTCGGCAACGACACCTCCGAATCCAACGCCGACAGCCAGGGCACGCTCGGCTACCACGCGATGGTCGGCGCCGAATTCTTCGTACTCAATTGGATCGGTATCGTCCTGGAAGATCGCTTCGCTTTCGTGCACTTCAAGGGGCAGGACCCCAAAACCGACCTGGACGACAACGACGCCGGCGGCAATTCGGTCTTTCTCGGTACGCGCTTCCATTTCTAAGGCTCCGGCTTGTCCGCCGCGCGGCGGGTCGTTACCGTAGCAACCTCATCGTATCTATACCGGAGGAAAGCCACGTGCGAGTTGTGTTTCACTGGGTCGACGAACGATCCGGCCGTTCCCTGCGGCATCCGTTGACGTTCGCGTACATGGCGGCGTTTCTCGAGTACCTCGACTTCGATGCGCAGTGTTCCTACGAGCCGGACGTGGAAGGGCTGTTGGCCGTCAACCCCGATGTCGTCTGCATATTGTGCAATTCGTTTCACTACGCCCGCGCCGTCGAGGCTGCGCGCGAGATCAAGCAACGTCGCCGCGCCAAGTTCGTGCTTTGCGGCCCGCACATATCCAACCGGCCCGAAAGCCTCGATCCGATTTTCGACGTCGGATTGGTCGGCGAACCGGAAGATTCCCTCCACCATGTGCTCAACGTGTTGAAATCAACCGGCGATCTGTCCCCCGAGGACCTGCGCGACGTGCCCGGTGTCGTTTTTCTCGAACACCGCACGCCGGTCGTCACCGATCCGCGCGAACTGATCGACCTGGAAATGGCGATGCCGGTGCCCCGCCGCGACATTCTGCCGCGCTCGCCGTTCCCCGCCGTCGTGGGCGGACGGGGGTCGCCTTTCGAGGACGGCATTCTGGGCGGCTACGTGAACTGGGGGCGCTACCGAGCCTTCACGAACGGTGTCATCGCGCACGAAATCGAGGAACTGGCTGCGGAAAAAAACGCCGCCATATTACTCGACGACCCTTGGCTCACCGCCGACGCGTTGCGGCTGGTCGATCTGGCCGACCTACTCGAAGACAAAGAGGTCCTTGGAACCGTCCAGTTTGAAGCGCACGCCCGCGCCGCCTGGGTTACCGATGAAGTGGGCGAGTTTTGGGTGCGCCTCAACGTCACGCGGGTCGTGCTGGATATGATCGGCGATCTTCGCGATCCTGACGATTTGTACGGTGCGCGCGTCGATCTGGAAACGCTCGAGAACGCCATCGAAGTGTGCGAGCGTTATGAAGCGGCGGTTCACCTGTTTGCCCATGTCGGCGCGCCCGGCGACGACATCGAACGGATTCGCGACTTGTTTGCTTTTCTCACCGAGAAGATTGCCGGCGGCATCCTCGCCTCGGCCCGCGTGGGTTGGCTGCCGCCGCTGCCGGGAACGCGCTTTTGGGACGCCGGTGTCGAATCGGGCGTGGTGCGCGAGCCCCAAACCGACTGGGTGGCGTTCGCCCGACTCGCCGACGAACCCAGCCTGGAACCGAAACTCGCGCCGCACGTGCCGCGCATCAACCTATGGCGCAAGCACCTGCAGCGTCTCGAAAAAGCGTTCCGGCGTCCCTTGGCATTGTTCGTTCGAGACGACGCGGACATGGATATTGAAGTCGACCCTATGGCGTTGCGCTCCATTGTTTTTGTCGTCGAAGAAGAGGGAGTCAGCGAGGTGCTCAGCGACGACGAAGTCAAAATGGTCCGCTTCTCGCTGGCGGCCTTGCGTCGCGACCTGGAAAAAAACGCTGCCGACGACGATACGGCGCTGGTGCTCTTCGCGCCCCGCCCCGAGGAAGTCACGATGGAGGACATCCGCGCTCTGCGCCTCGCGGCTTCGCTCGATGGCGTGAGCATCAGCCGGCCGTCTTCAAAACCCTTTCCGTTGCTACTGTCGGTGCGGGCCGCGCTCGAGTTCGATGTTGATACCTGGCGGGCCTGGCTGGCCGGTGATGAAGCCTCCGTGCCGCCCGCGGCGACGCCCGTGGAGTTCGCGCCTTATCTCCAGTTGCCCGCGGCCGATCTCGACCAACCCGTTCCGGTTTCGGAGAAGCCTCGCGAGGAGGAATGAGCCGACGTCGTAAAACCGTCTTAATTCTCTTGGCCGTTCTGGCGGCTTGGGGCTTTGTGTACGGTTTGACGCAGGACCTTGCCTTGGCGCCGTATCCACTCGCGGCCGGCGAAACGTTGGCGCTGGACACTGCGGGCGCAGCGCTGAAAATCATTCTACGGACAGCGAATCCCGAAGGCCTGCATCTGAAATGCCTCAGCAAGCAGGGCGAGGCGATCTACCGACCCGCGCGTTCGGATTATCCCCTTTTCGCGAACGATCAATACGTCACGCTGGAGGTTCTGCCCAGGGAAAGCGGGATTTTGTTTGCGCTCAACGGCGGGGCGCTGAGCAGGCGAGAGGAGCACGGCCGGCCTGAGCGATGTTATCTGACGGCCGGGCTGGCGGAGGTCGCCGTGCGCGACGTGGGGCGCGCCGCGGATGTGCGGGACAAACGCGTGGCGATGTGGCTGCTTATGCTTGTCGTGGCGGCGGCGTGGTTTTGGATGGAGTCGCGCCTGGTCGGCCGTCTGCAAGTCGATCGCGGCCGGTGGCTGACGAGTCTCGTGCTGAGCGCGCTGGCGGTCGGGTGCTGGCTGTCCCTGGCGGGCGCATGCCTGTGGCTACCTACGCTGCATCCGTTGGCGTTGGCGCTGTTTGCGGCTTCGCGCGTCGCCTTTTGGCTGGTGGCGGGCGGGAGCTTTCGTGAACCGTCGGGCGGCACGCGGCGCTACGTACTTGGCGGCGTCGGCTTACTCGGTTTCGTATTGTGTTGCGGCGCTCTCATAGCATACGCGTCGCCACGAATTGGAATCGCGGCCTTACTGCTTACCGCGGCGTTGGGATTCGACGTGGCGTTCCAACTCGATTGGCGAAAGGGGCGGTGGCTTGCCGCGACGGCCCTGCTACTGGCTCCCTTCGCCGTCATCGCGGTGCTCTCTACCCAGAAACCGCCGGTCGGCCCGTACGCCCTGTGGGGATTACTGCCCGCGGGCGTCGCGCTGCTCGCGGTTCCGTTGGCCGCCAACCGCGATCGGTTGGGTCATTACGGTTGGCTGCGTCTGGCTCACGCCGTTCTATTTCTATTCGTGCTCGACGGCGCGTTGCGTCTTTCCCCCGCGGCCAATTACGTAAAGCCCGCCGGTATCGGGGCGGATTACCAAACGCACGAGGACCTATTCTGGGTGCCCAAGCGGTTTTTCGGCTACGAACAAGATTCCGACGACCGCGGTGACTTTCGCGTGCCGCGGGTACGTTTCCGCGGCGATGAAGATGCGACGCGCCAAAAGCCGCAGGGCACGGCGCGTATCATCGTCACCGGCGGATCCAACGCCTGGGGCGACGGCCAACCGACGCCGGAAACCGCTTTTTCCGCTTTGCTCGAACAAGATTTGCAGGCGAAAACCGGCCGGCAAGTTGAGGTCCTTAACGGCGGCGTCAGGGGATTTCTTGTTTTTCAAGTCATGGTGCTGACCACCGAATACCTGCTGCAGTACAACCCCGATATTTTGATCGTATACGCCGCCCGCAACGACGTCTTGGAGCACAAGGGGCTGCAAACGTATCGGGAATTGTGGCGCCGAAAACAGGCGGGCGAAACCTCCTCGGCGCCGACTATCCAGGGCGTCTTGCGTGGCAGCGCCCTTTACAATGGTCTTACGGCCCTCATTGTGCAGTGGCGCGATGGGGGATTGCGTTGGTACGAACCCGCACGATGGAAGCCCGTCAATCCGCCGGAAGATTTCGCCGCGAATCTGCGCGACATCATTCATGCGGCCAAGAGCCGCGGCTGCCGAGTGGTTCTAGCTTCGGAGTTCTTCGGCGAGCACTTCTTCTACGACATCGAGATGCCCCGGTTGCGTGAACTCCAGCAGAACATGAAGCAGGTAGCCAAGACGGAGAAGGCGCCCTTTTTCGACGCGTGGACGCTTTTCCACGAGACCGGCAAGCCACGTTCCTATTTGATGGCGGACGACCCGGTTCACATCAACGCCGCCGGTCACGCCCTACTGGCCCGCCATTTGGCCGACTATTTGGTGAGCGACCCGAGTACGTCTGGGGTCTTGCTGGCCGCCGAGCCGCTCAAGTAGCAGCAAATTCAAACCGATAACAAGATAAGAGATGAAACAAAAGAAAGGTGCGTCATGGCCTTAACGCAGGCAATCGGCTACGCGGTGCAGGGCATCAAGAGCGCCGAACACCAAGTCGAAAAAGCGGCTCAAAAAATCGCCGGCTTCAGCGGCCCGGACGCCGACGTCCATCTGCCGGAGGATATCGTCAGCATAAAACTGGCCAAGGCGGCGCACCAAGCCAACGTCTCGATGTTGCGCGCTGCGGCGGAAATGGAAAAGGAAACGATCGACATCATCGTTTAGACGAAGGTAGTTGCTCCACTTGCAGATGCAAATAAGGCGGGCTGTTTTGCAGGGCCCGCCTTCCTTGTATGCGCGTGACTAATCTAGCGCCGGACAATATTCGTGCTGATCCGTGCGGATATCGCCATACGCGTACGTGATGAAATCCTGGGTCAGGTAAATGCAGCCGTCGTCGCATTCGTAGATGCCCACGCCGACAAACTTGAAATTCCGTGCCAGGATATTGGAGCGGTGGTTGGGCTCGCATTCCGGCTCGTCCATGAAATCGATTTCGGCTTGCGTGATCACCTGGCTCAACGACATCCCACAAGCCATGTAAATGTTCTCGCCGGCCGCGACAAAACCGAGCCCCGCCGCCTCCATACGATCAAAGGGACTTTCGCCGTCGGGGTTCGCGTGATCGAAAAAGCCGCGTTCACACATATCGCGCGAATGGGCTTCGGCCACTGCGGCCACTGGATCGTCGTAGAATAAGGGCTGGGCGCAGTCGGATTCTTCCGGATGGGCGTAGCGATCTTCATTGAGCAATCGCGCGTGGGTGCATTCAGCCTCGGGACCGTCACAATCCATATCGACGCTGTAGTCGATATCGCACTCTTCGCTGAATAGGCTTCCGTCGCCGCCGCCGTCGTCGTCATCGTCGTCGGTGGAGCCGAACGAATTGGGTGCTTCGGTTTCGTCACTACCGCACGCCACGAAAAAGCCCATGGCCAAAATCGCAATCACGATCAAAACATACAATCTCATTGGCGATCTTTTCCTTTCCACGGTGTCTACGACCGCTGAGCTAAGTTTGCCCGGCTGATTCCCTGTTGTCAAAACAAAAATCTTTGACTTGACACTGCCGCGTTGGGCTTACACCATCGGCCCAATGAAACAACGTCTTGTACACTATATTAGCGCGATTGCGACGCTGTTGAGCCTCATTTTGCTTCCGATTGGAACCTCGATTGCGTCCAAAACTCTGGATCGGACGCCCGATCCGGTCGTCGTTCGCGGCGATTTGCTCGCGTCGGCACACCGAATCGAGATTCGCCGACTCGCGCTGTTAGGTTGTGACAGCGATCGCTGGCGTCCGGTTCCTTTCCAGATCGACGAGCGTTTGCACGACCGATACGTGCTGCAATCGGGGCCGGAAGCCGAGGCGGATATCGATTGGGGTCGATTCGACGCCGACGACGAAATCGCCTTCATGGTCGCCGATACCGGCCCGCGCTGCACCGGCCTACCGTTTCCAAAAGATGTTGAAAACATTCAAGAAATTGAAGTACAGGACCCCGTTGACGGGAGCAGGGCGTATGTATACCTGGCGGTGTATCCCGACACAGCCCCGCGGTCCGGGACCGACTATGTGACCTACAACGTCGAGAAAAATCTAATTGAAACAACGGATTACACCATCGGCTACCATGCCGAGGCGCCCATCAGCATTAGCCGACTGGCGGTGCCGCGCCGAGCTGGTGGGAGCGGACAGAGCGTCGCCGATCGCCAAAAGATCCGCGCTCGCGCCGTAACTGTATGGAATATATTGACAATATCCAAGAACGAGAACGATTTTCGTGCGGAAATCCTTGCCTATACCGATGGCCCGGTGCGGGTCGTCAGGCGGACCCGAAACTGGGTGAGGTTGTTCGGACGGGTCCCGAGCCCCAGCGTGGAGCTAACCAGCGTTTACTGGAAGACCGGAATGCAATTTCCTTTGAAAATTCGGGTACCTTTCAGGGTCCCCCGGTTTTTCGAGGAGGCTGGTTTGCGGGTTTATGTCGATACCCCTCCGGATGTTCCCGGGCGCAAGTTCTACAATGCCCACAACCGGCAGGGGATGCTCATCGACGGTCGCATGAGCGAAGCCGAGCGCCATGTCGACACCACACCGTCGGATTGGCAGGTCGTCGCCGGAACGCGGCCCGAGCATCGGGAAGGTTGGTTTTCGCGGCAGGTCATGATCGATGCGCCGCAGTCGGTTTCGATGCCGCTGTACTATCTGGACGATGCGTCAACGCCGGACGAACCGGAGCGTTATCCGGGTTGTTTCGGCTGTTTGGGTTTCGAATTGGACGGGCTCGACGAGTTGGAAAAAGGCGACTACACCATTCTCGTGCAGATGTTTCCGCTGCTTTCGTACCGTCCGGGCGATGAAAAGGCATTCCTAGACATTTACGACCGACCGCTCGTGGTGCGAACAAAAGTTCTTGCGAAACCTTAGAATTTTATAAATAATTGCTCGTAAGTAGGGTAAATTCGCTTGACAGCCTCCGGGCCTGAGCGATACGATTGCAGCGACTAAAGTAGGGATTCGTATACACGTATGGGCAAACAGAGGTGGACCATATTCGTGATCAGTCTGGGCATCCTCGCGCTGGTGGGGTGTGCGACGACTGAGAAGAACGCCAAAAAAAGGGTGGATGAACTGAGTGCCCAGGTCACCGAATTGCAGGCGACGCTTGCCGATATGAACCTCCGCATGGAGGAAATGAGCAGTTCGATGTTCGTTCTGCGGGAAGGCACGCGCAACAATCGCGAGGCGATCAACAAGATGCGTGAAGACATGCAAACCCCTACGGTCTACATCGATCGGCCGCAGGTCACCGCCGACGCCGGAAATCCCTCGCTCGATACGAATCCGGAACCTATGTCCCCGCTGCCCCTGCCGACCGGCTCGGGTCAGCCCGACGCCGACGATCGCGCCGCTTTTGAAAGTGCTATGCGCCAAGTAAAACAGCAGAATTGGGGCTTGGCGATTTACGATCTCAATGCTTTTGTGACACAGTATCCGCAAAGCGCGTATATTCCTCAGGCACGCTATGCACTGGGCCAGACGTATCGCAACCTCGGCGAGTTTACGCAGGCGGTTCGCGAATACGAACGATGCCTGGCTGCGGGCGAAGTCGCCGGGCCGTACGCGCCGCGGGCGCTATATTGGATGGTGGTTTGCTTTGGGCAACTGGGACAGACCGCCAAGGGCAACGAGGCGCAACAGCGTCTTTTGCAACAGTATCCGGATTCCCCCGAGGCGAAAAAGATCAAGCTCGATTCGCCTCGTTGAAGGAGGTTTGATTCATGAATCATCGTCGTACCCTGCTGCTGACCGGCATCGTGCTGTTGGTCCTTTTGACCGCCGGCCTGGCTTGGTCGCAAACCGACAAGAAGGTCACCGCGGCCCAGAAACCGGTTGGCGTGATGCAGAAGGTGGAGATCGTGGACTACAAGGTTGTGTCCGGCGATACCCTGTGGGATCTGTCACAGCAGTTCTACAGCGATCCGTGGGCGTGGCCGTTGATTTGGGAAATGAACCCCCAAGTCGCCGATCCACACTGGATTTACCCGGGCCAGAATCTCAAGGTCAAGCTCGAACGCGGTGTGACGTTGTTCGGCGAGGTCAGGCCGCCCGAACGCGATTTGTTCGAACCGCCTGCTATGGGCGTGTTCGACTTGACCTTCGTGTACGGCACGCGCGTGAACAAGATCGACATGATCAGCGAGGAATCGATCGACGGTGCGGGCGAGATCATCGACCACATCGACGGTCAAATCCTATTGGGCGAACTGCATGAGATTTCGTTCCGGATGAAGAAAAGCGCGAACGTGCAGCTCGGCGATGTGTTCACCGTGTTCCGCGTCCAGAAAAAGGTGAACCACCCCGGCGGCATGGGCAACGTGGGATACATGATCAATCTGCTCGGTGAACTCGAGACCGTCGATGCCACGACGCTGCCCAACGGCAAAGTCGTCTATACCGGCAAAATCATCGACGCCACCTCCGAAATTATCGTGAGCGACCGTTTGATCGCCATGCCGCGTGATGACGTTCGCATCAAACTCAAAATGACCGACCTGGAAATGACCGGCACCATCGTGCACGGACCGCCGGACAACGACATGTTGCTGGGACCGATGAAGATGGCCTTCGTCGACCTCGGCTTGAAAAACGGCCTGAAGGTCGGTAACAGCTTCTCGATTTGGCGGGCCAGCAAAGACAAGCAAGAACTGCCGTCCTACAAAATCGGCAACGCCATCGTCACGCGGGTTGACAATAAAACCGCGACGGTGCTCATCACGAACGCGACCAGAGATGTTCACATCGGCGACACCGTGATCAGCGACGTCGAGTAAAAAGCTACCCATACCGGGCTGACCCGCGGGTCAGCCGTTGGAATGCCGGTAAGCGCCTCGGGCCTTGCCGGCATTCGTCGTTAATCGCCCGTCGCGACGGCGCGTAGAACAGGCAACCGCTCTTTTTCGGCAACTCGGCTTGCGATGGAAAACGAGTGGTTATCGTTCCGGAAAATACGGGGACCTTGACAGAGCCCGCGAGACGGTGTTTTTCTTACGCCCCAATCGCGGGAGGCAAGATGCCCCGGTATTACGTGGCACTGACGTGCGTCCCAGGTATCGGCCCGATGGCAGCGGCGAGTGTCCTGGCTGCTTTCCCCGGACCGCAGGACGCCTTTGAAGCGGGCGTGGCGCTTTTGCGCACTTCGGGCTTGTCCGAGGCGCGAACCCGCGCCATGGCTGGGTTCAACGATTGGGACGCGGTGGACCGCATTCTGGAGGACGCCGAACGAGCGGGACAGGAGATCGTGACGATAGCCGATCCCCGCTATCCCGGCGCGTTGCGCATGATGGACGGTGCACCGCCGGTGCTCTTTGTAAGAGGAAGCCTGGAGGATACGACTCAACTGGCGGCCACCATCGTCGGCACGCGCCACCCCACGCCTTACGGGGAGAAGGTGGCCGAGCGCTTGGGCGCCGCGTTGGCTCGTGCCGGAATTTGCACCGTCAGCGGCGGGGCGCGCGGGATTGACGGATTGGCCCACCGCGGTGCGTTGGCGGCCGGCGGAAAAACCGTCGTGGTCTGCGGGGCGGGGCTGGACGTTCCTTATCCGCCGGAACATGCGTCCTTGTTCGAGCAAGTCGTTGCCGCGGGCGGAACCCTGCTTAGCGAGTTGCTGCCGGGCACGCGACCGACGCGGGGGACGTTTCCGCGGCGGAATCGCCTGTTGGCCGGATTGGGGCGAGCGGTGGTAGTTGTGGAAGCGGGCGACAAAAGCGGCGCGCTTATCACCGCGCGGTACGCCATGGAGCAGAATAAAACGGTGATCGCCGTGCCGGGACAGATCGATCGAGCCCAAAGCAAGGGCACGAACCGGTTGATTCGAGACGGCGCGAAACCGTTGCTGGATATCGTGGATGTGGTGGAGGAGGTGTTGGGAGAGTACCAGCGCCGGGGACGAGCGGAGGACGAGGCCCTGCAGAGCTTCGCACCGCGGGTTCCGCCGCCACCGGGCGATGCCGGAAGTGTTTGGGATTCGTTGGTTCTCGAACCGGCGGATACCGACGAGCTGGTGGAGAAAACGGGAATGGACGCGGCGCGGGTTAACGCGGCGCTTGTCGAATTGGAATTGATGGGCCGGGTCAAACGCCGTCCCGGCAATCGATATTATGCGAACCTGGAGGATCAATGACGCAATCGCTGGTCATCGTAGAGTCACCGAGTAAAGCCAAAACGATCAGTAAATATCTGGGTGCGGGGTACGTCGTGCGCGCCTCGGTCGGTCACGTATGCGACTTGCCGCCCAAGGAACTGGGAGTGGACGTCGACCACGGCTTCGCGCCCAAATACGTTACGATCAAAGGGAAAGAAAAAGTGCTGACCGAATTGCGTAAAGCCGCCAAAGCGGCCGACCGCGTTCTGCTGGCCCCCGACCCCGACCGCGAAGGGGAAGCCATCGCTTGGCACATCGCGCAATCGCTGGGGGTCAAGGGCAAGCCGGTGCAACGCGTCAGCTTTAACGAAATTACCAAACGGGCGGTTTTGGCTGCCTTGGACAATCCGCAGGAACTGGATGAAGACAAGTTCAACAGCCAACAGGCGCGGCGCATTCTCGACCGATTAGTGGGCTACAAGCTCTCGCCTCTGTTGTGGAAAAAGGTCAAGCGGGGGCTCTCGGCCGGGCGCGTGCAATCGGTAGCCGTACGCTTGGTGGTGGAGCGCGAAGAGGAAATCGAGAAGTTTGCTCCGCAGGAATACTGGGAGATTTTCGTCGATTTGGCCGCGGGAGAACCGCCCGTGTTCACGGCGAAACTCACGACCAAGGGCGGCAAGAAACTCGCGATCAACGACGGTGAAACGGCGCAGGCGATTCTCGATGAGCTGAAGCGCGGGTCGTACGTCGTGGCGAAAGTGGCCCGCCGAACGCAGAAAAAACGGCCGCTGCCGCCATTCATCACCAGCACGTTGCAGCAGGCCGGTAGCCGGCGCCTTCGCCTGACCCCGGCCAACGTGATGCGGGTTGCGCAGGAACTGTATGAAGGCATCGAGGTCGGCGGCGACGGACCGCAAGGCTTGATTACCTATATGCGTACCGATTCGGTGCGCGTGGCCGGCGAGGCGCAGGCCGCGGCGCTGGGGTATGTCGAGCGCACCTACGGCAAGGACTTTTTGCCGGAAAAACCGAATGTTTATCGCAGTCGCAAGGGAGCGCAGGAGGCGCACGAGGCGATCCGCCCGACAAGCTTGGATCTGCCGCCCGAGAAACTCAAAAGCCGCCTGACGCCACGGCAATTCAAGATTTACGAATTGATTTGGAAGCGGTTTATCGCCAGCCAGATGGCCCCGGCCGAGTACGCCGTCACGACGATCAACATCGAGAACGGTCCCTACGGATTGGTGGTCGGCGAACACCGCGAAATCTTCGCCGGGCACTTTGCGGCGATGCGTGACGACGACGAAAACGGTCGCAACGGTGATGCCGATGAGGACGGCCCGGAAGCGAAATTGCCGTCCTTGGAGCAGTCTCAGCAATTGCGGGAGGAAAAAGTAGAATCGCAGCAAAAATTTACCCAACCGCAGTCGCGCTTCACCGAAGCGACTTTGATCCGCGAACTCGAGGAAAAAGGCATCGGCCGGCCGTCGACCTACGCCGCGATTTTGTCGACGATTCTCGACAAGGAATACGTCGAGCGCGTCAAGGCGACGAAAAAGGAAACCGCCGATCAGCCGGCGGGCGCCAAGAAAACACGCGGCGGTTTGCGGCCGACGGATCTGGGCCGTGCGGTCACCAAGCTGCTGGTCGCCTCGTTCCCGGACATCTTGAACGTCAGCTTCACCGCCCGCATGGAAGACCAACTCGACGACGTCGAAACCGGCAAGGTGGAATGGCAGTCGTTGCTGCAGGATTTCTGGACGGCCTTCACCGTGGACTTGGAAAAAGCCGAACAGGAAATGAAGAACCTCAAGCGCGAAGGGGAGAAGACCGGGATTTCCTGCCCGACCTGCGACGAGGGCGAACTGCTGATCAAATACGGCCGTAACGGGGCGTTTCTGGGTTGTTCGAAGTTTCCCGAATGCCGGCATACCGCCAACTTCAAGCGCGACGATGACGGCAATATTGTGATCGTGGAACGAGAGCAAATGCAGCGCGCGGAACCGATTCCTTCCGACAAAATCTGTCCGAAATGCGGCGGCCCCATGGTCATGAAATTCAGCCGCAAAGGCAGCCGTTTCTATTCGTGCGAAAAGTATCCGAAATGCAAAGGAACGCTGGCGTTCGAAACCGGCGTGGCGTGTCCGCGAGAAGGCTGCGAGGGACAAATCGTCGAACGAACCGGCCCGCGAGGCGTCTTCTGGGGATGCAACGCGTATCCGAAATGCCGCATGACCTTCCGCCACGAGCCGGTGTCCAAAGAGTGCCCCGAGTGCAGCAGCCCTTACTTGCTGCGGCAAAAACGGGACGGCCAGTCGTACCTCGTGTGCCCGGTGAAAGATTGCGACTTCGCCGAAGCGGAAACTGTTCCCGATTCCGAAACGGAAGGCGAAAACGCCACGGAGGCGTGAACCGTGTCTAATGTTGTGGTCGTCGGGGCGGGGCTCGCCGGCTCCGAGGCCGCCTGGCAATTGACGCGCGCCGGTTTCGACGTCGTGCTATATGAATCCCGGCCGGCCGTTTCCACTCCCGCTCACCAAAGTGCCGACTTCGCGGAACTGGTGTGTTCCAACAGTCTGGGCAGCGCGGCTCCCGGCACGGCCAAGGGTTTGCTCGTGGCCGAGATGGAGTGCTTCGACAGCATGATTGTTGCCGCGGCGCGGGAAACCAGCGTGGCGGCGGGCAAAGCGTTGGCGGTCGACCGGCAGCGTTTTGCCGCGCGCGTTACCGAAATTCTGCGGCAGCAGGAACGAATTGAGATACGCACCGAAGAGGTTGTCGATCTACCCGACGCGCCGGCTGTCATCGCCACGGGGCCGCTGACCGGCGACCGTTTGGCGGCGAAACTTGCGGCGGAAACCGGCTCGGAACACCTGCATTTCTACGATGCCACCAGCCCGATTGTGGCCGATGATTCGATCGATCGGGACATTGCCTTTTTGGCCAACCGCCGGAGCGACGACCCCGGAGATTATCTGAATTGCCCGCTGGACGAAGCGCAGTACGAGCGTTTCGTGCAAGCTTTGAACGAGGCCGATTTGGTCACGCCGCGCGGTTTCGAGGACCAACAGGTTTTCGAAGGCTGTATGCCGATCGAGCAAATTGCGCGCCGCGGTTTCGATACGCTACGGTTCGGGCCGATGCGGCCGGTCGGGCTGACGGATCCGCGCACCGGGCGGTGGCCGTATGCGGCGGTACAACTGCGGCGGGAGGACGCGGCCGGGCAGATGTGGAACCTGGTTGGTTTTCAAACCCGCATGACCTTCACGGCGCAGCGGGACGTGTTGCGTCTCATCCCTGGGTTGGAGCGGGCGGAGTTTCTGCGCCACGGCGTCATTCATCGCAACACCTATGTCGATGGGCCGCGCGTGTTGGCGAGAGATCTAAGCTTGAGGAATCGCCCGGGTGTGCGCCTGGCCGGGCAGCTTGTCGGGGTGGAAGGGTATCTGGAAAGCGCGGCGATGGGGCTTTGGGTGGCGCGGTTGACGATTGCGGCGCTGCGCGGCGAACCCATGCCGCAACTGCCCGCCGAAACGATCCTGGGCGCCCTCACGCAGTACGTTGTCGCCAGCGAAAAGGTGCCGATTCAGCCGATGAACGCCAATTTCGGATTGCTGCCGCCGGCGGAAAAACGTCTCTCGAAGCGCGACCGCAAATTGTACTATCACGAGCGCTCACTCGCGGCGTTGCGGGCTTGGTTGGAAACGTTTTAAGGTCCAAGTGTTTCATATGTTTGGCACCTCGGACGTTGACACCGCCGCAGGGCGGTTTTAGCTTTCACGCGGACCTTACGCGTCGAAAGGCTCCTATTTTTGGACGAACTACTCACCGCTTTTGCCGAAAATCTGGAAGTGCACCGCGATTTGTCGAAACACACGCGGGAAGCGTACCTTCGCGACGTGCGGCAGTTCGTGGACTTCTGCCTGCGGCACGAATTCTGCCTCAAGGACGGCAAGGTGGACCTGCTGCGCACCGAAAAGCGGCACCTGCGGCTGTTTTTGGCGGAGTTGACCGGCGGGTCAAGCAAGGCGACGATCGGTCGCAAGTTGGCTTCGCTTCGAGCGTTCTTCCGTTTCTGTCGCAAGCGCGGCCTTATCGAAGGGAACCCGGCGCGGCTTGTCAGGGCGCCGAAAAAAGATCGCACGCTGGCCCACGGCGTGTCGGTCGAGGACGCCGGGCGAATGATGGGCGCGATAACTTCGACCAAAGTCGAGACGCTGCTGCGCGACCACGCGGTGTTGGAAACTTACTACTCGACCGGGTGTCGAGTTAGTGAGTTGGTCGCGGCGGTGGTCGACGACTGGGACAAGGAAACGGGTACCTTGCGCGTGCACGGCAAAGGTAGCAAGGAACGCATCGTGGCGATGGGCGCGTACGCAACCGCCGCGCTGGACCGCTATGTGGCCGCGACGAGGGCGCCGCGGGTCAAAACGTACGGCATCGTCGAGAAGAGCCCGCTGTTTCTAGGAATCAAAGCGCGGGCGCTGTCGGTGCGGACGGTGCAAAATATTGTGCGACGGGCGAAGATAGCGGCGGGAGTCGACGGCAAGGTGACGCCGCATTCATTGCGGCACAGTTTCGCCACGCATCTGCTGAATTCGGGCGCGGATTTGCGGATGATTCAGGAGATGCTCGGACACGAGAGCCTCTCGACCACGCAGGTTTACACGCACGTGGATGTTGACAAGCTGCTGGAGGTGTACGAAAAGGCACACCCGCGCGGACGACGAAAACGCGAAACGTCAAGCGAAAAGGAAACAATCGAATGAAGACTCAACCTCATGCGACGACCGTGGTGGCTGTGCGGCGCGGCAAGCTGGTCGCGATGGCCGGCGACGGCCAGGTAACGCTCGGCAACACGGTGATGAAACACGGCGCCACGAAGGTGCGTCGTTTGGGAAAAAAGAAGACCGTGCTCGGCGGCTTTGCCGGCGCCGCGGCGGATGCCTTCCAACTCTTTGAACGCTTTGAGGGGAAGTTGGACGAATACAAAGGCAACCTGATGCGTGCCGCCGTCGAACTGGCCAAGGACTGGCGCAGCGACAAGGTTCTGCGCCGGCTGGAAGCGATGCTGCTGGTCGCCGACGCGGACGTCACGCTACTGCTCTCGGGCTCGGGCGATGTCATCGAACCCGACGACGGCGTGATCGCCATTGGATCGGGCGGCACGTACGCGCAGGCCGCAGCCAAGGCGCTGATGGAGCACACTAAGATGAAGCCGGCGGAAATCGCGCGCGAAGCGATGGCCATCGCGGCGTCCATCTGTATTTATACCAACGACCACATCACGGTCGAGGAGTTGTAAGAAAATGACGGGATTTGACGAGAAGCACCTGACCCCGCGGCAGATCGTTGCAAAGTTGGACCGCTACATCGTCGAGCAAAACGACGCCAAGCGCTCGGTGGCGATCGCCGTGCGCAACCGTTGGCGCCGGGCGCAGCTCGACGAAGAATTGCAGGAAGAAATTTACCCGAAAAACATCATCATGATCGGGCCGACGGGCGTGGGCAAAACGGAAATCGCCCGCCGCCTGGCCAAGTTGGTCAACGCGCCTTTCCTGAAGGTCGAGGCGAGCAAGTTCACGGAAGTGGGCTACGTCGGTCGCGACGTGGAAAGCATGATCCGCGACCTGACGGAAATCGGTATCAACCAGGTGCGGGCCGAGCACGAACAGGAAGTGGCCGACAAGGCGCACGAGATCGCCGTCGAAAGAGTGCTGGACCTGTTGTTGCCTCCACCGCCGGTGCAAGCCAAGCGCGCGCCGGACGCGGAAATCGTTTACGAAGAAGAGCCTGTCGAAGGCGAGGACTTCGTGATTGTGCACGCGGAGGAGGAGAGCGCGACGTCCGAGGAAGACGCGGCGCGCAGTTACGAGCGCACACGCGAGAAGTTCCGCAAGATGTTGCTGAACGGCAAGCTGGACGATCGCGATGTGGAGATGAAGGTACCCGACCACTCGAAAATGCCGATGATCGAGATACTCTCCGGTTCCGGACTCGAGGACATGGACATCAACTTCAAGGACATGTTCGGCAACCTTTTCCCGGCGAAGACGAAAAAGACGAAGGTGAAGGTGCCCGAAGCCATGAGATTGATCGTGCGGGAGGAAACTCAACGCCTGATCGATATGGAGAAGGTTCAGGTCGAGGCGATCCGGCGTGTCGAGCAGAGCGGCATCATTTTTCTCGACGAAATCGACAAAATCGCCGGGCGGGAAAGCGGGCACGGTCCGGACGTTTCGCGTGAAGGCGTGCAACGCGACCTGCTGCCGATTGTGGAAGGCAGCAACGTAAATACCAAGCACGGCATGGTGCGCACCGATCACATCCTGTTCGTCGCAGCCGGCGCGTTCAATGTGGCGAAGCCTTCGGACCTCATCCCCGAGATGCAGGGGCGCTTCCCGATTCGTGTCGAACTCAAGAGTCTGTCGCTCGAAGCTTTCGTGCGGATTCTCACTGAGCCGCGGAACGCCTTGACCAAGCAGTACGAAGCATTGCTGGATACGGAAGGCGTGACGCTCAAATTCACCAAGGACGGCATCCGCCGCCTCGCCGAGGTCGCCGTGGAGGTTAACGAAAAAACCGAGGAAATCGGGGCGCGGCGCCTAGCGACGGTGATGGAGAAACTTTTGGAGACAGTCAGTTTCAACGCGCCGGATATGGGCGGGCAGACCGTGACGATCAACAAAGCCTTTGTTCACGACGCGTTGGCGGAAATTACCGAAGACGTCGATTTGTCGCGCTTCATTCTGTAATAGGGGATCGCTATGAGACATTTTCTGAGTTTGGCCGACTGGAGCGCGGATGAAATCGGGCGCGTGTTCGATGTTGCCGCGGACCTGCGTGAATTGTGGCGGGACGACAAAGAGCACCGCCCGCTCGACGGTCGCAGCGTCGCGCTCATTTTCGAAAAAAGCAGCACCCGCACACGAGTCTCGTTCGAGGTGGGGTGTTTCCAACTTGGCGCGCAAGGCCTGTTTTTGTCCTCACGTGATCTGCAGATGGGCCGCGGCGAGCCGATCAAGGATACCGCCCGCGTGCTCTCGCGCTACGTCGACGCGGTGATGATTCGCACTTTCGGGCAGGACGTGCTGGAAGAATTCGCCGCCCACGCCACGGTGCCGGTCATCAATGGGCTGACCGATTTGCTGCATCCGTGTCAGATATTGGCCGACCTGCAGACGGTGATCGATTACGTAGGTCACTACGAAAAACGAAAGATCGCCTACCTTGGCGACGGCAACAACATGGCGAACAGTTGGCTCAACGCGGCCGGCCGCCTGGGCTTCGACCTGGCGCTCGCGTGCCCCGAGGGATACGCGCCGAACGCGGAAATTCTCGCCCGAGCGCAAGCCGAAGGCGCCGGCAGCATTACGGTGACGACCAACCCTGCCGAGGCCGTCGCCGACGCCCACGTGGTGACCACGGACGTCTGGACCTCGATGGGAATGGAAGGGCAGGAGGATACGCGGCGTGCGGCCTTCGACGGTTTCCAGGTCAATGCCGAATTGATGGCCCTGGCCAGGGACGACGCGATTTTCCTGCACTGCCTGCCGGCGCATCGCGGCGAGGAAGTGACCGACGAGGTGATGGAATCGCCCGCGTCGAAGGTTTGGGACGAAGCCGAAAACCGCCTGCACGTGCAAAAAGCGATCATGGCGATGCTGATTGAGCCGGAGTCGTTCGCTTGAGCGAAGCTCGGTTGATTCTCGCCAGCGCCAGTCCGCGACGGCGCGACTTGATCACGCAGCTCGGCATCGATTTCGAGGTGTGTGTTTCCGGCGTGCCCGAGGAGCAGTTGCCGGGCGAAACGCCTGGGGATCACACGCGGCGCCTGGCTCGGGAGAAGGCGGCGGCGGTTGCGGCGAAGTATCCGTCCCGCTGGGTGCTGGGGGCCGACACGGCGGTGGTCGTTGACGATGCGATTCTGGGCAAGCCGCGGGACGCGGCCGAGGCGGTTGCGATGCTGCGTTTGATCAGCGGTCGTTGGCACATCGTCTTCACCGGCTTTTGCCTCATGCATCTTGAACAAGGGCGGGAATACGTGGACGTGGCCATGTCCGACGTGTTCATCCGTCTTTTGTCCGACGCGCAGATTCGCGCGTACGTCGCCACGGGCGAGCCGATGGACAAAGCCGGCGCGTACGCCATTCAGGGTATCGGGGCGGGGCTGGTGCAGCAGGTCAAGGGTTCGTACACGAACGTAGTCGGCCTGCCGCTGGCGGAAGTGGCGATGTTGTGGGAAACGATCTACGGTGAAGACATCCTGGTGAAGGGAAAGCCATGAGTGTGGCGGAAAACCTCAGAACCGTGTTGGAAGAAATCAGCCGCGCGGCCGAGCAAGCGGGGCGCGATGCGGCCTCGGTGCGTCTGGTCGCGGTGAGCAAAAAGCACGAGGCGGCGGCGATCGAGGCGGCGATGGCGGCCGGTCAAATGGACTTCGGCGAAAACTATGTGCAGGAGTTGCGCGACAAAGCGATGAAGGTTGCCGGCGAGCCGCGGTGGCATTACATCGGCCATCTGCAACGCAACAAGGTGAAATACCTGGCGCCGTGGATCCACATGATTCACACGGTGGACAGTATCCGTTTAGCGGACGGAATCGCTAGGCGGGCGGGCCTGCATGAACGCCGGATCAAAATCCTGGTGCAGGTCAACGTGGCGCGAGAGGGTGTCAAGAGCGGTTGCGACCCCGAAGACGCGTCCGCATTGGTGCAACACGCGGCGGCTTTGCCGGAGTTGGAAGTGTGCGGCCTGATGACCATGCCGCCGTTTTGGCCGCCCGAGCAGGTCCGCCCTTTCTTTCGCGGCCTGCGCGAATTGCGCGACCGGTTGCAGGATGATTTGGGCTTGGCGCTGCCGGAATTATCGATGGGAATGTCGGCGGATTTTCCCGCGGCAATCGAGGAAGGCGCGACGCTCGTGCGGGTCGGCACCCGGATTTTCGGCGCTCGTTAATCGCCTTGCATTCACCAATTCTTTTAGTCAACATGGCCGCAAGGTCCCCTACCGGCGGGAGAAGATCGACGAATGGCGAAAAATCGCATGCGGATTTTTATATACACGGATCTGATGCACGAGTTGCAGAAGCTTTCCAAGGTCGAAGAGAATCACGCCCTTGGGCAAGCGGGCAGTACGCCGCTTTACGTGATGATGAATATGACCCGGCCCAGCAATGACGTTTTCGACTTGGGGCTCGATGACGACGCGCAAGATTTCATCAACGCGCAGGAACTCGAAGAGTTGTTTTCCGATGAAGACGGCGAACTGATCGAGGAACTCGAAAACCATCCGGACCTCTTTCGCGCCATCCCCTTCGAATTGGAGGACGGCTCGGAGGCCTTGGCGTACGATTTCGTCCGGCGCAGCCTCTATACGATGCACCGCATCCAGGACGAGAGCGATTGGGATTTGGCGATGCGCACGTACGATCCGACATGGGTCATCGGACCGTCCATTCCGCAAACCATCCGGAAACAGCCGGCGTCGTTGATTCGACCGCTTCGCCGGCGCCGCCGGTAGTCTTTTCTCTTTTCCTTAAATCAAGCAGCTAGAGCAGGCGAAGCATTTCCCCGAACGTTTGGGAGAACATCTCGGCGGCGGCCGTGGCGGCGTCCAGTACCTCGTGGTGCGTGGGATTCTCCTCGCCGGTGCCGTCATTGGCTACGTTCGTGATGCAGGCCAACGCGACGACTTGCAGGCCGGCGTAGCGGGCGAAAATCGCTTCGGGCACGGTGCTCATGCAGGCAATGTCGCCGCCGATGACGCGGGTCATGCGTACTTCGGCCGGAGATTCGTAGTTGGGGCCGGCAAACGCGGTCAGCACGCCTTGGTGCAGGCGGCCGCCGCGCTCGGCCACGTGCGCCCGTAACTCGTCGAAAAAGTCGGTGCGGTACAGATCGGTCAACGACACGAAGGGCGAGACCTCCGGATCGAGAAACGCGTTGCCCTGGTATTCGCGAATCATTTCGAACAGAGGGTTGGTGCCCATGAGATTAATGTGGTCGCGGACCAGCACGATGTCGCCCGCGCGGTAATCGGGATTGATGCCGCCGACGGCGGTCGTCAGGCAGATCGTGTGGGCGCCGAGACCGGCCGCGACTTGCACGGGCAACGTGAGTTTTGCGCCGGAAGCGCCCTCGTAAAAATGGAAGCGGCCGACGAATACGCCGACCTGGATTTCATCCAGCGAGCCCACGACCAGCTTGCCCGGGTGGCCGGGAATGCTCGGGGCCGGGTAGCCTTCGATTTGGTCGTAGGGGATTTGTTTGCGGACATGCAGTTGGTCGACGATGCCCGAGAGCCCGCTGCCGCTGACGGCGACGACATCGAGTTGCTCGACGCCGTGACGCTTGAGACTGGCGATGATGCGGTCACGGTCCGGATGGCGGAGAGGGAAGTTCTTACAAGGCATTCGCAGTTCCTACTCGCAGAGCATCTTGTACTCATCGGCGCGGGCGCCGAATTCTCCGTAAGGATCCATTTGCTTGATACGCTTGAGCAGGTCGAGCCCGCGTTTTTTATCGCCTTGCTTGCACACGACCATGGCCAGGTCGAGCATGGCTTCGGGAAACACGGGTCTGATTTCCAAACCGCGTTCGAGAATTTCCCGCGCGTCGTCGTAACGCTCCAAGGCGATGTAGACCTTGGCGAGGTTGTCGTAGGCGGTGAAGTACAGGCGGTCGTGGTCGATACATTCCTTGAGAAACTTCTCCGCTTCGAGGTAATCGCGCCTTTTGAAGTAGGCATACCCCAGGGCGTTGAGGGATTGGGCCCGGTTGCGGTAGAGGTCATTTTCCAGCGCGCTGTGGAACTCCTTGATGGCTATCTCGTAGCGGCCTTGAGTCAAGTAAAGGTGGCCGAGGTTGTGATGGGAGTCGGAGTGGTCGGGTTGCAGTTCAATCGCCTTCTTGAAGTTGCTGACCGCCTTGCCGTATTTCTCTTTGGAATAATAGACGATGCCCAGCGCGTGGTAGATTTCGGGATCGTTGGGATTGTAGGTCAGGGCCGTCTGGAGATCGCCGAGGGCGCTTGTGGGGTCGCCGTGGTACATGGAGGCGACGGCCATTTCGTAATAGCCTTGTGCTTTGCGGGCATCATCTTCGCCGACGCGTTTTTTACCGCAGGAGGCCGCGATCATCGAGAACGCCACAAGCACAATAACCAGATTTCGAACTAGTCGCATATTTTTTGCCTCGGCCGAATTCGGCCAAACTGTTAGCACCGAGCCATGATGGTGTCAATATAAAGGCTTATGAGCTTAGGGAAAAGCGGGCAAGGCGAGATAACGAGCCGCTTGGCAGGGGGCCGACATTTGATTATAAAACACCAGAGTATTTAACTTCTAACATTTTGGTGGATTTCGATGGCTGAAACAAATGCCGCCCGTCCGGGGCCGCAGGGGCCTTCGGCGCGATCAGTCGTATTGATTGTTTTCGTACTGGCCGCGTGCGCCTTGATGTTCGAACTGATTATCTCGCGCATGTCGGTCTTCTATTTGAACTACGCCAACAGCTTCTTGGCCATTCCGCTGACGCTGTTCGGGCTGGCGATCGGCAGCCTGCGCGTCCACTTAAGCAAGAAGGCGGTGGAAGAGGTCGACATCACGCGCAACCTCCTGTGGCTGACGGCGACATCGTTTCTGGCTTTCGCGATTGTGTTCTGGGTGTTCAGCCAGCATTTCACTATCGACTTGCGCACCATCCCCGCGGCGCGGGCGACCTTGTTCAAGACCCTGGCGTTTGTGCTGATTTTTCTGCCGCCGTTTTACTTTATCGGCAAGATCCTCACGACCCTGTATTCGAACTACCGCGCCATGATCGGTCGTTTGTACGGGTTCGACCTGGCCGGGGCGGCGCTGGGCTGTTTTTTGACGCCGATCCTGTTCCATTTTGTCGACCTGCCGTATCTGATTTTCATTTGCCTGATGGCGATGGTCGCGGTGACGGCGTTATCGCTGGGGCGTTCGCGTTTGACGCGGGCGGTGCCGTTCGCGGTGCTCTCGTTGTTGTTGCTGCCGGCGCTGGTGTATTTGGAAGGTCAGTACGACATGCACCAGACGGTGGCATCGCAGAAAAGCCAGGAAGTCACGGAGCTGGCGCACAAGTGGAACGAATTTTCCCGTGTGTCACTACTGCGGATCAGGGGCCGCGAGAAGAAGGACGGGTGGTTCCGCATCATTCACGACAACGCCGAGAGTAATGTCGGCGTGCGGGCCTTTCGGCCGGATCGCGAACGGGCGGCGGATCGACGTTCCTACCTGAACCTGCCGTTTCTGCTGAATCGCCGGACCGACGAGATCATGGTCATGTTCGCCGGTTGCGGCAAGCAGATGGTGCAATTTGATGATGCCGGCGGCGGGGCGAAGCGCATCGTCGGCATCGAGATTAATCCACTCGTGCGGGACTTCGCGCTGGAGACGCCCGAACTCGAGAGAATGAACCTGCGGGAATTTTTCGCCAAGCCGAACATCCGCCTGCACATTGAGGAAGGGCGGAGTTTTCTCGACAACGACAAGACAAGCTACGACGTCATCTACGCCGGCTCGAATGCCGCGACGTTCAAATACAAAACCGGCCACAGTCGTAAGTACTTGGATACCGTGGAGGCGTTCGAGGGCTACTTGGATCACTTGAAGGACGAGGCGCTGCTCATCTTCGACTGCCAGCCTTCGTTCCATAAGATCGAATCGTTGAAGGAGATTTACCGGCGTCGCGGTTGGAAGGATTTCAAGAAACACGTGGTGGTCATGACGCGCCGCGGGTACACGGATCACTGCGATGTGCTGGCCTATTCGACGACGCCTTTCAAGCCGGAGGATGTTAAGAGGATTCGTGAAACCTACACCGATGGCAAGCAGCGCGTTTTGTACGCCCCCTACCGTCCGCGCAACAACCGGGAAGTGCTGGAAGTTGTTACACGGCCGGAGACTCCGTCGCTGATGCTGGTCACCGACAATCGACCCTTCCTGCGTACGTTGGACTTCGCGAAATGGTCGCCGTTCCCGGGCATGAAAAGTTTGAAGAGGCTCAAGTTCTACCGCAGTTGGATCAAGATCACGACGATGTTCGCCGTGCTGCTTGGGCTGGCGGTGATACTCGCGCTGCTGTACGTCCTGCGCGCGGAAATGCCTCCGGCGGGCATGGTGATCTACCTGCTGATCACCGGCTTCTGCTACATGCTCGTGGAAATTACTTACATCGGAAAGTTGGAACTGTTCCTCGAAAACCCGCTGTACAGCATGTCGCTGCTGCTGTCGATTTTCCTCCTGACCAACGCCGTGGGCAGCATGCTCTACAAACGCTTCCAAGCCCGGCTCAACATGACTTGGATACCCCTTGTGGTCGGGGCGACGGTCCTGGTGTCGCTGTACTTGATACACCTGATGACCGCCTTCCGTCTCGGGCTGCCGCTGCCGTTGAAAATCTTGATGACCATCATCATCGTCGCGCCGACCGGCGTGTGCCTCGGCCTCTTTTATCCCTTCGTCGTGACGTGGCTGCACGAAAACGGCCGCGAAAAGACCGTGCCGATCACCTACGGAATCAGCACGCTGTCGTCAGTTGCCGGGGCCACCTACACGATGACGATGATTATCAACTGGGGATACAACAACATGATTTACCAGGCGGCCGTCGGCTACGCGGTGCTGACCGCGTTTATGTTCGTGTACCACCGCGTGCGTCGCTAACCGGGGCTTGGCAAACCGCAACAAGGTCGTTACAAGCGGGAAACGCCGTCGCCATTCGCCGCGCCGGTGTCGGACGAAGGAATCTGCATGAGCGACGTCACGGGGCCGAAACTCAGCAAGCGCACGATGATGATCGTGTTCGTGTTGGCGTTCTGCACGCTGATGTTCGAGTTGATCCTCTCGCGCATGTCGGTGTTCTACCTCAACGGGGCGAACAGTTTCATCGCCATCCCCCTGACGTTGTTTGGATTGGCCGTCGGTAGCCTGCGCGTTCACTTAAGCAAGAAGTCGGTCGACGAACTCGACATCCCGAGCAATCTCGTGTGGATGACGATGGCTTCCTTCTTCACCTACGCGATCAGTTTCCTGCTGTTCAGCCAGCTCTTTCCGATCACGCACGTACACGACCCATCCAGCCCGCTGCTGATCGGCAAAACCGCGGCCTTTGTCCTCGTCTTTTTGCCGCCCTTCTACTTTGCCGGGAAAATCCTCACGGCCCTCTACGCGCGTTTTCGGCATGCCATCGGACGCTTGTACGGAATGGATTTGATCGGCGCGTCGCTGGGCTGTTTCGCCACGCCGGTGCTTTTTCACTTCATCGATTTGCCGTACATCATTTTCATTTGCCTGCTGGCCATGACGGCGGTCGCGGCGATCTCCCTCGGGCGAGCACGGCTGAAGTTGATCATCCCGTTCGTGGCTCTCTCGTTTGTGATGCTGCCGGTATTGGTGTTCTTGGAAGGCCGGTACGATTTCAGCAAAATTCAGAAGCACGCCCAATTCGGCGCGATCACCGAGATCGCCCACGGCTGGAACGAGTACTCCCGCGTGTCGCTGCTGCGCATTACGCCGCGCCAGGAAGAACAGAACCCAACCTACAAGATCGTGCACAACAACGCCGAGAGCAACGTGTGGGTCGGCGCGTACGGCTCGCTGGACGGCCTGCCGGAGGCGATTCCCCCGCGGGCACGCCGTCGCGTTCCCTTCCTGTTGGGACGGCCCGTCGACCGGGTCATGGTCATGTTCGCCGGCAGCGGCAAGCAGATGATCGAATTCGACGCCTTGGGCGGCGGGCGGGAATATCTCGTCGGGGTCGAAATCAATCCGTTGGTGATGGAACTGGCGACCCAGACCAAAGAAATCGCGCACTACCGCATGCAGGATTTCTACGATCTGCCGCATGTGGAGATGCACGCCGCCGAGGGGCGGGCGTTCCTGGATAACGACGACCGAATCTACGACGTCATCTTTGCGGCGTCCGATGCGGCTACCACCAAATACAAAACCGGGCACAGCCGGAAGTACCTGGACACGAAAGAGGCGTTGGAAAGTTACATCGATCACCTCGCGCCGGGCGGCTTGCTGATGTTTAGCTGCCAGCCGGCGTACCACAGGATCGAGGCGCTCAAGGCCATTTTTGCCGAGCGAAAACTTGAACGGCTTGACCGACACGTCGTCATCAGCGGACACGGCTTGGACTCCTGCACCCACCTGTACTTCTCCAAACGTCCCTTTCACCGCTCGGAGGTCGCCAAGTTCGCCGAGTTGTACGCGAAGGAGCTGAACTTTGCGCCGGGGTGGGATGGCAACAAAGAACTTCACACCAGAGTGCTGAAAGAACGAGTATCGCCGCTGCAGCGCTTGGTTACCGACGACCGCCCGTTCATCCGACCGATCGATTTCGAAAACTACCAACTCTTCGCCTCTAAGCGGGAACTGGCCAACCACCGCTACTACGGCAGTTGGATCAAAATCACAACGATGTTGCTGCTTGGCGTTCTCGTACTGGGCATCATCGGCGCCTTGTACATCAAGCGGGTGAACATGCCGCCTTCGGGCATGATGATCTACCTGATCGTTACGGGCTTCTGCTACATGCTCGTCGAGATCGCCTACATGGCGCGGCTGGAACTGTTCCTGGAAAACCCGCTGTACAGCATGGCGTTGCTCTTGACGATTTTCCTTTTGACCAACGCGATCGGCAGCCTGCTTTACAACCGCTATCAGCGGCGGCTGCCGATGACCTTCGTGCCGCTGGTCGCGGCCGTCGTGGTGTCGGCGACGATCTTCCTTCTCAAGGCGTTGATCGTCTCGCGCCTGGACATGCCCCTGCCGCTGAAGCTGCTGCTGGCGGTGGCGGTGGTTTCGCCGACCGGCGTCGTGCTCGGCTTCTTCTACCCCTACGTGGTGACGTGGCTGCATCGACACGACCGCGCCGACGCCGTGCCCGTAACGTATGCGCTCAGCACGCTCTCGTCGGTGGCCGGGGCGACCTACGCGATGACGATGATCATCAACTGGGGCTACACAAACATCATGTGGCAGGCGGTGGCCGGCTATGTGCTGCTTGCGGCGGTGATGCTGGTGTATAAGCGGGGCGTAAAATAAAAAAGCCGCGCCCGTTAAAGGCGCGGCCGTTCGCTTTCCTACTCTCTTACTTCAAATAGCGGCCGATGATCGGCGCGAGGTTCTGCTTCGTCTGCTCGGGCACGTTGGCGAAATCGGTGACGATCGCCACGGCCAGCGCGTTCTGGATGTCGGTGTCGTAATCCATCGTGATCGTCGGGATGACGTGGCGCAGGATATCCTTCGCCTTCTGGATGTTGTCCTTCATCACTTCCAGCACCGCGGTGGCGTCGACCGATTCGTCGTGGCTCTTCCAGCAGTCGTAGTCGGTGACCAGCGCCAGCGTCGCGTAGGGAATCTCCGCCTCGCGGGCCAGCCGGGCCTCGGTGTAATTGGTCATGCCGATGACATGGAAGCCCTGCGCCCGGTAGAACTCGCTCTCGGCGCGAGTGGAAAACTGCGGGCCTTCCATGTTCACGTAGGTGCCGCTCGGGTGCATGTCGTAGCCCAGTTCCACGCCGGTGTCGTAGAGCAGCTTGGCCAGGTCCGACGCAATGGGGTCGGCAAACGCCACGTGCGCCACGATGCCCTCGCCGAAGAAAGTATCGGCCCGGTGGCGGGTGCGGTCGAACATCTGGTCGATGACGCAGATGTCGCCGGGCTTGAACTGCTCCTGCAGGCTGCCGGTGGCCGTGACGGTCACGATGTGCGTTACGCCCAGCTTTTTCAGCGCCCAGATGTTGGCCTTGTAGGGCACTTCGGTGGGCAGGTAGATGTGGCTGCGGGCGTGCCGCGGCACAAAGACGACATCGGTGCCGTCCAAGGTGCCGGTGAAGAAGGTGTCGGAAGGATCGCCGTAGGGCGTTTCGACTTTCACTTCGCCCTTGTTCTCGATGCCTTCCAGGTCGTACAGGCCGCTGCCGCCGATAACGCCGATTTTTACACTCATGGTTGCTTCCTTTCTTTATTTATAAATCGTTTCGACGCTTTCCCTGCTCCTTTGGTAAGGAATGCGCAAAATAAGCGTTTGCGTTTAGTAACGCATTCTTACTTGAAAATAAATTGAATAGGAAGGGTGATTGCGTTATAAGCATCTGTTGTATTGATAATGAGGGCCATATGAATTTGCACGAGATGTTAAGTGAGCGAATGAATTCGCTCACTTCGGTTTGTGAGACGGATTGGAAACTCTTTGCGACAATCCGTCCACAAATTAGTAAAATCCGTCATCTTTTGGAAAGAAAAGATTTCGAAACGCGTGAGCAATTGTTAAGCCTGCTCGGCCTTTTAGAAGAATACTACGATCGCAAAAAAAAATACGGAATTGCGATACCAGAGCCTCCGACCGTTGACGTTCTCGATGTTCTCAAGACGATTGTACCACTACGAGATAGAATCGCCCAAATGGACTACGACAGTTTTCGAGCGCAGTTCCAAGTCGTGCCGAGCTCAACTCCAGAACGAAAAGGCCAAGTGGCGCCGCGTGCAATCCCAGAAAAAAAAGTCCAACCTAGCCCGAAACGAAGTTCATCTAAAGTTTTCGTCGTTCATGGACATGACGAAGGATTACGTAAAGACGTTGAATTATTACTACACGAGTTCGGTTTGGACCCGGTGGTACTTCACAAGAGAGCTAGCGGCGGGAACACTGTAATCGAGAAAATTGAGACGCACGGCGACGTAGACTATGCGATCATTTTACTCACGCCCGACGATGAAGTCTTCAATTCGGACCAAGGGGTTCCTCCCGGACACGAAACCAAAAAAACATACCGGGCTCGGCAGAACGTGGTCTTTGAATGGGGGTATTTTATAGCCCGTCTCAAACGTGAAAATGTGTGCAGTGTCTTGAAAGGGCCAGTGGAAATACCTTCCGATCTTCTCGGTTTGGTTCACATCAAGATCAAGAATAACATAAGCGAAAAAGCGATTGATCTTGAGAGAGAATTACGCAAAGCCGGTTTCACGATTCGCAGTTCGTAATCTCCTCCGGTCGGTACGATTCAACTTTCAATCAGTTCCACATTGGCGCGGGGGACGATGGCTTTCTCGCCGTCGAAGTCAACTTCGAGAACCCGCGCTTTCGAACCCGATTCCAACACGTGCGGTCCCGAGGGCAGGGCCGAGACCGTGCCGATCCGCCCGAAGTAGGGGGCGCGAATGATGCGAATCAGGCTGCCGGCCACCAGACCGCCGATTTCCTTTTGAGCGGCCGCCGCTTCTTCCTCCGCCGTGGGCACGCGGTCCATGGGCAGGATGAGTTCGGGGCGAATGACGCCGGCGCGAATCTGCGTGGCACCGTTGATGCAAGCCAGGCGGCCCACTTTGGAGGCCAGCAGTTCGTAGGTTTTGCCGGCCATGTCGATATCGCCGAAACCCTCGGTGACGATCAGCGTGACGCCGAGCTTCTCGGAGCCGGTGATCGCCACGCCCAAGTCGTAGCCGAGGAAGTCGCGCAGGTCTTGGTCGTCGAAGCCGCCCGCCACCACGCCGCGCACGCCGATATCGATGGCGCGCTTGAGCGCTTCGGCCGTGACGCGGTTGCCGCCGATGATGACCTTGCCGGCCATTTCCTCGGTGATCAGTTTTGGCGTGAGTTGCTGGGAGGGCGACTGGCAGGCCAGGGCGAGTTCGCCGTGGGTTTCGCCGCCGATGCCGAAGATGCCCTGCACGAAGGTCGCCCAGGTTTCCACGACGCAGCCTTCTTGCTCGACGACCTCGACGACTTTGCCCGAGGTGTAGGCGAGCACTTCGACCGGGATCGACGGGCCGCGCAGCAGAACTTGGCCGGTGACCGTGTTGATCTTTTCGATCGTGCCGGACATCTTGGAGCGCGCGTGGCTTTTGAACAGGCCGAAGAAACTCTTGCTGGTGGCGATCAGTTCGCCTTCCTCGACGGAGTCCCCTTCCTTTTTGATCATTTTTTCCGGCAACTCGTCGGCTTCGACGTTGAGCATGTTGGCCACGTTGATCAGTTCGGCATCGCCGGGCAGTTCGGTGCGGGCCACCACGTCGTCTGGGGCGACAATCTGCCCTTGCTCGACCAGCACTTCGCCCTTGAGGGGCAGGATGCGGCGTTTGCGAACCAAGTATTTCTCGGAAACCTTCAGACCGGGGGTGTAAGTGTGTGCCATGGGTTTCTCCTAGTCATCCAGGTTGGCGCCAGGGTAAACCTGCCACTCGTTCAACCAGGTTTTCAGGGCGTTGACGCGTTTGCCGGTGTCTTCGCTGATGGTCAGCTCGCGTCCGCGGGCATCGAGTATGAGGCCGACTTCGCCGCCCCAGACCGTGCCCTCGATGGCCGCGCCGCTACCGCGTCCCAGGTCGAAGCCGCGCGCGGGGTCGGCGCTCAGCTTGGCCGTTTCGCCGTCGGGAAATTCAATCAGTTTTACTTCACCGAATTTCATCGTGCCGGTGAGAGTTTCGCCGCCCGGCATTTCGATCTCGTAGCTGAAACAATCCTTGCCCTCTTTGCCTTGGCCGCGCGGGGCGACCACCGTGCCCAAATAGACGAGGCAATCCTTCTTGAAAACTTCGGTGGCGGCCGTGGGGTGAACCTCGGCCAGCACGCCCAGGTGCGGCATCATGAAGATGGAGTCCTTGGCCAGACGCGTAATGCCCTCGGGCGCGAAGGCGTCGATAAGCATCATCGCGGTTTGATGCATGCGGGGCGCGTGGGAGAGCACGCCGCCGGAGGCGACCAGCAGGTCGAGTTTCATCATATCGACGATGGTCTCGCCGCTGCCGGATTGGCTGAAGGTGTCGCCGATGGTGCGCTGCTGTTGCACGCCTTTGAGCGTGGTGGCGAAGCTTTTGTGGTGATTGAACGCCAGGCGCAAAGCTTCTTTGGCGACTGCTTGCTCGAAGATCAGCTCCTCCATGGTCTGCGGGATGGTCGTGGGGCGGATCATCTTGTTCTTGACGCGGTTACGTAGGTCGCGCTCGTCCATGTGGAAGGGCACCCACCGCATGACCATCGGCAGCGTGGCCTCGGCCAGCACGTTGCTGATCGAATAGCTCATGCCCAGGTTGGCCGAAACCGTGCGGTTGAACACGCCGTCGAAAACCGAAAACACGTCGGTCGTGGCCCCGCCGATGTCGACGCCCACGGCGTTGATGCCTTCCTCCTCGGCCACGCGCTTGAGAATGTTGCCCACTGCGGCGGGCGTGGGCATGATCGGCGCGTCGGTCCAAGCCATCAGCTTTTTGTAACCGGGCGCTTGCGCCATGACGTGTTCCATGAACAGGTCGTGGATTTTTTCGCGCGCCGGTCCGAGGTTTTCGCGCTCCAAAACCGGGCGGATATTTTCGACCAGGAAGAGATCGGTGATCTCGTCGAGCTCGGCTTTTACCTCTTCGGTGGCCTGTTTGTTACCGGCGTAAATGACCGGCAGCTTGTAGCTTGATCCCAAGCGCGGCCGCGGGTCGGCGGCGCTGATCAACTGGGCGAGTTCCACGACGTGGGTTTTGGTGCCGCCGTCAATGCCGCCGGAAAGCAGAATCATGTCCGGGCGCAGTTGGCGGATGCGCTCGATTTGCTCGTGGGGCAGGCGCTTATCGTTGGACGCGATCACGTCCATGACGATGGACCCGGCACCCAAAGCGGCGCGTTCGGCCGATTCGCCGGTCATCTTGCGCACCACGCCGGCGACCATCATTTGCAAACCGCCGCCCGCGCTGGAGGTTGAGATGTAAATGTCGCAACCTTCGGTTTCCGTGGCGGGGGTGATGATCGTGCCGTCCTCGGCCACGAGCTTGCGGTTGGCTAACTCGCCGACTTCCTGGGCCGCGTTGAGTACGCCCATCGTGACGTCCTCGAAGGGGGCTTCCACGGTGGTGGGCGCTTCGCCGCGCTGGGTTTGGCGGTACTCGCCGTTGACCTTCTGAATGAGGATCGCCTTGGTCGTGGTGCTGCCGCAATCGGTCGCCAGGATCACGTTGATCTTGTCGAGGTCGATGCTCATCGGTTCTTATCTCCCGTCTTGTCTTGTTGGCGCGCCTTTTTGCGAGCGCGTTTGGCTTCTTTCTGTTCTTTTTTCAGCGCAGCGATTTTCTCGCTACGCTCGGCTTCGTGCTTTTCGATGGCGCGAATCAGGGCCTCTACACTACCGCGCCGTTCGAGCATTTTCCAGAACACCGTGTACGATTCCCAGTCAAATAGACTGCGGACGATCGGCTCGAAAAACGCCATGCTCTGGGAGCCGATGAAATTGAGCGGGCGGAACGTTTCCAGAAACAAAATGCCGGGCACCGCCATGCCGTGGCGGCAGATCCGTTCGGCGACCTTGTCGAGCAACTCCTGCTCGTGCTCGGTCGTGGTGAAGGCGTCGGCCTTGTCGACTTTGAATGCGTTTTTCAGCCAGCTCATGAGCGGAGGGTACCGGGTACAGGGTACAGGGTACAGTGCATGTTTGGCCTCGTCATGAACGTTCCTCCAGGCTTTTTGCCGTGGTGCCCTGTACCCGCTTTTCCGCAAACGCCATCACCTCGTCGCGATTGCCTGAAAACCGAAGGTAGATACCGCGAAAGGTTTCCAGGCGCGAAGGGAAGGGGAAGGGCGATAGCAGCACGCCGCGGCGATCTGGCGAGGCGCGGCGGATTTCATCCCACGGCTTGCGACGGGTCACGAAGAGAAAGCGACGCGTGACGCCTTCGTCGTCCATCGTGTAATGGGTCGGCAGAAACCACTCCCGCACGGTGATGAGAATCACGACGGTGCCGAGGATCATCCAGTAAGCGCTTTGCGTCGAAATCCATACTGCGACTGCGGTCAGCACGAGGAAAAGCACGATGATCCACGTGCGCCGCGGCTCTTCTCGAATGGGGTGACTGACCCAGCGTAGTGTTTCCTTTGATTCGACGGCGGTGCTCCCTTCTTTTTGAACGGGGAAAGCTAAACCGCTTGGCGTCGCGGTGTCAACACAACTGATCACCCATCGATATCGTGTTTCGTTGACACATTGGGGACGGGCCGCGAAGAAGACTCCGGGGATGTCGCCGTCGAGTCAGTGGGCGAGAACGGTCTGACTTTTTTCGGGCGCGAGTGACTCCGCGACGATGACGATGATGACGTCGCCGCCGATAACGACGCCGATCAGGACGCCGACGGTGACGCGGGCGACGCCGATAGCGGCGCCAATGATGACGCCACCGACACAAATAATGACCGCGACATACGAATTGACACATAAATCATCGGGCGCACGGCGCGGTTAGGCCTGTCCGTCAAGCTTACGAACAGCGCGAAAAAAGTTCCGTCTGAAGAATTCCGTCGATCATAGACGCAAGCCTCGCGAGGACACCGTATCTTTGTGGATTGCGTTTGGCGAGAACGCATAAAGTCCCTCTGTTCCGTTGTTACCCGGCGAAGAGGTTATCGATGTGCCGCGCGGCGACGGCTTCGGGCGGGCAAGTTCCGTAACTACTTGAATGAAGTCCATATTATGGGATCGTCCGCGGGCCGGAAAAAGGCTGAAAAGGGGGTTTTCAACGGTGAGGGGTTGCCGCTATAATCACCGGGTTACGCGGCGCATTGGCTGGGGCATCGTTCTGCCGGTATGTAAAAAACACTTATTAAGTGACCATCAGGTCGTTTGCGGCCAGGGGGTGATGTTTTGTACGAGGCGGTGACAATTCAGCGCCATATTTCCACCACTCAACGCAAACACCCTGAAGCAACCGGCGAATTGTCGGGTTTGCTGAATTCGCTGGCGTTTGGCGGCAAGTTGATCCAGCGCGAAGTGCGCAAGGCCGGATTGGTGGACATCTTGGGGCTGACCGGTCGCGTCAATGTTCAGGGCGAGCCTGTTCAAAAGCTCGACATCTATTCGCATCATCTTCTCGTGAAAGTGTTATCGGAATCGGGCTACACCTGCGTCATGGCTTCGGAGGAAGAGCAGGATGTGATCCATTTGCCCAAGGGCGAGAAGCGGGGCAATTACGCCGTGGCTTTCGATCCGCTGGACGGTTCCTCGAACATCGACGCCAACATTTCGATCGGGACGATTTTCTCGATTTTCCGCCGCCGCACGGCCAACGGCCCGGGTTCGACCGAAGATTTGGTGCGGCCGGGACGGGAGCAGGTGGCGGCAGGATACATTCTGTATGGTTCCTCGACGATGATGGTGTTCACCACCGGCGACGGCGTGCATGGCTTTACGTACGATCCATCGGTCGGCGCGTTTTTACTTTCGCACCCGAACATCAAGATACCGGTCAAGGGCAACATCTATAGTGTCAACGAAGGCAACGCCGCTCAATGGTGTACGGCGGTCCAGGAGTTTGTCAAACATCTAAAAGAGTCTGATGCGGAAACCGACCGCCCGTACAGCCTGCGTTATGTCGGCTCGCTGGTGGCGGATTTTCATCGGACTTTATTGTACGGCGGGATTTTCATGTACCCGAGTGATGACAAGAACAAGCACGGCAAGTTGCGGGTCGTGTACGAGTGCGCGCCGCTGGCGATGCTGGCCGAGCAGGCCGGCGGGCGAGCACTGTGCGAGGACGGCGAAGAGATACGCGATTTGGTGCCGAAAACCCTTCATGACCGTACACCGTTGTTCATTGGTTCCGAGCAAGACGTCGAGCAATTCGCGGCTTTTTTACGCAACAATGCCGCGGATTAGCTTCACGCACGAAAGGTATCCGATTTGCCTGTAGAAACCGAGCGGATTCTTGAACAAAGCTTGACACGACAAGTCAAAGCAAGTAATAGTCACCGGACAATCGCCCGTAAGGCCATCGCGAAAGGAAAGGGATAATGAAGCGAAGGTTCCTTATCTTTGGCTGCTTCGTCATAGTTGCCGCGATGTTGGTTCCAGGGTTAGCCCTGGGCCAAGATGGCGACGACGAGGGAGACGAAGAGGACGATAATCCGTGGGGTGAGGCCGCTGTTGATCATACGCTCAACGCTGGCTGGGAGTACCCGACGGATTATATCCATCGGCCACTGGTTTACAACAAGCGTGTCGTCGAACTAGGTCTCTCCTTCGAGTATAAATACACGCGCCATTTTTGGGACGACGGGGGGAACCTGGTCGCGGGTAGCTTCAAGACGAAGAAAGAGACATTAAATTTCTACGTTGGAGGCGGCCTGGCCGACTGGTTGTCGGTATCAATTAACTGGCCTTTCTCGTATCGGAAGACGCGAATCTTCGACGGGAACCAGAACTATCGTCCCGGCAGGAAAAACACCTATGGTGTTTTGGCCGAAGAAGCGACTGTCGACTTCCTGGATCACTCCGATCCGTGGAAGTTGTGGGAAATGGACATGCCGTCTTTGGGCGACATCGACGTTTGGATCGCATTTTCGTTGTTCCGCCGGCTCGACCCGACCACGAGTATCATCCTGGAGACCAATACCAAGTTCGCCACGGGTAACGACAATCCGCGGCGTGGTACGGAAATCCGGGGTAATATTACGTCGGGACAGACGGATTTCTACTCCGGCTTTGCTGTCAAGCAGTCGGCGTGGCAATTCGCGTTCGAACTGCACGGTGGTTACAACTACCGCTTGCCGGCCGACACGAAGTACGCTCCCGGCGAACTCGACTTAGCCGACCAGGTTAAAGTGGACGGCGAGATCGGGTTTTTGATTCCGGCCGTACCGGTTCTACCGCGGTGGCTGGTCTTGGGCGCCGATTGGACTCTGGCCTGCGAAGGTCATTATCTAATGCGCATCACTGAATCGACCGTTGAAGACAATCTCGGCAACGAATTCAAATTGATGGACGATGGTTTCGAAGCGAGCATTACGCCGAAATTGGTTTTGGCGTGGGCTTCGGACACCGACCTGATTTTGTCGGCCGATATTCCGATGCAGGGTGAAAGTTCCTACCTGCTGTTCTCGAGGTCGTATTATCTTCCACCCTTCGATATTGAGGGCAATGATGGTGTAGGCGTGACCTATTCCCTTGGCCTCAAAAAACGTTGGCAGTAGGGGGGTGGCATAATGAATACACGAATCGCAATCAACGAAATCATGAGCAAAATCACTGTTGCCATCATTCTCACCGTGTTCGCCTGCGGCTTGGTCGCGGCGCTTCCTCAGGATGCTAACGCTACGTTCCTGCTATGGGACGACGGCGTGAACCACCCGGAAATTGATTGGAAATACACGGAAACCGAACACTTCACGATTTACTGGTATCCGGAAATCGAACACACGGCTCGCCAGTTGCTGAAAGTCGCCGAGGATATCTACGAGCACAACGCGACGCTTTACAACTTCGAGTTGAAAGACAAGGTCAACGTTGTCATCCTCGACACCGAAGACTACGCGAACGGCTTTGCGGCCTATTCCTTTAATTGGATCACCATTTGGGCCTCGCACCTGTATTACGACAGCCGCGGCCGGGTGGACTGGGTGGCAGACGTGTTCAGCCACGAGTTGGGCCACATTGTCACCTTGAAGGCAGCGGCCAACATGCGTGAAAACATGTACGGCGTGCTGTTCGGCTTCATGGAAGGCAGCCGCAAGTACAACTTCGACGTTGGTGTCGGCGTGTTCTACGGTTCTGAACGCTTGCCGACCTGGATGGTCGAAGGTGTCGCGCAGTTCACTTCGATGACCTACGGCGCCGACCCTTACGATACCAACCGCGAAATGCTGGTTCGCGCGGCGGCGTTGGACGACAACCTGCTCACCATGGACCAGATGGATATCATCTACGATAAAAACAGCCTTCAGGCTGAGATGGTATACAACCAGGGCTTCTCGATGAACGCGTTCATCGGCGAGCAGTGGGGCTTGGATGCCCCGGCCCGGATGTGGCATGAGACCGGCGTCGGCTTCTATCCGGTGTACAACCGGATGATCAACAAAGAGTTGGGCGTCAGCCGCGAAGAGCTCTACAATCAGTGGAAAGCCTACATTACGGACAAATACAGCAAGCAGGTTGAGTCCGTGTTGGGGGTTTCCGAGGATAAAGAGGTCAAGGGTCGTTTTCTGAGGATTTTCCCGAGCGATCCGCCGGTGCCGGAAACCGAGATGTCGAAAGACGATCGCTGGATTCTGGGTATCACGAACCATTTCGTGAAGCAGAGCCCGGATGGCGAATATCTCTCGCTGGTGTCCTCTCACGGATTGGCTCAGCGTCGCGGCGCCAAGATCTACTTCAAGAAGTTGAAGCCGGATCCTGACAAGATCAACGATTTCAAGCCCGAGAAGGGGCCCTCTTCGTTCTTCGGCGGCTACAGTTGGCACCCGGACGGCAAGCAGATCGTGTTTGCCGGTCATAAAGCCAACCCGTGGACCGGTCATTATTACAGTGACCTTCAGGTCTATAACATCGAAACGAAAAAGACCGAACGCATCACGCATAACGCTCGTGCCATGGAGCCAAGCTGGAGCCCGGACGGCACCAGAATCGCCTTCATCACGAATGAAGATGGCAAACGTAAATTGTGTGTGATGCGGTATCCGAAAATCAGCGGTCACTACGTGCTCATGGAGTTTGACGACGACACGCAGCTTGGCTTCCCGACGTGGAGCCCGGACGGCTCCAAGATCACCTTCCTGATGTATCGCAAGAAACAGCAGGATGTCTGGGTGATCAACTCCGACGGCACCGACTTGCAGCCTGTCACCTACGACAAGCACGACAACCGCGACCCGGAGTGGCTCGACAACGAAAACGTGTTGTTGGTTAGCGACCGGAACGGCATCTTCAATGTCTACTCGGTCAACATCAACACCCATACGATGATGCAGATCACGAACGTGAAAACGGGCGCGATGTGGCCCATGCTCGGCGCCGACGGCGAGAGCATCACCTACAGTTACTTCACGAGCTACGGCTTCCGCCCATACGAAATCACGAAGGACGAGTGGCTGATGCACCCGGTGGAGGATTTCGAGTTCAACGTCACGGACGAGGAAGTCCAGTTGAACCTTACCACCACCGATCCACTGCCGGAGATCGTCGGGCAGGATTACAGTGTCTATGACGGCTTGGCGGGTGTTTTCCCGGTCTTGCACGATCATGCCGGCACGTGGGTGTGGATTCCGATCGTGAACTACGAGGACAGCCGCATCCAACTTGGTGCGCAACTCATTATGGTCGACGCGGTGGAACGGAACTTGGTGTTCGCTTTCTGGTACGTCGGTGAAGAAAGCCGGTACTCGTTGTTCTACGAGAACTACATGACGCCGGTGACACTCTGGTGCTCGCTGCACCGCATCTTCCCGGCCGTGGCCAGTGACTTCGAGTTCTTCAACTTCGATGCGAAGATCAGCTTCGACGTTGCGTACTACTTGATCGGCATGCGTTACACGCTGTTCGGCGATAACCATCTCACGTTGTTCTACCAGTACTTCGATGTGCGCGCTGAGCAGCCGTCGCTGCGTTCACGCCAGTCCACGACGCGTTCGTTGAACTTCAATTGGACGCGCGACTCCGTGTACCGCAGCGCTGTCGACGGCGGCATCAACCCGCGCGGCGGCAGCAAATTCCAGTGGGACTTCACGTTTGCCAGTCCGAAAATCTCGGAACCCTTCACCGGTGCGCCGATGGGCGCGGATCTATCCGACATCTGGAGCAATCCGGCAGTTACCGACGAGGAAGAGGCCCGGGCGAATCCGGACGAAGACTACTTGGTGCCGGACAATAGCTTCTGGCAAACATTGATTACGTACCGTAAGTACATCCCGTTCCCCTTCTGGGATATGGCGCCGCTCAACGATACGTGGGCCGGCGTCAAGGGTTGGGATTGGGCCAACATGAACTTCGAACGGTGGAAGCGGCAACGCCACACCTTGATCATTAAGTTCATGGGCGGGTTCACCCACTCCGACATCCCCGAAGGCTACGGTTGGGGTAACAGTTACGGCCGTGTCGGCATGTACGATCGCTTCAACGGCGGCGGCATGTGGGTTACCGGTACCGGCACCTTCTCGTTCAACGGGGCGTTCCTGGGGTATGAGAAGTACAGTCTGTCCGGCGAAACCATGGCCGTCATGGGATGGGAGTATCGCTACCCCTTGATGAAAGAGATGGACGTTCAATTGTGGGCGTTCTACTTTGACAAGATGTACATGTCGCTCTTCGGCAACGTGGGCAACTTGTGGTCGCACCCGACGAGTCGTGAAGGCTTGTACAACCTCAACACGATTTTCGACAAGAACTACGACGGCGAATTCAATCCGGAAGACGATTTGATTTCCGACGTCGGAATTGAGTTACGCCTCTCGATGTTCATGTTTGCTTCGGGTTGGGACAGCTTCATCAAGATTGCCCACGGCTTCCAGGATCCCAGCCGGGAAGAAAAGCCTTTACGCTACTACATTGGTCTCGGCACCGGCTTCGATGACCGGTATTAATAGGGGACGCATAAGATGACGCGGAGGAAACAACCCATGAAACGCTCAGCGACAATCCTCGCGATTGCGTTGCTACTCACCGGCTTCTTGCTGGGCGGCTGTATCATCCTGGAAGAGGATGAAGAAGTCGATGAGCTGCCGGCCCGCGGGTACGGCACGCTAAAGCTCTCGATCGACGATGTCGGCCCTTTTGACGAGTTCGACGAAGCCGGTCAACCAACAGGGCGTCGTGGTTTCATGTTCGACTTGGACCACGACGGCGACTTCGATTACTTCTATCAAATCCGTCGGCCTTCGGCGGGTATCGTCGGCTTGAGTTTCGGCGCGGACGGCTTTGCCGACGGCGCTTTCCCTCAGGCGATGGTGATGATGACCCCGGGCCAGACCGATTACGAGGTTCCGCTCGACAGCCTGACGACCTGGATTAACCAGGATCGCATCGTCGGCTATCGGCCTGCCAAGTATATCGACCGGCCTGACGTTCTCGTGTACCGGAACCGCCTGTACGATCGAGAAGAAGAAGCACCGTTGACGGGCACACGCCAATCGATGCGGTTCCGCTTCCTCAATGTCGGCGTGATCAACGTCGGCGGCGGCGCCAATGCACCGATCGACGACGAGGATCCGATTTCGAACGACGATGTCGACGAACCGGATCTCTTGCCGGCGGCGTTCGGCGAACCGGACGCACGTTGTGACGATTGGTTCAGGCACTGCGAAAAGCTCGAGACTTGCGACCGCATGGATTGGTCGGTGCAGCAGTGTGCGGATCACTTGTATCCGTACACCAACACCGCGCCGGGCCAGCGCTACATTCGCTGCCTCGGTGATTGTAAGACCGGTCAAAACTGCGACAAGTATCTGCCTTGCGTGGATGCCTGTTGGGCCGATAACTTCTCTGACGCATACGGATGTGAAAGCACTTACGGCCCCGATGCGGTTGACATCTTGCTCTTCGTTGAACGCGATGGCGCGCTCTTCCAAGTCGAGCAGGGCTACACCGTCCAGCAGGGCGAAAAGTTAGCGGTCTACATTTGGTATCGTGACGTGGAAGGGGACTTCGGCAACGGGCAGATCAACGTTCAAGGTATCCGCCCGAAATTGTCGGTACCCATCGACGTTCGGAGCGGTACGTTGGCTGATCGCACGCTAGTTGGTTTCACCGTCGCCAATCCATTGCCGGCGGGTGAATACAAGCTGTCGGTCCGCTTGCGTGACAACGTTGACGAATGCGGTCGCGAAGGCGTTCCGTTCCCGGTGAGCTTTAATTCCGCCGGCGTGACGGGCGTCGACAACGCTCCGGTCGAACCGGGCGTGCGCAGCCTCAATCTGTACGAGACGTATGCGCGCAAGATCGACAAATACAATGCCGGTAAAGGCTTCATCGATGAATCCGTCGTGCTGCAAAAGGGCGACGAAGAAGGCTATCGCTTCCTGTACGAAATCACCGATTTCGACGTTGCGATCATTCAAGCCTACTTCTGGAGCTTCAGCGGCTTGGACGACTTCGATGTGCTGGATATCGACGAGTTGAATCAGTCGATCGTCACCACGACACAAGATGATCGCGGTACGAAGTTCGATCCTAGTGACGACATTCAGTCCTCGGCGTTCTACATCGACCAACCGATGGGCAGCGGCTTGTTCACCTTCTATGGTGACCGCGGCTGGAACATTTATCCGAAGGCTCCCTACGGCGCTGCGAATGACAATCAACCGTTCATTCGGGGCGACCTGGAAACGACTCGTGTTCACATTCCGTTCACGCCCTTCTACACGGTCGATCCAAAGTACACCGGCTGTGGAAATCTCTGCTCGCACTGGCTTTCGGTCCTCTACGACGAAGGCGGCGCGCTCGGCGGTTTCGATTCACTCGAAGAGGCTGTGGCGAATTGCCAAGCCAACAGCGGCACCCAATATTGGGTTGCGGCCCTGCAATGCGTAAAACAATCGGATGACGGCGACAACGCCTGCCAGACGATCAACGATTGCTTGTCCGTACTCGGTGCGCCGCCAACCGGTGGCAACCGTGGGCTGTGTCAGACGCATGAAAACCTGACGCTCCCGGTTCGCGTGGTCGTTCCGCCCGAATATCTGGCGAATGACGAATACCGGCAGTTGTTGCTCAACGATCAAAACGATCCGAACTGGCGTCCGCTCAAACTCGCGTTGTTTGCCCAAACGGGTGGCGACACGGGGTTGTTGGTACCGGGTGGCGAGGAACTTGGTTTCCCGCAAGAAAACTACGACTTCACGTTGCCCTATGGACCGCATGTCCCGAACAGCGTGTTCCAAATCAGCACGCCGGAAGCCGGCAAACAGGCTCAGCTCAGCATGGGTTTGTTGAATGAGGAAACGGGACAGATCTACGGCGGCGCTTACAATGAGCCGAACGCGATCTACGAAGATGACGACTGGTACTGGCTGTTCATGTACAGCTACAACTGGGTTGGAATCGAGCAGGAAGGTTGGGGAGTCGGTGTTGTCTCCGGCAACACCATCTACGACTTCGTGAATCCGGCCAACGCCGCGATCACCGTCGTGTTTGGCGACCTGCGCTTCATCAGCAGCGGGTTCCTGAATCCCTAATCGTAAAAGACAGAGTTCGAAAGGAGCGGCTTCGGCCGCTCCTTTTTTTTGATATGCTGTAGGTATGAATCGGATCGAGCAGCTATCCCGTCCACGAACGACGTTGTTACTCTTCGCCAGCGGCGCGTTTGCGCTTGTGTCTCAGACGGTATTATTGCGCCAGTTCATTGTCGCTGTGGGCGGTAACGAGGCGGCAATCGGCCTCTATTTCGCTATGTGGTTCGCGGGCATCGGCATCGGCGCGGCCGTCGCGGGACGAAGGAGAGGGCCGGCGCGTGTCTCTCTATTGCGCGTAGCGTTTGCGGTTGGCGCAGTGTTACCGCCGCTGTTGCTCGTCGTCATGAAACTCGTACCGGTGTGGTCGGGCGGCGATGCAACGCAAGTGGCCGGATGGGGCGCCACGTCGGTGACGGCAGCGCTCGCTTCGCCCGCCGGTTTCTGGGTCGGATGGACCTTTCCCCTCATCGCCGCAACGCGCGCCGCGGATCGCTCCGTGATCGGTAACATGTTTGTCGCCGAAGCCGGAGGTAGCGCGGCGGCCGGCCTACTGTTTTCATTCCTTTTGGCGTTGTGGACCCCGCCGTTCGGTGCGGCCTTGGCGGCCTCGGCGATTCTCATCGGCGGCGCGTCGGCGTTGTTTTCAAAGCGACTGGTTTACGTGGCGGCGGGCGCTGCGGCGATCGGCCTATTCCTCCTCACGTTTAGTTCGCCGGTTCAACGTATCGAACAAAGCATCGAGAGCCTCCGATTCGCGGCGCTGGAGACCGGTTCGAGCTTCGACCGCTCGGTACAAACGCGGTACCAAAACGTCACCTTCGCGCGAAGCGGAGACCAGGTGCAGATATACGGCAATGGCGTTTACCTCGATAGCTTCCCTGATGTCTTCGTGTATCGCCAACAAGCGGCGCTTTTGCTCAGTCAACACCCGAACCCGCGGCGCGTTTTGTTGCTCGGCGGCGGCTTGAACGGCTTGGCGGCCGAATTACTGGCTGCGTCGGTCGTTGAATCGGTGGAAATCGTCGCGCTCGACGAGGAATACGGCCGGGAGATGATCGCCCGTCTGCCGCCGGAACAACAGCGATTGTTGCGTCATCCGCGCCTGACGATTACCTATCAGGATCCCCGCCGGTATCTTCGCGCCGCGGGCCCGGCGGTCGACCTGGCCGTCGTCATCGCGCCGGACCCGTCCACGGCGTTGATCGGTCGGCTGTTCACCGTGGAGTTTTTCCGCGAAGTGCGCGCCCGTCTGGCCGACGGCGGCGTGTTCATGACGTCAGTCACCGGCTCCGAGAACTACCTGGGCGACGAAATCGGGGGCTACGTCGGGGCCATCAAGGCGTCGCTGGACCGCGCGTTTGCCGGCGTTCTTGTACTACCGGGGGAACAGACGTGGTTCGTCGCCAAAACGGCGGCCGCGCCCAACGAGGACCCGGCGCGCATGCGCGAAAATTACGCCGCCGCGTTTCGCGGCGCACCGCCGCTGCCGGTGGAAGTCGTGGATCAATTCGTCGTTCCCGAACGTATCGACAGCTTCGCCGCGCAACTGAAAGCGGTGCGTGCCGAGCCCAATACGCAGATGCGTCCCGTGGCCTTTCTCGCGTTCTTGCGCGTCTGGGATCGTTATGCCGGCGGGGGATTAGGCGGCGTGTTGTCTCTGTTATCGCGCGCCAACACGAATTTCTGGATGAAGTTCTGGACTGCGGTGGCGATGTTGTTGATCGCGGCGTCGCTGATGGGAAAAAGCGAAAAGTTGGATCGGCGCTGCGGAATGATCAGCCTGACAACGACCGGTTTTGCGGCGATGGGCTTGGTGATCGTTATCACGCTCGCCTATCAGTCGTTTATCGGCAACATGTACCAGATGATCGCGCTGCTGATCGGGCTCTACATGGCGGGGTTGGCGCTGGGCGGTTATACGGCCACGAGGTTGGTGGAGCGAGGCGCCGCACCGCTGCGGTTGCTGATGCTGGGCGACTTCCTTTTCGCTGCCGTCGCGTTCGTGTTGGCAATCAGCCTGCCGAGCGCCGGATCGTGGTCGGTGACGCCGGCGGCGGTGTTCCTGCTCAGCATTGTTTGCGCGGGCGGCTTTGCGGCTGGAACCGCGTTCCCGCTGACGGCCGAATTGCTGGCGGCGGCGGGCGAGGGCGTCGGCGTGCGGGCTGGACGCGTGGAAATGGCGGACCACCTTGCGGCCCTGGTCGGCGCGTTGGTGGTTGGCCTTTGGCTGCTGCCGACGGCGGGATTAGTCGGCGCGAGTGTGGGCTTGGCGATCCTCAAAGGTGCGGCAGGGACCGCGGCGGGCGTTGGCTCGAAACGGCGGCCGGCGAAATGAGCGCTTGCAGCGTTGCGCGATTTATTGTAATAAGACAGGACTTTTCGGGCGGTTAACTCAGCGGTAGAGTGCCATCCTCACACGGTGGAAGTCGCTGGTTCGAATCCAGTACCGCCCAATGCAAACGTCCGATTTCCGCCCACTTTCGGCGGCATTTTTATTTTCGGATCTCGACGGGAGAGACATGCGCGGCTCTGCATTTTTCATTGCGCTTCTGATCGCGCTGTTGTGTTGCGGCGGTTGCGCTACATTCTCCGGCGGCAAAGCCAAGCAGAGCGCGCCGCCGACGGTTCCCGAGTTGGCCCCTGCGGTTGCCGTGCAGATAACGCCCGCCGAAACCGCCTTGCCCGAAGAATTATACAACGACGCGCGCGAGCGATACCTCAAAGCGGTCGAACTGACTCAGGCAAAAAAATACGACGAAGCGCTGATCGCCAACAGGCAGACGCTCGAGTTGCTTGCCAAACCCTACGATCGCACGAAGGACGAAGTCCTCACGCGCAAGATCGATTCGCTTTACTTCGAGGTTTGCCTGGCCCAGGTGCGGATCGGGCGAATCACAGGCCGTTTCTCGCCGGTGCCGATCGAAAAAAAGCTCATCGGCATCGCCTTCAACGAAGAAGTGCAGCGCTGGTTGGCCTACTACGTGGGGCCGGGGCGCGCCAGCATGCAGAAGTACCTGTCGCGCTCGACACGCTATTTGCCGATGATTCGCAAAACTCTGGCCGAAGAAGGGGTTCCCGAAGATATCGGTTATTTGCCGATCATTGAGAGCGGCTTTTCGGCCTACGCCTACAGCCCCGCCGCGGCGGTCGGCATGTGGCAGTTTATTGCGGCAACCGGAAAAACCTACGGGCTGACCATCAACACCTGGGTGGACGAACGTCGCGATCCGGAAAAAGCCACGGGCGCTGCGGCGCGGTATCTGAAGGACCTGCACGAATCTTTAGGCGATTGGGCGCTGGCCCTGGCGGCCTACAATTGCGGTGAGGGCCGTGTCAACGGGGCGATCCGTAACGCCGGGCACCGCGACTATTGGGGCCTGTCTCTGCCGGCTGAGACCCGCTCGTACGTGCCGAAGTACTTTGCGGCGGTGCTGATCGCCCGCGATCCGGAAATGTACGGCATGTACGTTACGCCCGAAGACCCGCTGGAGGTCTCGCGTGTCGAACTAAACGGCGTGGTATCGATTAAGGCCTTCGCCCAGTACGCCGGGGTCTCCTACGAAGATCTCAAGGCCATGAATCCCGAGTTGCTGGGGACGCACACACCGCCGAAAGTGGCCAACTACCGGATCAACGTGCCGACGGCCGGTGTCGCGGCCATCAAGCAGAAGCTGACCGAGGCGAAGGTAGGCAATCCTTACCTGAGCAAGAAGGAAATCGCCAAGCTGTCCCGCCCCAAAGGCCGTGGCGGCATCATCATCTACCGTGTCAAAAAGGGCGACAGTTTGGGCAAGATCGCCCGCAAATACCGCACGACGGTGAAGATGATACTCCGCTACAATCGCGTCAATCCACGGCGGCTGCAAATCGGGCAGAAGCTGCGCATTCCGGTTGGCCGCAAGCGCTGATTATTCCAAAACATCGAAGCTGAAAGAACGGTTCGCGCGATTCCCGGCGCGATCGCTAAGGGCGACGGACAAGGTGTGCCGCCCCGGTGCCAACGAAGCGGCCGGTCGCAGGCGAAACTGTTTCTTGTAGGGCTGGAATTCGACGATCTGCGCTTTGCCGTCGAGGGCAACGCGAATCGCGCGGTCGGATATCCCGCTGCCGCGATCGGTCACGAACACCCGTATCCAGGGGCGGCGACTCTTCTCGACCAGCATCTCCCCGATCTCTGGCGCTTCCACATCGCGCAACAACGCATAGGTTCCCAACAAGGGGACTGCGGCTCTGTGGCCCTTCTCCAAATGCCACCACGTGCCGCGGTCGAATAAATAGAGACCGAGGCCGGCGCTTTTCACGCCCGGGGGGAGGTGAATGGTCAGGCGCGGTTTCTTACGCAAGGGTTCCCACGGCTCACCGAAGGAATACGCTTTGCCGACCGCCGCCGCCCACGCGGGAACGCGGGGTGCGCTTTCCGAAATGCGGATCAAAGTCGAATCGTAGGTCGACGCGGCCGGAAACGACAGACGGGCCCGACCGTCCGGACTGCGCAACTCGGTGGCCGATTTGGCGACGGCAAACCGGAACGTCCGGCTATCGAAACGACCGCCGACGCCGACCACGATGCGCAGCGTCGCGTTACGGTCGCGCGGTACATGCACGGCGAGGTGATGACGTTTGCCGTGGGCCGTGTGGCGAAACCGTGCGGTCTTGATCTGCCGTCCCGGTGGATCGACCGTCGCGGCAAACGTAATGTCGTCAGCCACGCCGCCGGCGACGGTGAAGCTCATCACGGCGTACGTGCGCCGCCATTCCATTTCGACATCGCGCAGAAAATCCGTGTCGTCCGTCGAGGGCGAGGGAGCGGCCGCAGGTGTCAACGCGGCGACTGCTTCGGTGGACAGAACACGAATCGGCACGAGGACGACGGTTCGGTTTCCTTTTTCGTCCAGCGCGGTCACCGTGATTTGGTGCGACCCGGGCGAGAGGTCGTCCAATTTACCGCTGAGGTTGCTCGGCTGATGAAACGCGGTCGACCCGAACAATCGATACATGCGGATGAAGAAACGCCGCTGCAGCGAGGCGAGGCGGGTGTCGTAACTCAGCGCGCTGATGTGCGCCTGCCCGTAGCCCACCGAAGTGAAGCGGTGCCGGAATACGTCGCGGCCATCCACTTGCAGGTGCAGTTCGGCCGGTGCCAAGTCGCGGTCGCTACGCGGCTGCCGATCGTAGGCTTCGATCTCCACGCCCACGCGGCCTGCGATTTCCACCGGGGAAACGTCACCTCCGGCGGGGATGGGAACGATTTTCGGCATGACATCGCCGTCGACCAGACTGTCGAAACTAAGTGGCACAAAACGCAGGGCGCGGATCACCGGCGGCATGTCGTCGGGGAGCGGGAAATCGTGCCGCAAGGGGTTAAGAGGGCGACCGCTCGCGCCACGGATCTCAAAATGCAGATGGGACACGTCGGTGCCGGCGTCCCCGGCAAAACCGATGATTTCCCCTTGCTCGACCGAAAGTGCTTCGGCTTTGTTCAGCGTCCAATCGAGGCGATAGCCGCCGCGCGCGCGCTGTCGTTTTTCGACTTGCGCTGCGATCTTCGGCGCGAAGCCGTCGAGGTGTCCGTATACGGCGGTTCGGCCGTCGCGCAGTCGTTGGTACAAGACCTTGCCATAGCCGTAAGGCGAGCATTTGATGCGGTAGATGACGCCGTCGTCAACGGCTCGAACGGGCGTGCCGAGGCGGTGAAATGTCCAGAGGTCGAGTCCGAGGTGGGCGTGGCCGTGTCGATACTGACCGTAATTACTCGACACCGAGGGCGGCGCGTCCAAGGGGTAGATAAGTCCGGCAAGCGCAGGACCTGCGGATAGGAAAACAACGAGCAGAGCGAGAAAGGTCGACCGGCGTGCCATCAATCGCCGGACGGTCGTCACCGCGATTTGGCGGTGGCGGCGGGTTTCTTGTGCGTCGGGCGGTACAGCGTCAACGTCTGGCCGACGCGAAGTCGCGCGGTCGAACTCAAGTCGTTCCAGGCGCGGACCTGGCTGACGGTCACGCCATATTTGCGAGCGATCGACCACAACGTATCGCCTTTGCGGACGCGGTATGCCGTCGGTTGTCCGGCGGTTCCGTAATAGGCGCGGCGGGCGCGCTTGGCGGTGATGGCCGAACTCATCGCGGCGGCGGCGGTACTCGCGGTGCCGGCGTCGTTCATTTGACTTTGCAGTTGGGCCAATCGCGGCTCTTTGAAGTCGGCGTTACGGGCGTTAGCTACGGCGATGGGGCTGTAGAAACGAATGTGGTAGTGGTTGAGGTGGCCGCGCGAGTGGCGAATGATTCCCTGTCGTTCGCGGCGACCTTTGGGGTATTGGAACACGCGGTCGAGATATGCTTGCGGATAGTGCAGGCGATTCTTCACGTAGTTGTAAAGAAGGGCTTGAATTTGGTAGTCGAGAAAGACGAATTTCACCGTGTTCAGATCGATCAACGATTCTAAATACAACCAGTTGCGCGGTACGTCGAGATTCTTACTGCTACCGTCCACGAGATGGCCGGGCGCAGCGTTCTTGAAATAGAATCCGATATCAGCGTCGCGGCCCGCTTGGTGAGAACGGTGCGTGCTCAAACGCCCGCCCTGCGGATAACTGATGTCTCCCATCGCTAAACGATGAGACGAGCCGAAACGGTCGTGCACCTTCGTCGCCGCGAATAGAAGACCGTCGACGGTTTCGGGCGTCGCCCACTGGCGATCGGGCCGAGCGGCGACATAATACTTGGTGTTGCGCGGGAAAAGCACACCGCCCCGCAAGGCGCCGCGATTGGGAAAACCGATCGATTTGCAGCGCGCGTATACCTTTTTGGGATACGTCGCATAGTCGGCTAGTTTTACGGTTTCAGGCAATTTGACATCGTATTCCGGCGTGAAGATCGCGTCGGGCTCGGGCAGGGGCGGCACATCATCTTCCTCTGTGGGACCGGGCACCATGGCGATGGCCACAGGCACGATCACCACGAGCGCCACGAGCGCCAACATGGTGAGGATTCGAATTTCGAGCCGCTTAACCGTCATTTACACTCCAAATCGCGAGCCAAGGTATTATAAGTAGACGCCCCGACGTGTCAAATATCGCCGGGTCCTTGAGCCAACGCGATTTAATCGGCAGAGATGGCCTCCATTAATTCTTCTTCGCGCTTGTACGGATCGGTGAAAAACACCGCTTTGCCTTCTTCGTTACTGGTTACGGTGACGTACACCATGTGGATCGGCACCTTGCTCAGCAGGTGGATCGTCTTTTGCCTCCGGGATTCGAGCAAGTCGTCGAATTCCTTGAGCCCCGGGTTTTCATCCTGCGCCAGCAGGTATTTCGCCACGTCCACCGGGTCCTGCAAGCGCATGCAGCCGTGGCTATAGGTGCGCAGCGCGCGTTTGAACAAGTATTTCGTGGGTGTGTCATGCAAGTAGACGCTGTGTCTGTTCGGGAAGAGGATTTTCACGACGCCCAGGGCGTTGCCGCGGCCCGGCGGTTGCGTGACCGCTGCGATTTTCTTGATCGTTTCGCCGTCCTCTTCGTACACGACTTTGGCCACGTATCCTTTCTTCTTGAACCAATCGGGGTCCTCGACGAACTGCGGGAGCATTTCTTCTTTGATGATGCGTTGCGGAACCAGCCAAGGCGGATTGATGACGATTTTTTCGATCTCATCGGAGAATTCCGGCGTGTGGTTCTTCCCGATTCGGTTGCCGATGATGATGCGATGCCTGCGCACGATCGTACCGCCGTTGTCCCGGTACACTTCTAATTCCTGACTTCCGAGGTTGACGCGCAGAAAATAGTCGCTGCCGCGGGTTGGTGAGTTCCGCAGCTTCTGCAGCGCGATTTTCAATTGCTTGACACGGTCGGACATGGGAACGTTTAGCCGTTCGATGGTGCGGGCTTCGATTTTTCCGTCAGGAGTCACCTGGCGATCTTCCTGGTATTTGTAGATCGCTTGTTCGAAGGCCTCGTCAAACTCACCGTCCACCGGCCCATCCCAGTAGCCCTCGAATTTGAATCGCTCTTGATATGTGGTCACCAACGCCTTGTTCTTGCTACCCTTTTTCGCATGCTGGCGCCGGGTGAAGGTCGGCGGCTGCGGCATTTTGGCGAGTTTTCGAAAGCGTGCGAGTTCTTTTTTCAGCGCCGCGTAATGGGGGGAGAGGGGGATCATCTTTTTCAACGTCCCGGCCATGTCGCTTTTGCTATCTTCCCAGAATTTGGAGAAATTCTCGGTATCCATCACCATGTCGGTGGCGTGGCGCATGAAGTTGACGGCGTCGAGCGCTTCGAGCTGGACGATGGCCGTATCCCGATTCTTCGCCGCGTCTTTTGCCTTGGTCAGCATCTCCTGCAGGCTGGGAAACTTTCCCTTGTTTACGGGTTTTGCGGCGAAGGTGAGAATGGAATCAGGCGAAAAATCATCAAGCGCCGCGGCGCTGAGCGCGTCGGTAAGCTTGGCGCTTTCGGCTTGGTCAAGAGAAGTTCCGGGAAGCGACGCCAGGAAGGCGAGGCTCTCGTTGAGGAGCGTCTCCCATTTTGTTCGTTGCTCAAGGCGATAGGGGGCGGGATCGAAACCCTCGCTGCGAAGCTGGTCGATGCGGGCGTTTAGCTGCTTGTGCTGCTCGGTCAGCTTCTGGGCGACGACGAAGCGGTACGCATACGGCTCCGGCCCGTACACCGTTTGCAGCAACGAGGCGTAGTCGGCCGATTCAGCAATGGCCTGCTGCAATCGCTGCGTCATGATGTCCGGTTCTTTGGCCTTGCTATCGTACTGCTCTGCGATCACGCCGCCCGCGTCTTTGGCGAAGCTTCGCACGGCCCACGAGGCGCGAACACTCGAGCACGCCGCGCAACCAGCCACGATGGCGGAAAGAACCACGACCAATACGGTCGACACGATGAAGGTTTCATTTCGCCTGGTGTAAGCCATCGATATAAATTTCCCCTATGAACCTCAAATAAGGTTTCGAGCTATTATAGATGTTTTTTCCGGAGGGCTCAACGAGGAAAAGAGACAAAAAAAGGGCGGGAAAACCCGCCCTTGAGTCGCAATAGTTAAAGTTTATTCAGCGGTCGCGTCGGCGGCCATCGCTTTGCCTTTTTCCGTAATTTTGCCAACCGTCGCGATCAACTGGTCGATCGTCGGTTTGATTTGGTCGACGACTTTCTTTGTTTTTTTCATCGTTTTGCCCATGTCGGCGCCGTACTTGCCGTAGCCCATCGGGTCTTCCTTGATTTTACCCTGCAGGCCGCCGGTGAAAGACGTGGCGCTGGCAACCAGCTTCGCACCGTCACCCATGAGCGCTTCGAGTGCTTTTTGTGCCAATTCGTTGTTTTTCTTCAGTTTATCGAGTTCTTCGGGGTCCTTAACTTCGGCCAGTTTCGCATCGGTGTCTTTCAGGACGTTCTGCGCGAAGGTCAAGCCGAGTTCCATTTTGGCCAAGGAAGTCGCGATACCGTCATAGTCTTTGTCGCCGTATACGGCCACCGCGCCGATTTCTTTGCCCGGATCCAAATCCGTGCCTTCATATTCTTTCAACGACGCGTCGACGTCGGAAAGCACAAAGGTTTTGACTTCCTTCTTAAGCTTGGATTTCATCTTCTTTATGTCACCGAGACCGAAAGCAAGCGCAGAACTGGCGGCAAAAACCACCACGAGCGAGATTACCATTAGCGTTAAAACGGTCCTCTTCATTGCTAAACTCCTTCTGGTTTCGTTTTTCGGACGCTTGGCGCAAGCCAAATTTGTGTGCCGTTTATTCCGTGATGATGCCTAAACCGATAACACATGTGTCCACCACAGTCGAGACCTGCTGTCACTTTTATTCATTGACTACCTGCCGGTCGTGGCCTACTTTTTCAAGTAATGATCGCTGCTACGACTAGAAACAAAAGGACTGTCATAATGAATAGGACGCTTCTCATATTGACCGCTATCTTGTTCGCGTTTTCCTTCGCCATCGTTATTTCGTGCGGTGCCGGTGACGGCGTATCCCTGGAGGACGGGGAGATCAAGGGCCAGGCGACCATCCCGCTGCTGCCGATCGACCTGCCGATTTTCCCGACCGAGGTGAATCTGTCCGGTCTCGTGGGTTACGTGGAGGACGCACTGGACGATTTGGGCGTGCCCGACTTGCTGCAAGCCATTCTGGACGAGGACGACATCCGAGACGTCCTCGACGTGGTGGAAAACAAGCTGGAGGGCGCCTCGCTGAAAATCCTGGATCCCGGCGTGCTTTCGTTTTCCATCGACAGCACGATCACCGACATCGTGCGCGACTACGTGGTCGTCACCGAAGTCGGCGTGACCTTCGGCTTCCGTAACCAGACCGATGTCTACGTCGATGTGCCCGTGGAATTCCAGCTTTTCCTGGGTGACGGCAAACTGGCCAAGGCCTGGGACGGAGCGGTGATGATCCCCTTCGTCGACGAGCGCGTGGATGAGGACGGAAAGTTCATTGTTTCGCCGGGTGAGGAAATCGAGTTGGAAATTCCCAACGTGCCGCACTTGGTCGAGGCGCTGAACGAATCGATGTCGATCGGCATCGGTTACAAAGCCAAGTACCGCATGGCCGACGTCGGCAACGGCGCCGATCCGGTGGAGGCGGTCACAGAGTTCGGCCTTTGCATCGCCGAGGGATTGATTTCCGGCTCGACGGAAAATTGCCCCGACATCGAAGAATTGCTCAATTGGCACCTCGCGTTGACGAAGTTCGAATTGCGGGTCAAGGCCGAGTCCGACTTGGATATTCCGGAAATCCCCGGGTGCGAGGAGTTCGCCGACGAATTCGGGTTGGACGACCTGAAGAAAGCCTGTCCCTGAGGCCCAGACGGTGTTCGCGGCCAATAAGCGTGCCGCCGCAACGCGCGTTGCCTTTCTCGGGCTGATGGCGCTGCTGGTTCTCAGCGGTTGCGCCACGCCCCCCGTCTCCTATGACGCCCGGCCCACCGTCGCCGCGTTCACGGACAAAGGCCCGTTTTTCGTGCCGGAAGATTCAGACGCCGCGCCGATATGGGGCATTCGCGGCGGCATCGTCGTGGGTATCAAGCCGGGCGTCGTGGGCTACGCGCCGCACGAGAAAGGTGGGCCGCGGGGGCTGATCCGCTTTGGTTACGAGGCCGAGGGAAGGCTCTACTTCATCAATTTCGCGGCACTAACCGCGGTAACGACCGACGGCCGTTACGGCAAGAGCGAACTGGACCGCAGTCCCGGCGACGGGGCGCGCGGGATGATCATCGAGGCGTATCCGCCGGCGTTTCACCAAGACTACGACGCGTGGCGTGAACGGGACGCGCCGCCGGTCGACGCGGCGGCTCGTGTATGGCGGAAAGACGGCTTCGTGCGGCTTTCGTGGGTGCTGCGCTACGAGGCCTTCGTCAACGACGCGCGCCCCTATTTGCTCGTGACGATTCGTGAGGAACGACCCCAGGAGGTCGAATTTCAGTTCTTTACCGAACCCGGCTCGCCGGAACTCGAGGGGTGCGTGCTGTCGCCCACGTTCGGGAACCTGACTCAACTACGCGTGCTTCACCTCGCGAACGTCGACGTGACGGCCGCGGAATTGTGGCCGGATTTCCGCGGGCGCGGTTTTGCGCGGCCGGCGTTTTTCAAGTTGCCGCGCCTGGCGCGCGATGAAAACGGTGATGTGGTATTGGCGGCCCGCCCGGATCGAATCGAGCCGTGGAAGACGCGGGGGTATCCGCATCCGCGGCGCTTGACGCAGTATCTTCGTAAGCCGCGCGGCTCGTTCGATGAAACCTTGCGCGGCTACGTCAACGGCCGCTATATGTTTTGGAAGACAACGACGCCGGTACCGGGCGGCACGGCGTTTGAGAACATCGCGCTGCTGGAACGGTTTCGTGAGGGGACCGTTCTGATCTTCGGATACCGAGATGCGGACGAGTAAAGGAGCCTTAGATGCGGTTTTGTATGTGGAGTGTCGTACTGGTCTGTTTGCTGGCGGCGGTCGCTTCGGCAGGTGAGCGCGAGGATGAGGCCTACGGACGGGCGCTCGGGGCATACGAAGCGAATAAGAACATCGCGCCCAATACCGCTTTTTTTGCCGCCACCGACGAGTTGGGCGGCCTGACTTCCGACCAGCGGGCCAACGTGCTTGAACGCTTGGCGCACCATGCCTTGAAAAAGGAAAAAGACCTTTACGCCGCGCACTTGTTTGCCGCAAACGCGTCGCTGGCGATGATCTACCCCGTAGAACTTGCGCGGAAGAAAGATCCGCCGCGCGCTAAAGAGCTTTTGCGTCGCCGATTCAAGCTCGCGGCTTGGTCGATTGAAATGACGTTTCCCTGGAACCGGTGGGCGAATCCGATGGACTACAACGCATCACAAATGGCGGCGAATCAAGCGCACGTGCTCAATCTGTGGCTTGCCAAGGAAAAGCTGGCTCTGGCCGGGTGGCGGGCGCACGCCTCATGGATGCTCGGCGTCGCTGAGCTTGTGGTCGACCGGCCCGACCGAGCCGTAGAGGCATTCGCCTCGTTCGCGCGTCAAGTCGGCGACGAGCCTTACGCCACGGTGGCGGAGGGATATCTGGCCTTTGCGATGATGCTGGCCGGAAAACCACAAGGCAAGGAGAGGTTCGCACGGGCTATCGTCAAACTCGAAAGCGACCCGAGCGAACAAGCTGCTAAGGCGGGCGCGGAACTCAAGCGAGTCAAAGCTTACTTCGATAACAAGATGAAAGGGAACGACTAGATGACCGCAAGCACCATCGAATCCACACCGAGTGGCGTCTGGCTTTACCGGCACGGCCCGCTGGACATTCCACGCTACCAGTGCGTCGGTTGGTCGGACGTGCCCCTGGGTAATCCCGAGCAAACGGCAAACGAGGCGCGAACGCTGGCGGCGTATATCGGGAAGCCCACGGCGCTCTTTTCCAGTGACCTGCTTCGCACCCGGCAGACCGCCGCGCCACTGGCCGAGGCGCTGGGCATGGAAGTCACCCTCGAGCCGTCCTTGCGGGAGTTGAATTTCGGCGAATGGGAAGGCCGCATGTGGAACGATCTGGGGGAGAGCGGTGACGACCGTTTTCGCGCGTTTGTTCAGGATTGGCGCAGCACCAACGCGCCGGGCGGTGAATCGTTTCGCGATGTGGAAAGACGTGTTTCCGCGTTCTGGGCACAGGCCGCGGCGCGCCATGCCGGAGAAGAAATCGTGGTGGTTTCCCACGGCGGCTCGCTGGTTGCGTTCTCGATTCTCCTGTTCGGTTGGTCGCACGAATACGCGATGAAGCACATGTTGGAACGGGGCCACTTCGGGTACATCGATTTTCGGCGCGGTGGTCACGTGTGGAACTTCGATCCGGCGCGTTTGCCCGCCAGAGCATGACGGCGGGCCTGACAAAATGGCGTTTCGCCGTCGATCGTGGCGGCACCTTCACCGACGTGCTGGCAATCGATCCGGCCGGGCGTCTGCATTCGACCAAACTGCTTTCCGAGTCCACCGAATACGACGACGCGGTCATCGAGGGCATGCGTCGCGTGCTGGGTGTCGCGCCGGGGCGGGCGCTGCCCGTGGAAGAAATCCACAGCCTTCGCATGGGCACGACGGTCGCCACCAATGCTTTGCTCGAACGACGCGGCGAACCGCTGGCGTTGCTGATTACCCGGGGTTTCGCCGACTTACTCGAAATCGGTCACCAAACCCGCCCCGACTTGTTTTCTTTGGCCATCGAAAAGCCCGCTCCTTTGTACGCGGCGGTGCGCGAAGTTGACGAGCGGATAGCCGCCGACGGCAGCGTGCTCGAGGCCTTGGACGAGACATCACTCGAAACGAATTTGCGGGAGCTGCGGGAGGACGGGTTCGACGCGGTGGCCATCGTTTTTCTGCACGCCTGGCAAAACCCGGTGCACGAACGTTATGCCGCGGCGGCGGCGCGGCGGGCGGGATTCGGGCAGGTCTCGGTGTCCCACGAAGTTATGCCGCTGATTCAAGCCGTCGGGCGAGGCCAGACGACCTTGGTCGACGCCTACCTGAGCCCCGTGCTGCGCGGCTACGTGGAAAGCGTGCGCGGGCAAGTACGCGACTTGCGCCTGTTTTTCATGCAGAACGCCGGAGGGCTGGCCGACGCGACGTCGTTTTCGGGGAAAGATGCGATTTTGTCAGGCCCGGCGGGCGGGGTGGTCGCCTGCGCCAAGGTGGCAGCCGAAATCGGTTTCGCCGAAGTGATCGGTTTCGACATGGGCGGCACCTCCACCGACGTGTGCCGTTTCGACGGGTGCTTCGATCGCGTCTTCGAAACCGTGACCGCGGGAATACCGTTCCAAACGCCGATGTTGAACGTCGTGACCGTGGCGGCGGGCGGCGGTTCGCTGCTGCGCTTCGACGGCCGCAAGCTAAGTGTGGGGCCGGACTCGGCGGGGGCGTCACCCGGTCCCGTCTGCTACGGCCTCGGGGGGCCGCCGGCTCTCACGGACGCCAATGCCGTGCTTGGCCGACTGCTGGCCGGCTATTTTCCGGTCACGTTTGGGCCGCATCACGATCTACCCCTGCAAGTCGATACGGCGCGCGAGCGTTTCGGCGAACTCACTGCGTCTATCAATCGCAGGCTCGGCGTCGAGATGAGCCTCGAGGAGGTCGCGCTCGGCTTCGTGCGAATCGCCGGGGAGATGATGTGCCGGCCGATCAAGGAACTCACCGTTGCCCGGGGGCGGGATGCGCGTCGACACGCGTTGATTTGCTTCGGCGGGGCGGGCGGACAGCACGCTTGCTCGATCGCCCGCACGCTGGGTATCGAGAACATCGTTGTGCCGCGGCACGGCAGCCTGCTTTCCGCGTATGGGATCGCCGTGGCCGATCACGTGCGCACCGGGGCCGAAGCTTGTCTGGAGTTGTTCGAGCCGTCCTTGGAACAACAGATCGAAAAGCGTTTCGATCGCTTGGCCGCGCCGCTGATCGCGGAACTCGTGGAGGCCGGTTTTCAGCGGGAGGAAATCCGCACGCGGCGCAGTGTTGATTTGCGGCCCCAGGGCACGGACGCGACGTTGAACGTGGAGTATGACCATGTGCCGCAAACTGCGGAATGCTTTCGGCGTCAGTATGAGGAGCTTTTTGGCTTTACGCTGGACGATGTGGCGATTGAAGCGGCCGCGCTGCGCGTCGAGGTCGTCGGTCCGGGTGGCCTGTCGTGGACGAGAAGCGTGTCGGAGTCGCTGGAGACGGCCGGGACGCCGCGGGAATTCGTGCCCGTGTGGTTTGAGCAAGGTGAACTGAATACGCCCGTCTACGAACGCGAATATTTGCCGACCGGATTTTCGGTCGACGGACCGGCGATCGTCGTCGAAGACACCACGACGGTGCTCGTCGAACCCGGATTTCGCCTGCGCGTCGCCGCCTCGGGGCATCTTTTGCTGACGGCCACCGATGCCGCGACGAAGACCGCCGGCACCGAACGAGACCCCGTGCTGCTGGAAGTCTTCAACCATCTATTTATGAGCGTCGCCGAACAGATGGGGCGAACGCTCGCTCACACAGCCCATTCAACGAACATCCGCGAGCGCCACGACTTCTCCTGCGCGGTCTTCGACGCCGAAGGATACCTCGTCGCCAACGCGCCCCACGTGCCCGTCCACCTCGGCGCCATGGGCGACAGCGTGCGCTCGCTGATTGCCAAGCGCGGCGCGGAGATGCGGCCCGGCGACGCTTTCGTCACGAACAATCCTTTTCAGGGCGGTTCTCATTTGCCCGACGTGACGGTCGTCACGCCGGTTTTTCTGGACAACGCGCGACCGGTCTTTTTTGTTGCCAACCGCGGTCACCATGCCGATATCGGGGGCATCGCGCCCGGTTCGCTGGCGCCCGAGGCGCGCACCTTGGCCGAAGAAGGTGTCGTGCTCGATCGACTGCTTTTGGTGCGTGACGGCCGGCTGCTGGAGGACGAGATCGTCGCGGCGCTGGGTGCCGGGCCGTATCCGGCGCGTAACCTGCCCGAACGCTTGAGCGACTTGCGGGCGCAGGTCGCCGCGAATCAGCATGGGCGGCGCGAACTCGAGCGCCTGACGGCGGATTACGGGCTCGATACGGTCACGGCCTACATGGGTCACATTAAGGACAACGCCGCCGAGGCTATGGCCGAGGCGTTGCTGCGATTCGTACCCGATGCCAAGCCTTTCGACCGCACCTTCGTCGATTTTCTTGACGACGGCGCGCGGATCCAAGTGCGGTTCCTCATCGAACCGGCGACGCAGACTCCGCTTGGCGTGCGCGCGCTCATTGATTTCTCCGGAAGCGATCCGCAATTGCCCGGCAACCTCAACGCGCCGCTGCCCGTAGTACGCGCGGCGGTGCTGTACGTCTTGCGCACGTTGATACATCAAGACATTCCCCTGAATGACGGCTGCCTGCGGCCTATTGAGTTGGTCGTTCCCGAAGGTTCATTGCTCCATCCGCGACCGGGGGCGGCGGTGGCGGGCGGCAATGTGGAGACCTCGCAGCGCATCGTCGACGCGTTATACGGAGCGTTGGGTGTTGCGGCCGCATCGCAGGGAACAATGAACAATTTCCTTTTCGGGCGTCCCGACGGCGGCGGCAGGCAATACTACGAGACCATTGCGGGCGGGGCCGGTGCGGTAGACGGGCGAGCCGGGGCGTCGGCGGTGCAAGTTCACATGACCAACACGCGCATTACCGATCCGGAGGTGTTGGAGTACCGCTACCCGGAAATTCGAGTCGAGCGGTTTACCATTCGTCGCGGGTCGGGTGGGGCCGGACGCTACCGCGGTGGCGACGGCGTTATCAGGGCTTTTCGCTTTCTGGAACCGCGTCGAATCACGATTCTATCGGAGCGACGCTCTCGCGCGCCTTACGGATTGCAGGGCGGTAAATCGGGGCAGCCGGGCGTCAACCGGTTGCGGGATGAGCACGGCGAACGGGTACTGCCGGGCCACGTGACCATTACGGTGACGGCCGGCGCGGTGGTCGAAATCGAGACCCCGGGCGGCGGCGGATTCGGCCGGCCGGAAAATACCCGCTAGAAGGCCATTCCCAGAAAAATATAATATGCCGTCGATCTGTGTTGACAAAACCACGGTAAAAACGTTAAAGGATAACCCTTTGGGGAAGTCGAACGTAAAACGCAAACAACATTAAAACAAGGCACCTTCGGGTTAACGGGCGGAACGCAATCTTGATTGCCACCGCTGGTGACGGCGCTTTGTTCATTTGCTTGCCAACTGCGATAGTAAAGGGTCTTTGTGACGGGCAAACGACCAACCTGGCGTTCCGCTTCGGCGGCGGGCCGAATTCTCCCACACAATCATTCGATCTTTTTGTCCCAGGAAATGTCTGTAAACGGATATTTGGGGTGCAAAAAAGACCGAGTTCGAACACATGGAGAGAAGACGTGACCGTCGCGATGGAAAAACAGGAAATTCGCGAACGACTTAGAAATCTCGTCGAAGATTTCGCGGGTGGTCATCCCTCGGTGTTTGCCAAACGTGTGGGTATTACCCATAGCCGAATGTTGGCCTACATACACGGCCAAGGGCTGCCATCCCTGCAAAATCTCGCGCGGATATGCTGCGCCACCGGCGTGACGCCGAACTGGCTGATTTTCGGTCACCGACCAAAATATGAGTGGGAGGCGAAAATGAGCGCCTTGGCGGTATGCAAATCCGACGAGCGTACGGCGCAAACGACCGATGAGTTCGTTGCCGTGCCGATTGTGCAGGCGATTGCCGACCAGGAAACTGAAATGAGCGTCCTGAAGCGTTTGGTGTTCGGCGACGACATGATAATCACTCGCCAACGCGAGGGCGCGACGCTCTGTGCGATTCGCATGCCTGATGAAAGCATGAAAGGCGAAATCGCGGAGGGTGATGTGGTGGTGGTCGATCTGGAGCAGGGCGGCGACAACTTATCCGATTCCGGCTGCGCGGCGCTGTTGGAGGATGATTGCATCACCGTGCGTCGCGTCGTCAACGGCATTGGCTACGCGAACGACCCGTCTCGATACCCGCCGGCGCCCGTGCCGGCCAAGGATATCCTTGGACACGCGCTGGAGTTGCATCGTTTGCAGTTGACGCAGCCGCCGCGGTAGAACTTCGCGGCTGTCAAATCCCACCGCCGATGGTATGATTCTGCCTTCCATCAACGTTGGAACAACGAGGCGGCAAGCGCGTGACGGCAACACATCGGCGAAGCTGGCGGGAACGAATCCTGGCGCGATGGGGAGCGTTGTGTCACGACCACGCCGGGTTGGTCACGTTGATCGCGCTCGCGATCACCGCGTTTTTTAGCTACTTCGCCGCCACGATCGATATCAACCTCGGCTTTTTGGCGTTGCTCGACGAGAATGACCCGCTCGTGCAACGCGTGCAGGACGCCAACGATAATTTCGGCGACCTGTCCTATATGGTCGTCGGCCTGACCACGCCCGCCGGTGAAGCTGCCGACAAACAACGCCTCATTCGTTTCGCGCACACTCTTGCCCCGAAATTGAAAAAGCACCCGGATTTGATCGGGCGCGTCGTGGCGCGGGTTGAATTGGACGAGATGATGCGCTGGGCGCCGCTTTTCCTTTCCGAGAACGAAGTGGCGGAATTCGTCGCCGAATCCAAAGAGCGGCAGGGAGATTTGCGCGCCCTGTTTCGTGACGTCCGTCTCGTACCTTTCCTCGATCGGATGAACGAGACACTGGAACGGGAAATCATCGAAGAGGAAGAAATCACCGACGAGGCCGACGCGTTGCAACGGCTCCAAGCTCTCGGGGCGTTCTACGAAACGGCATGGAGCTATTTGGACGACGACCCGGAGACCGAGGCCGGCCCCGCCAAGCGTTCGCTTCGCAAACTGGTGCTGCCCGCCGGCGATGATGAAATAACGGACGACGACTACTTTTTCTACGACAACGACCGCCTGTTGGTGATGCGCGTGATGACGCCGCGTCCCGCCGACGATTACATCTACATCGAAGAAGTGCTGGCGATGGTCGATGCGGCCGTGGCCGACGTGAAGCGCGAAGTACCCGGGGTGGAAGTGCTGCTGGCCGGCAACATGCCGGTCATGCGCGACGAACATCAAGCCTTGGTGCACGACATGAAATTCACGACGCTTGCTTCGCTGGTGATCGTGCTGATCATTTTCGCCGTCGTGTTCCGCAAGCTCACTGACCTGGTGCTCATCGCCGTGTGCCTGCTGTCCGGGCTGGGCATCACCTTCGGCGTAACCGAATTCGCCATCGGCTATCTCAGCCTGCTCACCGCGTTTTTCGGCGCGATCATGATCGGTTTGGGTATCGATTTCGCCATCCACTTGATCAGCCGGTACGGCGAGGGCATCCGCCAAGGTTTGGCCGTTCGCGAGGCGATTATCAACGGCATGGCCGGTGCCGGTCCCGGCATTCTGACGGGCGGCATCACGACGGCGGCGGCGTTTCTCGTATTAATGATCGCCCGCTTCAAGGGTCTGGCGCAGCTCGGTTTCGTTTCGGGAATGGGCATTCTGGTGATGCTCCTGCTGATGTTCACGTTGTTGCCCGCGCTGATCGCGTTGCGCGACCGGCGTAAAGTCTCCGCCGAACTGACGATTCGCAGCATCGGTGATTCGGTGCCGCTCGGGCGTCTGGCTGATTTGGCGATCGATCGACCCAAACTGGCGACGGTCGTCATATTGATCGTGAGCATTTTGGCGGCGTTCGGCGTGTGGCGCAGCTCGTTCAACTACGACTACCGCAGCCTGGAACCTCGCGGATCGATTGCCTTGGCTCATATCGACGAAGTGGAAAAGCGACTGGGATTCAGCATCGACTACGCCATGTATTTCGGCGACACGGTCGAGGATTGCCGGCGGCTGGCTGCGGCGGTCGAACAAAAACCGACCATTGCCAAGGTCGACGCGATATCCGACTACGTGCCTGAAAACCAAGCGGCGAAGAATCTTCGGTTGCGGGAACTGGCGCCGATATTCGCCGACATCACGGTCCAAGAGCGACCCGCCGCACGCGCTTCGTTCGCGCCGGAGGATTTGCGCGCATATGCCGCGGCCGCCCGCGGTAGTGCCCGAGTTGTGCGGGCGGTGCTGCAACTGGCCATTCTTGGCGGGCAGTTCGATGTCGAGGACGAAGCCCGCCGCGTGGTCGAGCAGGTAAACGATTTCGCCACGCGGGTGGAACGCGTCGCCGTGGAAAAGCCGGCGCAAGTTGGTGCGATGCGGTACGAGGGCTTCGTGGCGGCGGAACTGGAGTCGCTGCTGGAGAATTTACGTATGGCGACCAAGGGCGAGGTCCTCACGGTCGCACGCCTACCCGAGCAGATTCGTGAAAATTTCCTTGGTCACGACGGCCGCATGGCAGTGTTCGCCTATCCGACCGGCAACGTGTGGAACAAGCAGTTCATGGCGGAGCACAACAACGAAGTGCTCTCGGTGGACCCCTCGGCGATTTCCGTGCCGATCCTTTTTGAGCGTGTTTTCGCCAACATTATAGAAGATTTTCGCAGTTCGATTTGGTTCTCGCTCGCGGCGGTTTTCCTATTGGTGATTTTGGATTTCCGGCGGCCGCTCACCAGTATCCTGGCGTTGGTGCCCTTGATGGTCGGCGCGCTCTGGATGGTGGGCGCCATGCCTTACATCGGCATGCGATTCAACTTGGTCAACGTGGCGATCGTCCCGCTCATTTTGGGAATCGGCATCGATAACGGGGTCCACATTCTGCATCGCTACCGCATGGAACAGGAACGACGAGTGCACGCGGCGGTCGAGCATACCGGGAAAGCGATTCTGCTCTCGTCGCTGACGACCATGGCCGGTTTCGGCATGCTCGGGCTGGCGACCTATGTGGCGATCGGCTCTCTCGGGCAACTGTTGGTGATCGGTGTGGGTGCGTGTTTCGTCACCTCGGTCTTCGTGCTGCCGTTGATCCTGGCGCGTATCGATCGAAAAGGCTGGAAGGTATAACCTGTGCTGATCTCGCGGGCGTGCCGCCGCGTTGACGAATGGTGGGTCCATTGCCTACGATCAGTGCAGCCTGTGACCGATGGCGACAACGCCGATTGCCTACCGAAGCGGAGGTTTGACCGATGAATGCGTGGCGTCTTGCTCTCTCTATCTTGCTTGCCCTTTGTCTCGCCGGCACCGTTGTCGGTGCGTGCGACGACGATGACGACGACAACGACGACAACAACGATTCCTCCCCGGCGGACGATGATGATGACGATGACAACGATGACGACGACAACAACGACGACACGTCGCCGATCGACGATGATGATGACGACAACGACGACGACGACGATGACACGACACCGGCCGACTATAGCTGCGACGAGGTGGCTGACGGTCTGTTCAACACCTGCGCCATGACCCTCAACGATATACACGGTGTCGCCCAGGGGGAAGATGATCTCGAACAATGGTGCGGCTTATCCGAGGAGCTATTCACCGCAAAAACCGTCGCCCCCTTTTGGAACTGCATGGGCGTATGCAGCTTCGACGAAGATTGCGAAACGGCGTGCTTGGATGCCTGTCTGAACCCGCCTGATCCGGGAACCGGCTGCGCAACCGCGGTGCACGGCGTTTACGCTTGCGGCGTCGCCTTCGTGTTCGTTGGTACGCCCTTGTATATCCCTGAGATGGACCTGCAGGCCGTGTGCGGCGATTACGCGGTCGTCGATTGGACTTGCGCGCAAGGCTGCGTCGATTCGCTCACGTGTTCGAATCCACCGACCGCGCCCGAGACGATGGCGATGATTACCTGCCTTGGCGACTGCTGAGCGTGCGCCCGGCCGGTGGCATCACCGCGTCCGCGCTGCACTGAATTGTATTCGCGCCTAGTTTTGCTACAATTTAGCCGAATAGTGAAGAAAAGAGGTTCAGAATGACTCGTGTCGACAAGCTAGTTTGGTTGATGGCGATCTTGCTCACCCTGTCTATGGCTTTCTACATCGCGTGCGGCAGCAGCAGCGATGACACCGGCAGCACTCGCAGCCCCGTCACGGGCGGCGACGACGACACCCCGAGCCCGGGGGCTGGTGGGGGAGGCGACGACGATGATGACACCGCGGCGGACGACGATACGAGCGCCGACGACGACACAGGTGGCGACGACGATACCGGCACCGACGATGATACCGGCGGCGACGACGACACCGGCGCCGACGACGATACGGCGGTCGACGATGACGACGATGATGACACTCCCGATTATACTTGCTCCCAGGTCGCCGACGGCTCGATCAATACGTGCAGCCGGGATCTGAACGGCGTCAGCGGCACGCCGGTCGGCCAAACCGGTATGCAAGCGTGGTGCGAAGCGACCGAGAATCTATTCGGCGGCAAGGCGCTATCCTCGGTGTTCTGGAACTGCTGGGGGGATTGCGTCTTCGAGCAGTCGTGCGGCGAGCCGTGTTTTTCCGCGTGCGAAAATCCACCCGTGCCGGGTTCGGGTTGCGGCGCTACGGCGGGCGGCCTGTACGCGTGCGGTGTGCACATTCAAATCGATACGAGCGATTACTTTATTCAACTTCTCGACCTGCTCGAGTTTTGCGAATACATGACCGAATGGCCGTGGGAATGCTACCAAACGTGCGTGGACACCGTGTCGTGCTCGACGCCGCCGACGCCTAGTCAGACCAACAACATGTTTACGTGCATGGAAGGGTGTTGGTCGAAAAAATAGGGAACGACAGGCGCGGTCCGCTGAAATCATTCGAGGTTATCCATGGCTGCTAACGTGGCGATTCGCCGCTGTGCGGATTACGACCGGGACAACGTTCACCGGGCGGTGGGAGAAGCCATCGCCGCAGTCGTCGATTTACCGACGCTGGTGCGCGACAAGCGCGTGTTCATTAAAGTGAATTTCCTTTCCGACGCTCCGCCCGAGAGCGCCGTGTGCACGCATCCGGAAATCGCCCGTGCGCTGATTCGTTGGTGCCTTGAAGCTGGCGCGGCCGAAGTTGCGGTCGGCGACATGCCGGGCATGCACTTGACCGACCGCCCGGAACTCCCTTTCGAACGAAGCGGGCTGGCGCCGGTTTGCCGCGAGGAAGGAGCGCGCGTCGCACCGCTCAGCGGCCGGGGATACCGCGAAGTGGAAGTGCCCGGCGCGCGGCGTCTGCACCATTTGATGTTTGCGTGTGAGTTGCTCGACGCGGACGTGGTCATCAACGCACCGAAACTTAAATCACACATCCAAGCACTCTACACCGGCGCGATAAAAAACTGGTTCGGCGCCATCGCCAATCGCGACCGGAAGCGAAGCCACCACTTCACCGAATTGGAACCCTTTTCGGAATGCGTGGTCGATATATTCCGGGTGCGGCCGCCGGATCTCACGGTCATGGACGGTGTGATCGGCATGGAAGGGAGCGGTCCGCAGGAAGGCGACCCGCGTCAGCTCGGATTGGTGCTGGCTTCGACCGACGCGGTCGCGCTGGACACGGTGTCGATGGAGTGTGTCGATTATTCGCGCATGAAAGTGCCGCAAGTGCGCATCGCCGCCGAAGAGGGGCTGGGCGAAGCCGATTTGTCGAAAATTACGATTGACGGTCCCCCGTTCGACGAAGTGCGCCAACGCTTCGCGACGCCTCCTACTGCGTTCGTGACGATGCCGAAATTCATGACTAAGCTGGCGTTTCGCTTTTGGCGTATTCGTCCGGAAATCCTGGCCGACAAGTGCCAGGTCTGCGGAGCGTGCGAACGCATGTGCCCCGTCGGAGCCATCAGCATGACGCCGGAGTGCGCCGTGATCGACTACACCAACTGCATCGAGTGCTTTTGCTGCCACGAATCCTGCCCGCATCGCGCCATCGGCGAGGATATGACCCTTCTTTATCGACTTCATCGCTACATCGCCGAACGAAAACAGCGCCGCACCGCGATCCAAAAATAAGGTGAGGCGGCCGCGAGGGCCGCCCCGGAGGATGAGGAGGTTGTTTGAGTGTGGCATCGCACGTTGTGGCAGTACGTGCATAAAATTGGTCGCGACTCGGCGTCGTTACTTACAGGCCGGCCATAAAAAAAAGGGGCAACTCAATGGTCGCCCGAGAGGTAAGGAGGATGGTTCGTCAGATCCTTGCAGGACCTAAGGCGAGGAATCGGAAACAATTCCTTCAAGCCTTCAAATTGGTTGTCGTTGGCCGGGGCGATAACTTACAGTCGCAGGACCCTGCGCGTTTGACATCAGCTTTGCCGCGGCCTATTTTTAGCGGCTATGAGAGAGAGTTTGATGATTCGCGGTCGGCATCATCGCTTCCCGGCGACACCGGGGGGCCGGGTGATGGTTTAGGTATTCAACGAAGCACCATCCGCGCCGGCCCCGGGGCCGGCGCTTGCGTTTAAAGAAAGGACCGCCCATGAGTCCGCACCGAAACGGCGACCAACTTCGACTGGCTTTGCCTAAGGGGCACATGCAGAAAAGCGTGTTGCAGCTTATAGCCGATGCCGGCATTCGTTTAGACGGTAGCGAGCGCGATTACCGGCCGCGGATCTCTCTGGCGAACACCAACGTCAAGCTGCTCAAACCGCAAAACATCGTCGAGATGCTGCAAGTCGGTTCGCGGGACATCGGTTTTGCCGGGCGCGATTGGGTTGTTGAACTCGAATTGGATGAAGAACTCGAGGAACTGCTCGACACCGGGCTCGACCCCGTGCGCTTGGTGGCCGCCGCGCCGATCTCGTTGCTGCAAGACGGTAAGCTGCCGCGCCAAAAGTTCGTTGTCGCTTCCGAATACGAGCGTATCAGCCGGGATTGGATCGCCGCGCAAGGACTCGACGCCACGCTGGTCCGCTCCTTCGGCGCGACCGAAGTGTTCCCTCCAGAGGACGCCGATATCATCGTGGACAACACCGCAACCGGCAGCACCTTGCGGCAGAATCAACTGGCGATCGTCGACGAACTGCTCCTATCCTCAACGCGGCTATACGCCAACCGCGACGCGCGGGACAACCCCATGTTACGCGGCCGCATCGACGATCTCGTGTTGTTGCTTCGTAGCGTGCTGGATGCGCGCCAACGGGTGATGCTCGAACTCAACTGCCCACAAGACAAAATCGAAGAAGTGATCGCCCTGCTGCCGGCCATGCGCCGGCCCACCGTAGCCCCGCTTTACGGCGAGGACGGCTTCGCGGTCAAAGCGGCGGTCCCGCGGGCCATGCTGCCCGAACTCATCCCTCAACTGCGGGCCCACGGCGGTACGGACATCGTCGTGACGGCTCTCGATCACCTGGTAACGTGAGGCGGCCGATGAGCAAAGCGCGACCACAGCCCTGCTTGCATTTGGATGGCCTCAAAGCCTATCGCCCGCCGCGTGCGAAGGCGCCCACCGATTTGCGGCTCGATGCCAATGAAGGACCGCCGCCGCCTCCGGAGTTGTTGGCGTTGCTGCGAGAGGTCGAAGCGGCCGACGTGCACCGGTACCGCTCGTCTGCGCCGCTGGAAAAAGTGCTGGCCGACCGCGTCGGTCTCGATCCCGCACAGGTGATGATCGGCGCCGGAGCCGACGAAGTCATCGACCGTCTGTGTCGCGTGTACGTGCAGCCCGACCGCGAAGTGATCGTGCCCACGCCGACTTTCGAGATGATCTGCCATTTGGCCCGGGTATCCGGGGGCCGCCTCAAGCGCGTGGCCTGGACCGGCGAGGATTTTCCGGTCGACGATGTCTGCGCCGCCGTGACGCCGGAGACGGGGTTGATCGTCGTGATTAGTCCGAACAACCCGACGGGCTTGGCGGTTCGACCGGCGGAACTTGTCGCCGTGGCAGAAGCGGCACCGCACGCCGTGGTCCTGGTGGACTTGGCCTACGCGGCCTATGCCGACGAAGATTTGCTCGGCACCGTGCTGCGCCTGCCCAACGCTGTGGCCGTCAATACGCTCAGCAAGACGGAAGGACTGGCCGGGCTGCGGCTTGGCTACGCGATTTCCTCGCCCGAAATGCTGCAACCCATGCGCCTGGCGGGCGGGCCGTTCCCCGTTTCGAACTTGTCGAGAGCCGTGGCGGAACGCTGGCTGGTCGCGGGCCGCTCGCACATCCAATGGATCGTCGCGCGGGTGCGTAGCGAACGCGAAACGCTGCAACAACTTCTGGCCTATTACGGCGCCGTGTCGCTGCCCAGCCAGGCGAACTTCGTGTTCGCGCGCTTTACTGACAACCTGTGGGTGCGTGACGCGATGGCCGGTTTCGGCATCGCCGTGCGTCTCGTGCCGGCCACCGATGGCTTCGCCGAAGGGATTCGCATCAGTTGCCCCGCCGACGCCGCCGGTTTCGCGCGACTGTGCGCAGCCCTGGCGACGGTGCTTTCACCCGAAGCATTGCTTTTTGACATGGACGGCGTGTTAGCCGACGTGTCGCGGTCATACCGGCGCGCGATCGTGGAGACCGCCGCCACGTTCGGCGTACAAATCGGGGCCGAGGACGTCGCCGCCGCGAAAGCAGCGGGCGGGGCCAACGACGATTGGGAATTGACGCGCCGCTTGTTGGCCGAGCGAGGCGTCGAGGTTGATCTGCCGGCGGTGAAAGAATGTTTCAAGCGCTTGTACCAAGGGGACGCCGCCAAGCCCGGCTTGTGCGCGGAGGAATCGTTGCTGCCCGAGCGCGCCCTCCTGGAACGCTTCGCCGAACGGTTGCCGCTGGCGATCGTGACCGGTCGGCCCCGTGAGGATGCGGAGCGCTTTCTCGCCGAGCATGACGTGGCCGACCTCTTTGCCGCCGTCGTGTGTCGAGAGGACGGGCCGCTGAAGCCGAATCCGGCGCCGTTGCGCGTGGCGCTCGAGAAGCTCGGCGTCGATCGCGCCTGGTTTATCGGCGATACGACCGATGACATTAGCGCCGCGCGTCACGCGGGCGCCCTGCCGCTAGGCGTGCAAAACAACGTCGATACTGCGGCCGAAACCGCGATGTACGAAGCCGGCGCTGCGCGAGTGCTGACCAACCTTCGTCAGTTGGAGGACCTGTTGCCATGAATGCACGCGAAGCCGTAATCGAACGCCGTACGAAGGAAACCGATATCCGCTGTTATCTCGTTGTCGACGGCGTCGGGGTGGCGCAAATCGACACGGGTCTCGGCTTTCTCGATCACCTGCTCACCGCGCTTACCCGCTTTGCTCGTTTCGATCTCGAATTGCGATGCCGCGGCGACCTGCATATCGACGACCACCACACGTCCGAGGATTGCGCGTTGGCCCTGGGTGCCGCATTGGACAAAGCGCTCGGGGAGCGGGCGGGCATTGCGCGTTTCGGCCACGCCTATGCGCCACTGGACGAGGCGCTGGCACGCGCCGTTGTTGATTTCTCCGGGCGGCCGTTTGCGGTTATCGACATGGGGCTGAAGCGCGACACGCTGGGGCGGCTCGACGAACAAGGCGCCGGGCAAATGGCTACCGAGAACGTGCCGCACGTGCTGCATTCGCTGGCGACCGCGGCGCGGTTGACCTTGCACGTGGACGTGTTGCGGGGGGACAACGACCACCACCGGGCCGAGGCCGCGTTCAAGGCCGTCGGGCTGGCCATTCGCCAAGCGATGGCGTTGGACGGCGAAGACATTCCCAGCACCAAGGGAGTGCTCGTATGACGAAACCGAATGTGTTGGTTGTGCGTACGGGCGTGGCGAACCTGGCCTCGGTGCTGGCGGGTTTGGAGCGCGTCGGGGTAACGGCGCAAATCAGCAACGACCCGCGCGAGATCGAGTCCGCCGAACGCGTATTGCTGCCCGGCGTCGGCGCGTTCGGTGCGGGGATGCTGCAACTTCGCGCCGACCGGCTGGTCGAGCCGTTACGACGACGGATCGCGGGGAACCGCGCGACCTTAGCGATTTGCCTGGGTATGCAATTGCTTTGCGCCGCCAGCGAAGAGCATCCGGGCATGGAAGGGCTCGGCGTGGTCCGGGAACACGTCACTCGTTTCGCTCACAACCTGCGTGTACCGCAATTGGGATGGAATGAAATCGAGCCCGACAAAAAGTGCCGTATGCTGGAAAGCGGTTACGTCTATTTTGCCAACTCCTACCGCTTGACCGAGCGGCCTCCGGGATGGGCCGTCGCGGTTGCGGATTACGGCGGGTCATTTGTGGCGGGGATGGAGCGTGGCAAGGTTCTGGCCTGTCAGTTCCACCCCGAACTGTCCAGCGCCTTTGGACTCGCGTTGCTCCGGCGTTGGCTGGCGACCGAAGAAGGGGACGGCGATGCTGGCGTGTAGGATCATCCCCTGTCTCGACGTGCGCGACGGCCGCGTTGTCAAAGGAATTCGCTTTCAAGACTTGCGTGACGCCGGTTCGCCGTCTGAACGCGCACGGGTGTACGAACAGCAGGGTGCCGACGAACTCGTTTTGCTCGACGTTTCCGCGACGCCGGAGGGCCGCAACACCGCCGTGGATACCGTGCGTCGCGTGCGGCAACAGATCGCCATCCCGCTGACCGTCGGCGGCGGCGTGCGCGGCATTGCCGATGCCGAGCGCCTGCTTGAAGCCGGGGCCGACAAAGTGGGCGTCAATACCGCCGCGGTGGAGAACCCGCAATTGCTCACCGAACTGTCCGCCCGTTTCGGCAGGCAGTGCACGATTTTGGCCGTGGACGCCAAGCTCGTTGCGGCGGGGCGATGGCAGGTGGTCACCCAATCGGGGCGGCATGACACCGGCCTCGACGTCGTGGATTGGGCGCGTCAGGCCTGTGATCTGGGAGCGGGCGAAATTCTGCTGACCAGTTGGGACCGGGACGGCACGGGCAAGGGTTACGATTTGGATTTGCTCACCGCGGTTTCCAAGGCCGTCTTGGTGCCGATCATCGCTTCGGGCGGCGGCCGCACCCTGGAACAACTGCTCGCCGGTTTCAGCGCCGGAGCCGATGCGGTTCTCGCCGCGTCCATTTTCCATTACGGCGAGCGCACGGTCGGCGAAATCAAAGACTACCTGGCCGCGCAGGGTGTGGAGGTCCGGCCATGATTGTCCCCTCGATCGATTTGATGAACGGACAAGCCGTGCAATTGATCGGCGGGCGCGAGAAGGCGTTGGACGCCGGCGATCCGCTGCCGCTGGCCGAAAAGTTCCGCCTGGCCGGCGAAGTCGCGGTTATCGATCTCGACGCCGCTATCGGGCAGGGCGAAAATACCGAGGCGATCGAAACGCTCCTGCGCCATGCTCCGTGCCGTGTGGGCGGCGGTATCCGCGATTTGGCGACCGCCCGCCGGTGGCTCAACGCCGGGGCCGCCAAAATCATTCTGGGCACCGCGGCGCAACCGGAACTGCTTGGCAAGCTGCCGCGCGAACGCGTTATTGCCGCGTTGGACGCCATCCACGACGAAGTTGTGATTGAGGGATGGCGCACCAAAACCGGCGCGCGCGTGGAAGATCGCCTGCACGAACTGCGCGATTACGTCGGCGGATTTCTCGTCACGTTTGTGGAGCGGGAAGGGCGCATGGGCGGCATCGACATCGAGCGCGTCAAAGCTCTCCTAGCGCAGGTCGGCGACGCTCGGCTGACTGTCGCCGGCGGCGTTACCACCACGGCGGAGATTCGTGAGTTGGACCGGCTGGGCGTCGACGCGCAGGTGGGGATGGCCATCTACACCGGGCGCATGCACCTGGCCGACGCGCTGGCCGCGCCGTTGGTGTCGGACCGACCGGACGGCCTGTGGCCCACCATCGTCGCCGACGAGCATGGCGTTGCGCTCGGGTTGGCGTATTCCAACGCCGAAAGTCTGCGCGAGGCGGTCGACCGAGGGCGGGGCGTGTATCAATCGCGGTCGCGGGGCTTGTGGATTAAGGGCGAGAGTTCCGGTAACACGCAGCAACTGCTGCGCATTGCCGTCGATTGCGATCGCGACGCGCTGCGCTTCACCGTCCGGCAGGCCGGCCGCGGATTTTGTCACAAAGGCACGTGGTCGTGTTTCGGCGATGTCGGTGGGTTGCCCGCGCTGGCCCGAAAGCTGGCGGAGCGCGCCGTCGATGCGCCGCCGGGATCCTACACCCGCAAACTGCTGGACGATCCTTCGCTGCTGGCCGCCAAGCTCGCGGAGGAAGCCGCCGAGTTGGCCGAGGCCCAAACGCCGGATGAGGTTGTGTGGGAAACGGCCGATCTTATTTATTTCGCGCTCGTCGCCCTGTCGCGTGGCGGCGGCAGCCTTGCCGACGTGGAGCGAGAACTTCACCGGCGGACGCTGGCGGTGACGCGTCGATCCGAGCAAGAGGAAGAAAAGGCATGACGGCGCGTCTGCGAATCATCACGGCCGAAGAAGTAGTCGCCATGCGCCGCGAGCCATTTGATGCGGAAACCCTGGCGGAAAGTGAAGCCATCGTGCGCGAAGTTCGCGCCGGGGGTGAGGGTGCGCTGCGACGTTTCGCGGAGCGTTTCGGCGACATCGAAATCGGTGCGCCGCTGGTGATTCCGCGCTCGCAACTCGCTGAGGCTCTGGCGCAGCTCGATGATGATGCGCAACGCTTGTTGGCACGGACCGCCGCGCGGATCAAAACGTTCGCCGAGGCGCAGCTTCGCAGCTTGACCAATGTCGTCGCCAAGGTGCCGGGGGGACGCGCGGGGCAACGAGTGGACCCGGTGCAACGCGTCGGATGTTACGCGCCCGGCGGTCGCTTTCCGCTGGTGTCCACCGTACTGATGACCGTCATTCCGGCCCGCGTGGCCGGTGTCGCCTCGGTGTGGGTCGCTTCGCCGCGGCCAAGCGCGCTGATCCAAGCCGCGGCGGCGGTGGCCGGAGCGGACGCCGTTGTTTCCGCGGGGGGTGCGCAAGTGATCGCCGCGCTCGCTTACGGCGCCGGTCCGATTGCTGCGTGCGACATGATTGTCGGGCCCGGCAACAAGTGGGTGACGGCGGCCAAGTGGCTCGTCAGCCGCAACGTCGGCATCGATATGCTGGCCGGGCCGTCGGAACTGGTCGTCGTGGCCGACGAAACGGCGAACGCCGCGACGATTGCTGCCGATCTGCTGGCGCAAGCGGAACACGACCCCGACGCGCTGCCGGTGCTGCTTGCGACATCGCCCGCGTTTATCGAACGGGTCAACGACGAAATCGAGAAGCAGGTGGCGACCTTGCCGACGGCGAGTACTGCCGCGGAAGCGATTGCCGGCGGATTCGCGGTTGCCGCCGACCTGGATACGGCGATCGACCTGGCCAACCGATTGGCTCCCGAGCACCTCGAATTGGCCGTGCGGGATGCGGAGTCGGTGGCCGAGCGCTGTCAGAATTACGGCGGATTGTTCATCGGTTCGCCGAGCGCCGAGGTGTTCGGCGATTACGGTGTCGGCCCGAATCACACCCTGCCCACCGGGGGCGCGGCGCGTTTTACGGGCGGGCTTTCGCCGCTTAGTTTCCTGCGTGTACACACGTGGTTGCACCTGATGCAACCGGCGGACGCCGCGGAGATCGTCGAGGACGCGGCTGCCCTGGCTCGCCTAGAGGGGCTCGAAGCGCACGCGCGATCGGCGGAGCGGCGCAGGTAGCGCGGCTATTTCGTAATCACCAGCGTCGTCGGCTCGCTCGTCGCGTTCGTTTCCGGATTGTAATACTCGTACACTTTGGTCGCGGGGGCCGCGGCGCGCACCGGGTACAGCGCCTTGAGATCGAATTCGAGTTTCAACTTTTGTTCCGGGCGTAACTCGTCAAGGTAGAACGTGACCTGCCGCGCGGTCGTCGAGAATTTGCTGACGGTTTTCTCCTCCACCAATTTCGTCAATGTCTCGCGCAGCGGTTGGAAGCCGGGGGGCACGCCGACATCCACGACCACCATGCCCAGCGTGCCGGGCGCCTGGTTGCGGATGGTGACGCGGCACGCGACCGTCTCATCCACGCGCAGCGACTGCTTGTCGTAACTCACATCGATGCTGAGCGCTTCCTTGTCGCCGGGCTTCTCGCGAGCGCCCCACGGCATGTAGTGCCGCGCGACGATTTGGTAGGCCGGTTCGCCCTTGCCGGCGAAGGTCAGCTTGATTTCGTTTTGGCCGGAGCGGGTGCGGTCGCTCACATCGAGCATGCGCAAGACCTCGGCGTTGTCCGGATTGATGTCGAATGCGCCGGCCGCTTCACCGTTGAGGAATACGTCCACCTTGCCCTCAACGTCGCGACCTCCCGCCTGCGCCGCGCCGAGCAATACGTGCATGGCGAACACCGTGGCCTGCGTTGAGTAGTACGTGCCGAAGGAATCCTTGGCGGAGATAAGGTAGTTGACGATTCGGTTGACGGTTTGCGGTTCGCGATGGGCCGCCACGAGGACCATCCCCGCCAGGGCGGTGGTTTCGATATCGGAGCTTTTGCCGCGGCTGCCCACTGCCGTGGATTCCGCGGGCCAATACGACTGGTCCTCTTCGTCCACCCGCATATCGGCCAGACGCGAGAACACCTTGTCGATGATCGCATCGCTGGCTTTGCCGGCGACCAGCGCATTGGCCAGCAGCGCCAAGGTATAGGCGTCTTTGGCGTCGGCGTGATGTTTTTCGAGATAGGCGACTCCCTTGCGCACCGCCTTGCCTTGATATTCGGTGCGGCCCAGCGCCCAGGTGACATACGCCGTGTTGCGCAGCACATCGTTGGCGAATTTCGCGGCGACACGGTCGAGAAACTGTTGGTTGGGTTTCCACGAACCATCCTGCTGTTGCATGCCGGCCAGCCATTCCTGCGTGCGCACGATCACCGCTTCATCGACTTCGTACACGCGGCTCATATCGTGGAATTCCATCAAGCCGTAGGCCGTCAGAATAATGTGCGCCGGGCCACGACCGAACCATTCGAAACCGCCGCCGGGCACCTCGAAGGTCAGCAGGCGTTGGTAACCCTGGTTGATGAAGCCCTCGGCTTTCATCTGCAACTCAGGCGTGATTTGCCGGGAGGCTTTCATGTAGTCGAGCACCATGACGTTAGGATACGTCGTGGAACTGGTTTGCTCGAAACAGCCCGACGGCATGCGAAAAATGTTGTCGAGCCCTTCGAGTACCTGGCTGACCAGACCGGGGTGTATTTTGACGAGCAACACGTTGGCGCCGGGAATTGCGCCGTCGGGAAACTCGACGTTTTGCGACACTTCGCCTGGGAGTCGGTCGGTGATGTTCGTTTCCTGCATTTCGCCATCGGGTTCGACCCGCACGACCCGTTTGACCGCGTCGCTTTGCTTGCTGCCGCGGGCGTAGACGGTCAACGCGTGACGCCCGACTTTGGTTGCCTTGACGTGCAGCGTTTCGGCTTTGACTTCGCCCGGCTGTAACAGAACCTGCCGCTGCAGGCCGCCATCGAGCAGTTCGAACCAATCCGCCGCCTCGATGTTCAGCGTCACGGTTTGAGCGCGCTCAAGGTAGTTGTAAAGCGCGATCGGCACCTTGACCTCGTCATGCCGGGTTAGGGCGACAGGGAAATCGATGTCGATGAAAAAGTCCTGGAACACGCGCACCGGGGCAGTGCCGCTGCCGAGCCAACCCTTGGCGCTAACGGCCTGGGCCGCAATGCGCCAGGTCGTGATGGAGTCGGCCATATCCAGGTTGAGCGTGGCGTTGCCCTGTCCGTCGGTGATCAGCGACGGGTCGACGAACAAGGTTTCGGGGAAGTACTCGCGCACTCGAATTGCGGGGCCGGAGTCCCCCCGCGAACCGTCAACGGTACGGGTGGCGGCCGCGGGTTCTTTTAACGCTTCGCCCTTGGCCATCGCTCTGTCCTCATCCTCGAAAAGATCAACCGCGCCCTCGAAGTTGCCTCGCCCGGCGAAACCGCCGGCGCCGAACGCGCGTTGCGCCTCCGCCATCTTCTTACGCTCTTCGACGTATTTCGGGTCTTCGACAGTGAGGTCATCGTCGGTGGCGAACTGACGGTCGGGCCCGGCGCTGACCAAGCGGTAGACGCGGGCTCCTGCGGCCGAAATACGATAGGGGTGGAACCACGGATCGCTCAATTTCGCGATGTCGATCCGGTTCGTATCGCCCTTGTGTTTGGCATAAAGCACGGCGACCCGCTGCAGATCATCCTCGATTTGTTTCCGTAGTTTCTCCACGACGGCCGAACGCAGGTCGGTGGCCTGCTTTTCATCAATCGCCGGGACCACGGCGGGCGCAATGGCCGCGAGCATGGCGGTCTGGCCGCGCTTGCGAGTCGGATCCGGACGCGGATCGAGCACGACGATCTCGGGCTGGAAGGTGTGAATTTCGTAACGCGGTTTCATCAGCTCTTTTTCGAGCGTGAAGAATATTTTCTCCAAACCGGGTTGCATATCCTGCAACGCGAATACCGCTTCATCGACAATGGTGATGCCGAGGGCCGCGGCGACGGGGTGCCCCTTCAGGTCGGTCACGGCGACGTCGATCGCGGCGGCTTCGCCCGGGCGATACGTGTCTTTTCTCGGCGTGATGGCGACCTTCAGGTCGGCCTCCGGGTGGATGTAGATGAGGCGCGTGTCGCGCACCGCATTGCCTTCGGGCGTGAACACATAGGCCGTGGCCACGACACCGCCGGTCATCTCGGCTGTGACTGGAATCTGAGCCTCGGCGCGGCCGCCGGCGATGGCGGCGCTGGCGGTCAGCAACGTCTGGTTATCGCGGACTAGGTCGAAGAACACGGTTCTCGTGGATGTCCCGCCGACCAGCGCGATAAGTTGGATGACATCGCCCATGCGGTAGGTGGGGGCGTCGGTGCGAAGCAGAAGCGGGGTTTTGGTGCGCTCGGGCCGCAGGCGCAGGGTCTCCTCAATTTCGCTACCCTCTGCGGTGCGGGCGCGGACCGTAATTGTGAAGCCGCTGTCGTCGGGCACGTTGACGCGCATCTCGGTCAAACCGAAGGCGTCGGTGGCTGCGGCGAACGGCAGGGTCCACCAATCGTCTTGGCGCGGCGCTTTGCCGGGTTGCAGCGCAACCTTCGCGTCGACCACGGGCGTGCCATCGGGCGTGGTCACGAGGATGAACAGGCGGTTCTCCAAACCGGGAACCAACTCGCCGCTTTCGGGCAACACCTGCGCCACGAGCGGCGCGCGGGCCACGGGGTAGCTGCGCAACGCCTCCTGAGTGTGTCCGGCGGCGTCGGTCACCACGGCGTGAACCTGCACTCTCGCTTTGCCTTGGTCGACCGGGCGACCGGTGAGGGTGTCGGGAATCCGCAATTCGAAATCGAAACGCCCTTCGGCATTGGTTTTGCCGGTCAAATCGACGAATTTCTCGACGCCGACGATCGTCGCCAAACCTTCGATCGCCACTTTCGCCCCGGAGACCGGTTTGCCGAACAAGTATTGGGCGTCGATGGTTCCGCGTATGGTTGCCGCGGGTAGGTACCAGGAGCGGTCCGCGTCGATCTTTACCTTGAATTTGGGCAGCACATAGTGCTTGACCTCGACCGTTTTCTCGACGCTGGTCTCACCTTCGATGGCCGAAATGCGATAGGTCCCGAGGTTCACTTGATCGGCGAGGACGAAGTCGGCGGCGAAAATGCCGAAACGGTTTGTCTGGAGTTTCTTCTTGAAAACTTTGTTGCCCTTACCGTCCTGCACTTCCAACCACGCTAAGCGCCCGGCCGCGGGTTGGCGGTCGGCCTTGCCCAAAGCCAGCGCGCGCAGATGCATTGTCTGGCCCGGTTGGTACAGCGGCTTGTCACTCGTGAGCAGAATTCGCGTGTCGTGACGCAGAGTCACCTCGTGTTCGAGCGATACTTCCTGACCCCGCCATTGGGCCGCGACAACCAGCGCGGCGTCTTGCCACTGCCGTGCGGGCACATCGAAGGAGATATCGCAGGTGCCGTCGTCGGCGCTTTGTCCGCGAAACACTTCGGTGACCGCTTTCTCGTCCCGGAAGGTCACGGTGATCGTCGCGCCGGGGAGGGGTTCGCCGGAAAAACGGTCGTGGGCGATGATCCGTATTGCGCCGCGGCTTCCGGTTTGGAAGGTGTCCGGCCCCAAAATCCTTACTTGGAGTGCGCCAAGGACCTGCGCGAGGCTGAAGGAAGCCGTGGTCCTGTCGTCGCCGACGCCGATTTCATAGCGAACCAAGTACAACGGCTCTTCCTGCGGGGAGACGTTCTTGCCGAAACGGGCATGCAGGACCTGGTTCTCGGCGTCGTAATCGATGTCGGTCGCGTACGCCACGAGGGTGCCGTCAAGCTTGGCGAGCCAGACGCGCACGGCGTTCGTTTTACGCCACGTGGTACCTGCGGGCGGGGAGAACGTCGCCTCGAAGCCTCGGCTCAGTGCGTTGCCGCACACTTCGCCCGCCGCAACCGTTCCGGCGGGCACCGCATTGGCGGGTCGGGTCAATAAGCAGCCGCTTAAGGAAAAAGCCGCCCCGAAAAGGACGGCCAGAATAAGAATACATACGACGTAACACGTGCGCTTCATGGGAATTCTCCCGCAGATGATTTGAACCTATGCGAAAACGACCGTCGGCCCGAGAAAAGGTTCCCGACTGCGTGCCACGCACGGCGTACCTGCGAAACGGTGCGGCCCGATCGGCCGAGCGCAAAGCCCGGCCGGGCGTTCGGCGCCTATACCGCACCTTCCATATAAGAGCAAGTTATTACGAGTTTATTGCTGCTTTTACCGTACTGAGGGTACGGGCGTCATTCTACGGCATGCGGTAGAAAACGATGATGCTCAAGCAATGATACTCGTTGTCGCTGGATTGCTTGACAACCGTATTGACGACTTGGACATCCGGCCGCGAGTTCATCCAACGGGTGAGTGACTCGCCCAACTCTTCGCGCTCTTTTGCCTTCGTCGCGGAAAACACATTTACCCCATCAAACTGTGACATCGCTCCCCCACTGTGTTTGGAGTTGGATTGGCAAACAGAAACGTACTATTGCTAATCAGTATATTACGATTGACCAACAAGGATGATTCGTTACGAAATGCTATTCGTCTCGAGTGTGTTGCGTTCGTCGTCGAAAAATGAATTTGCGATCCCGGCTCAGCCGGCACGCGTTGACCGGTCGCAGCGTTCCGTGGCACTGTAACGCCATGAATGTTCTGCTTCATATTTGCTGCGCGCCCTGCAGTATTGTGCCGATCGACAGACTTCGTGCCGAGGGCGCCGAGTTGCGTGGTTTTTGGTACAATCCGAACATTCAGCCGGTTACGGAAAACCGGAAGCGCAGCGAGGCGGTTCGGCAGTACAGCGCCCGCGTTGATTTGCCCATGATTTGGCGCGACGAATACCGGTTGCAGGAATTTCTTCGCATGGTGGCGTTCCGCGAAAGCGAGCGTTGCCGATTGTGCCTGCGCATGAGATTGAGCGCGGCCGCCAACGTGGCCAAGCGCGGAAAATTCGACTATTTCACAACCACGTTGCTTTACTCCAAGCGCCAACAGCACGACCTGATTGCCCAGGTCGGTGAAACCGTCGGCAAGGAGGCCGGGGTACAATTTATGTACCGCGACTTCCGCCCGGGATGGCGGGAAGGTATTGAGCGGAGCAAACAAGAGCATCTCTACCGCCAACAGTATTGTGGTTGCCTTTACAGCGAAAAGGATCGGTACTGGGGAAAACTGGAATAAACCACCGCGCTCAGTGTCGCAAATACACCACACAGAGTGTTGCAAATACACTACATAACAAGTGAGCCCCAGACCAGCCGCATTACGATCTCAATTTTGTTTATCGGCTAAACTCTCGGTTTCCTTGACAAAAAATTAGGAGGTTTTGCGCTTTTATGTCTCTGGCACGGCATTTGCTCAATACCGGGCATAAGCTGAAGTGTATTTTGGGGTAGAAAAGGGGCTTATGTTTATGTTTTGGCAACGAACTTTGGCAGCAGCGGTTAGTTGCACGGGAGTGGGGCTGCACTCCGGTGGAAATGTGACCGTCACCATACGCCCGGCACCGGCCGACAATGGCATCGTCTTTTGTCGCACGGATCTGCCGGGTCGCCAGCGTATTCGCGCTGTCGCGGCCAACGTCGGCGGTACAAACTTCGCCACAACCTTAATGGGCGACGGCTTTGTCATCGGCACGATCGAACACCTGATGGCGGCCTTGTCCGGGCACGGTGTCGACAACGCGATCGTGGAAGTCGACGGCGACGAAATTCCGATCATGGACGGCAGCGCCGCGGCTTTCAGTTACCTCGTCGACAGTGCCGGCGTGATGGAACAAAGCACGCCGCGCCGTTATATTCAAATCCTCAAGCCGGTTTCCATCAGCGAAGGCGACAAGCGCGCGGCCCTGTTCCCGGCCGACGGTTTCGCCCTGACCTATGAAATCGACTACGACCACCCAATCATTCGGCGCCAACGTTTCGACGTCGTGGTAACGCGCGAGAGCTTCCGCACCGAACTGGCTGCGGCGCGTACTTTCGGTTTCTTGGCCGAAGTAACGCAGATGCGCGAAAACGGTTTCGCCAACGGCGGCAGTCTCGACAACGCGGTGGTTATCGGGAACTACTCGGTGATCAACAACGGCGGACTTCGCTATCCAAACGAATTCGTTCGTCACAAAGCGTTGGATGCCATGGGCGATTTGTACCTCGCCGGGTACCCGATTCTCGGCCGCATGCACGGCGTGAAAAGCGGCCACGCGCTCAATCACAAGCTAGTCATGGCCATGCTCAGGGATAAGAAGGCGTGGCGCCTTGTAGAAGGCCAGCCCGCCGCGATCGAACGTCCGAACGCTACTATCCACTCGGTTTCGGCCGGTTCCTGAGCGAAAGAGCCTCACCATAGCAATTCGGCCAAGTGACCTCCCCTTGGCCGTTTTTTTCTGGGCGGCAAATTCGTAAATCCCACACGGTCCTCCCCGTACCCTAACGGAAGAATCCTTGTTATATTGATTTCCGATGAAATTGTATAAACGCCATCTGATAATCGGCGCTTGGTTGTTGGCTTTCCTGCTGGCGATGGGATCGGCGGGTTGTGAGCGCACCGCGCGCAGCAAAACGCTAAGCGTCGACGAGCCGACCGTAATGACCGTCACCTTGGTCGGCGACCTGGGACTGGGCCTCGCCGTGGAATCCTATCCGTGGATCAAAAAGAATGGTTACGACGCGGCATTCGAACACGTGCGTCCCCACATGAAGGGTGCCGACTACTTCGTGGCAAACCTTGAAACCCCCATTGTCGATCCCGAGATGGAAACCGTCTTCGGCGAACGCCGGCCCCGCCACGACCGGGCTGTCGCCGCCGTGTTGAAAAAGGAAGGCGTCGGTATCGTAGGCCTCGCCAATAACCATCTGATGGATTACGGCGAGGCCGGGCTCAAAACGACCATCCGCTACCTCGACGAAGCCGGCATTCGACATTTCGGCGCGGGCGTTAACCTCGAAGAGGCTCGCCGCCCCCTGATTTTGGAGAAAGACGGCTTCAAGACCGCCATCGTCGCCGGTTGCCGGCCCCGGAAGTGGCGCCTGCTGGCGACCGCGAAACTACCGGGCGTGGCTCCGGTGACCGAACCGCGGTGGGGCCGGGATATCCGCGAAGCTAAAAAACAAGCGGATTTCGTGATTGCCTATCCGCATTGGGGCGCCTGCTACCACCCCAAGGTGAAAGATTCCCAGCGGCAGTTCGCCGCCATTGCCGTGAACGCCGGGGCGGACATCGTCGTCGGGCATCACCCGCACATTCCGCAGAAAGTCGAAATGCAAAAGGGCGTGCCGGTGCTCTATTCGATCGGCAATTTCGTTTACCACGGCGTTCGCAAGAAGGGTCGCGACCGCACTCTGAAATACGACTACTCCTGGATCGCGAAAATCGAGATCACCCGCAAGGGGCTCAAGTCGGTGACGATTATTCCCTTCTTCAACAACAATATGCGGGTCGATTTCACGCCGCGACCCGCGAAAGTGGAAAAGGCCCGGTGGCTCTATAACCGTCTATTGCCGCCCGATTCGTGGCAATTCGAGGACAGCGTCGCGGTTCTCCGGCTAATGAAAAAAGACTAGTCAGGGCAGCGAAACGCCAGCCGCGCCGGAATCAAAGGTAGAAGCGTCATCTCCCGCGTCCTATAACCCATCGTCCAATTGTTGATCACCAAGGGGTATCCGTCGTACGAGGCGTCCGAAACGATGCCGACGCTGTGGATGCGGATCGAGCATCCGGTGCGCCGTCGGGTTGTTGCGTGAGTTTTATTGGTAAGATATAGTTTCCGCCTTGGTTTTCAACGGCCCGCGAGATGTTTCGATGCGAGGATTTTTGCGCCCGTGGCGCTTACTGTTTGCCGCATTGTGGATAGTGTGCGCTCTTGCTGCGCCCGGTGCGGTTCACGCCAGCCCGCTGGATATGTACGGCTTCGGCACGCGCGCCATCGCCATGGGCGGAGCGTTTACCGGTTTAGCCGACGACTACGCCGCCGTGTACTACAACCCGGCGGGGATGATCTACAACGAAGGCAACCACATGGCCGTCGGTTTCATGGCGGCCAAAAACTATTTCGATCTGAAACTCGTACCGATCGACGGCATCACGAAACGAAAGGCCGCGTTACTACACGCGATCGAAAACGAGAAAGTGGACATCGACGACTCTACCGCGTATTTCATGGGTTTCACGTCCAAGCTGAACCGGTATCTCGCCCTGGGCTTGCTCGCTTATCTGCCGACGGATTACATGGTCCGCCTCAACCCGATCGACAGTCACTTCCCCTCGTTCATCATGTACGAAAATCGCGCGAAACGCGCCGTGACGTACGTAGGGGCGGCGTTGTCACCGGTTTCCGGTTTCAGCATCGGCGGTGGCTTAAGCGTGTTCGCCGACAGCAAGGGCGTGTTCAAGATTCCCGTTGAAATGAAAAACCGCGATACGTCCGGCAACACCTTGGAGGGCAAGGACGAAGATCTCGATGTGGACGCCGACCTTATTCTCGATTTCCCTTTCAGCTACACACCCTATGCCGGGGTAATGGTACGCCCCTGCGAATGGCTGCGACTGGGGGCTTCGTACCGCGGTTCGTTCCAGTGGGATGTTACCGTTGACGTCGACGCCCGGCTGACCGTTGAGAACTATCAGGTGAACCTTTCCGACCTGTCCGAATTGGCGCCGGGCCTTTTGCCGCTCAAGGGCGTGATCGAATTGCACGCCCCGGCGTTGGGTAACAAGCCGCTGCGCGTGCCGATCGAATTGGAAGGCCTGGACGGCACGCTAACCGTCAACGCTTCGGTGCCCGTGCGGGTGCTGGCCGACATGAGCGACCACTGGAAACCGCAAGAAGCGGCCTTCGGTGGCGCGGTGAAAGCGGGCGATGCGTGGACCATCTCCGGCGACGTGACGTGGTACGACTGGTCGGAGTATCCGTCCCCCGACCTGCGGCTGATCATCGACGACTGGAACATCAATCTGGCCACGCTGCCCACGAGCATGCGCGCGCGTATTCGTACTCTCAGCGTGCCGGTGCTCGGGACGGTGGGCCCGCTGCCGCCGGTCCAGGTGACGCTGCCCGGATTGACGACCAACGTGAAAATCAAGTTCCCGACGCGGCAGATCATCCGGCCGAAAACCCACGATATTTTTGTGCCGCGGATCGGGTTCGAACACCGCCTGCCGCCGGCGTACGGCGCTCTGTGGGTCGGGCAGGTGCAGGTAGCCCTGCGGGCCGGGTACAGTTTTCAACCCACGCCTTTCGAGGCGCAGCGCGGCTACATCAACCTGGTCGACACGGACAAACACGTGATGTCGGCGGGGGCGGGCATTACGTTCAACAAGGCGCTTTCGTTTGACGCATACGGCCAGTATCATCACCTCATCCCGATTCGCTTCGAAAAAGATCTGGTCGATCCCGATCTCCCCTTCGAAGCCGTGGAAGCCCAAGGGTATATTCTCGGCGGCGGGGCGAGCGTTTCCTATCACTGGTAAGACGCGGAGGATCCACCGTGAGCGATAAGAAAAGCCTGACAAGGAGAATGAAAAAGGCGATCACCAAGCGGGCCATGGAATTCCTGGCCACGCCCGAGGGCCTGCAGACCGTCGGCAAGATTCTCAAAACCAAAAAGCAGTTTGACAAGATCGTCACCGAAGTGCTCGGTGCGGCGGGGCTGCCCAGCCTGCGCGACAAGCAGCAGGTAGAGTGGGCCGTGGACCGCCAAAATCGTCGCATTCGCGATATGGCCGACACGATTGCCGAAGTGGATGCGGTGATTGACCGCTTGGAGCAACAGTTGACCCAGGGGGTTCGACGCGCCGCGAAGCCCCGGCAAGCCGCGGCGCAGAAACCGATTGTGGCGCGTCCGGAAGCGAAGGTGATCGATCTGGGTGCCGCGCGGCGGGCCTCGGCGAAGAAGAAAGCCGGCGCCAAACGCGGTCAGGCCAAGTCGTCGGCCGAAAAACCGGCGGCGTCGAAAGTGGAAAAAGTTACCAAGCCGGGAAAACCGTCGACCGAGAAACCTACGACGAAAAAGAAGGCGGCCGCGAAAAAGACTGCCCCGAAGGAAAAACCGGCAACCGGTACCGTAAAAAAGACGAAGCCGGCCACGGCCAAGGCGAAAAGCGCCGTGAAAAAAGCTCCGAAAAAGAAAGCCGAACCCAAAAAGACGGCCAAGGTAGTACCGCCGGCGAAAAAGAAACCGGCGAAAGCCGCGCCGGAGAAACCCAAGAAGAAGGCGGTAAAGAAAAGCGTGGCGAAACCGAAAAAAGCGCCGAAAAAGCCTGCCAAGGCGAAGAAGATAGCGCCGGCGAAAAAGGGGCAACCGTTGGGAGCCGCCGACCTGCGGAAAAAGAAGGGCGACCGCAAAGCCTCGTTGTTGGATCTGGATTTCAAAAAGTAATCGACACGAATCCATGAAACGCGCAACGACAATCGGCATCGCAGTCTTTTTTACGGTGGCGGTTTCGTTCCTTGTCGCTTGTCAGCGAAACGCCGCGCCCGAGCTGTCGATCGTGTTCGTGGGCGACACCGGCCTCGGCGATTATCCGTCCAAAGAACTCGCAGCGCGGCACGGCTACGACTATTCCTTCCGGCACATGCGGAAAACCGCCCGCCGCGGTGACTTCCTTGTCGGCAATCTCGAGACGCCGATCGCTACCCCCGACACGCCGCACATTCAATTCGACAAACCGATTTTCGTGCCGCGCCACGAACCCGAAGCCGCCGGAGCCCTGGCCCGCGAGGGGTTCGCCGCCCTCGGCCTCGCCAATAACCACATGATGGACTACGGCGTGAGCGGCTTGCGCCAAACTTTGTCCTACTTGCGAAAGGCGGGCGTTCGATCTTTCGGCGCCGGCGAGGACGAGAACGCGGCCCGCGCACCGCTCGTGCTCGAGAAAAACGGCATCCGCGTCGCCGTGTTGGCGTACTTTCAACATCATCCGGCCTACCGCAAGCGCGGGGAAGGCGGATGGTTCGCCGCAGCCGCCAAACCCGGCGTGGCGGCGCTCACCGAGGTCAACCTGCGCGAGGATATCGCCGCGGCGAAACAACGGGCGGACTTCGTGACGGTGCTTTTGCACTACCGAATCAACTACCGACCCGTGCAGGGGGTTCAACGACGGTTTGCCAGAAGGGCCGTCGAGGCGGGCGTGGATCTCGTGATCGGCCACGGCCCGCATATCGCCCAGCGATTCACCACAATCAACGGCAAGCCGGTGTTGCACTCCATTGGCAACTATGTGTGGCAGAACGCCGGCCGTTACGAAAAATTCGACATGGACCGCCGGGCGTATTCACTCGTGACCGAGGCGACGTTCACGTCCGCGAAGCTGGCGCGGCTGGAAATCACCCCATTCTACAGCAATCACGCCGTAACGAAGTTCGTGCCGCAACCGGCCACGCGCGCGCAGGCGCGGGCGTTGTTCAAAGACATCCTTTCACGATTGAAATCAACGTGGCGATGGGCGGGAACGACGGTCGTCGTCGACTTCTAGCGAGGCGGCAATCGCCACACGCCGTTGGTGTCGCTGGCCAGCCAAGAACCGTCCGGCGCGATCGAGATGCCGCGAAATTGGTGCCACAAACCTTGCTCGCCAATGCGCAAACGGGCCTCGATACGACCATCGCGCAAGTCAATCACCGTCAAGCGACCGGAAAAGTAATGGGTGACCAGCAGGCAGGCTCGCTCGCCGCCGGTAATCGTCAATTCGCGTGGCGCGCTGCCCACGGCGATCCGGCGCACGATGCGCAGCGTATCGTCCAGGGCTACAACCTCCCCGGAAATGGGCCGCGCCACGTACCACAGCCCGCCCACCGGATCGTGAACTGCGTCCCAGTTGACGCGCCCCAATGACCGCGATCGGATCAGGCGCCCGGCGTCGATGTCGACCAGCGCCACGCGGCCGGTGACGTTTTCGCTGGCCACCAGCGCCTTCCCGGAGTTGTCGACCGCAACAGCATAGGGCAGGCGCGGCACGCGGATCGTCCGTTGCATCAGGCCGCGGGCCGGGTCGTATACATGCAGCGTGCCCGAAAACTCACACGCGATCAGCAAGCGTTGTGACGGCGCGGCGGCGATGTCGATCGCCTTGGAGCAACCGGGCAGCGCGATTTCCTCCACGTCTTGGCCCGCGATGCGGGTGACCGCGCCCCGCCAGCGCGCGTCGAAGTTGGCGATGTAGACGCTATGGTCCTTCTCGCTGATCGCCAAACGTTGCGGTCCCAACGTGCGGTCCACTTCTCGCGATTGGCCCTCGGAGAGTATGACTGCCCGCCCCGACGGCGCGTCGAGCACAATCGTTCGGCCGGAAGAATCCACGGCCGCGTCGTATGCGGCGGCGGAATAGATGCGCTCCTGCGGGACCGGCTGCGCCATGCGGTATTCCCACCAGAAGCCGCTCCACAGCCAGATGATCGCCACCGCGCCCATGACGAATGATAGAGCGCGCCGCCGCCCTTCGGTACGGCCGAACCACACGAGGTGACTTCCCAACAAGACAGCGCCCAACGCCGCTCCGGCAACCGGCCTCCATCCCACCAGCCACCACCAGAACGCCGCGAACAAGCTTTGCGTGCCCGCGAGCGCCACGCGCGCCAGTGTCGCCAACGCCCGTCTGGCATAAAAGGATACGGAACGGGGCGAGCGGTGGCGGCGGTAAAAACGCCACAGAAAAAGCAGCGTCCCGGCCAGCACCAGCGGCCAAAAGAAGATCAACAGCCCGGGCAGCGCCAGGCAAAGAATGGTCAGCGTTTCCACCACGTGATGACGCAGCCACAAGACCTCATGGGGATCGCGAAGCCAAAATTCGACGAGTACGAGAATCGGGAGGATCCCGCTGATCCAGAGAATCGCCGTTTGAATTACGGCGGTTAGTCGGCGGATGTCGTTTTGCAGCCGTGCGTCGGGAATGGGTCGTCCTCCCACGGGGCCGGGCGGCTAATGCGCCGGGCGCACAATACGAATTCGAACTTCAACGACGCCGGCGCGCAACATGTCCAGGCGCTCGGCTGCCGCTTTCGAAACGTCGATGATGCGACCGCGCACAAATGGGCCGCGATCGTTGATCCGCACGACGACCGACCGGCCGTTGTCAACGCGCTGGACCTCCACGTACGTGCCGAACGGCAGGCTGCGGTGCGCTGCGGTCAGTTTGTGGTAGTTGAAAGGTTCCCCGCTGGCGGTGCGGCGTCCCTGGAATCGCTCTCCGTACCAACTGGCGATCCCCGTCTCGTACCAGTCGCCGCCGGTTTCGAACCCGGCCGGCGTTCGCGAGGTGGTGGCGCAGCCGCTTGCCGCCAGTAAAAAACCGACGATAAAAAGCCACAAGAAGCGTCTCGGCGATTGCATCATTATCATAGGTTCATAATATAGAAACTCACGCGTTGTGAAAGGAGTCCCTTTGTCGTTCACAGACGACGAACGCTTGATCGCCCGTTGCGGGTGGATGTCGCAAGACGGCGAGGAAGTCCGCCAGGGCGAGATGTTTGTGCGCGGCGCGTTGTCGCATATCTTCGCGACGGGGCGGGACGCCCGGCCGCTGATCCACGAAATGCTGCACCGGTTGCAGCGGGAAAGCCGCCTGCGTATCAATCACGGCGTCCTTAAGGTGTTGTACAAGGGCGACGACTTCGAACTCCTCGCGCAAATGGCGGCGCGCGACTTCGAACACACACGCATCGATCTGTATGCCACGCTCATCGCCCAAACCGGCGAACATCAGGCCCTGGCGACCGAGCGACGCGCTCTGCAATTCAAGGAATTGGCCGACCGATTGGTGCGGGAAAGTACGAAGGCCGAAGCGCTGACCGTGCTTCAAGCGGCGTGCTCGCATGAAATCGCGACCCGGATCGACCAGCCGCACAGTCTGCTGGCGCGCGACGTCGAAGACGCCATCGGCTTTTATTACACGCAGATGATGCGCATGCGTGCCGGTGCGGTCGCGCCATACGCGGCCAAGCGGCCCCAACGCGAGGAGATCAAGTGGAACAAGCTCGCCCCCGGTTTGCGGCACGGCGTTTTGACCGGGCAATACCGCTTTGGATCTCTGCGGGCTAATTTGCTGGAAATCTCGCCCAAAAAATGGCGCCTCGACATTGTGGACGCCCGTGAACTTGCCCCCGACAAACGCTCATTGATCCAAGTGGCCCAGGCCGGGGGAGCCGCATTTGCCACCGGCGGCGGCTTCTCGCTCACCAGCGAATTGGAAAGCATCGAACCCGGACGCCTCGGAGAGCCGATCGGTTTGTTGGTCAGTCGGGGCGAAGTGCTATGGCCCCCGACGTATCGCCGCACGGCGCTGCTGACCGACGCCGAGGGCAAAGTCGACATCTGGCGCGTCGGCCTGATCGGCACCCGCCTACATATCGGGAAGGCGACTATCGTCGTGCGAAAGGTTAACGACGGGCGCCTTGGACCGGGAGAGATCGGCGTTTACAGTCCCGCTTTCGGTCGACGCGTGCCGGCCGCGCCGATCATGCTGACGATTCTCGGCTTCCAGGTTGTGGGGCTGCATCTCGCCGAAGATGTCGACGTGCCGATCAACGGGCTGGTCGTCGCGATTAACCCTGGACCGGCCGATCCCGGGCCGTTAGCGACCATCGAGCCCGGTGACCGCGTACGCTTTGAATTGCCGGCCATGCGCGGCCTCGGGCCCCTGCACGGAGCGCTCGCCGGCGGTCCGGCCCTGGTGACCGATGGGCAGCGCGACGGCAACCTCGTGGCCGACGGCTTTACCGCCGACTCGCCGCCGCTGGCGTTGGCCCCACGCACCCGCGCCGCCAAGCAGGTCGGCCCCCGCTTGGCTTGGGGCGTCACCGAAGACTACCGCTTGTTCGCACTTTGCGTGGACGGTCACCGCGTTGCTGAGAGTGTCGGGCTCACCTTGGACGAAACGGCGCGTTTGATGCGGGCTTTGGGATGCGTGCGAGCCGTCCATTTCGCCGCCAACGGCGCCGCGCGCATGGTGGTCGCGGGCAACTATGTTGATGCCAACGAAGGCAGCGATCTGCTCCCGGCGGACGACCCGGCTGCGGGAGTCGCGCTCTCGAGCGCGGTGCTGATTGTCGAGAGGTGATATCGCTTGACGGTCGACTAACGCGTTGGCACGCTGATTCAACGTTGATTTTAAGGAGATGGATTTGAAATTTCTCATGTTGGCTTTAGCAACCGGTTTCGGAAGCGGCTTTATGCGGCCGGCATCCGGCACATGGGGCACGCTTGTCGGGATCCCCATCGTCCTGCTGGTGTCCGCACTCAATCCTTTTTGGTATCTCATGGTGACCGTGGCGCTGTTTTTCATCGGCGTGCTCGCCTCTGAGGTGGCGGAAAAACATTGGAACGAAAGTGATTCATCGAAGATCGTCATCGACGAGATCGTCGGTTACATGGTGACGATGCTGCTGGTGCCGGTGACCTTCTGGAACATGCTGTGGGCCTTTTTCATTTTTCGTTTCTTCGACATCGTCAAACTGTGGCCGGCGCGACAAATCGACCGCGGCGGCTATGGCGGCATGGGCGTGATGGCCGACGACGTTGCGGCCGCCGTTTACGCAAATATGGTGCTGCAATTCATGGTGGCGTTTGGATGGTTCGGGTGCGGTTGGAACTAGTTCTCACCGGCGGGGAACTGCTGGACGGCCGGCGCGTCGATACGCACGCGCAACGGTTGGCGAATATTCTGCGTCCGGTGGGCCTGTCGGTCGGACGCGCGACGCTCGTGGGCGACCGTCAAACCGATATCGAGGACGCGCTGCGCGGCGCGCTGCAGCGAGTGGATATCGTCCTGTGCACCGGCGGTTTGGGCCCGACGATCGACGATCGCACGCGCGATGCGGCCGCTGTGGTGTTGGACCTTCCGCTGGTGGAAGACGCCCCGACTGTGGCGTGGCTGCAAGAACTGTTCGGGCGCTTCGGCCGCGAAATGAAATCCAACAACCGACGCCAGGCGATGTTTCCCCAAGGAGCGCGCATCCTACCGAACCAAGCCGGCACCGCGCCGGGTTTCGCCGTCGAGAAAAGCGGCAAGTGGGCGATATTCGCGCCGGGGCCGCCAGCCGAGTTGGAACTCATGGCGCGCGAACAAATCGTGCCGCTGCTGGAGGATGTCCTGCCGCCGCGGCAAGCGATTGCCACGACGTCATTGCGCACCTTCGGCTTCACCGAGAGCGGCTTGGACAAACGGCTGCGCGAGATCGACTTCGGTGATGTCGAACTCGCCTACACAGCTTCCGCCCCGGAAATCATCCTGACCCTCACCGCCGCCGGCGCTGACGCGCAAGCCGCCGAAGCGAAAGTGGCGGACGCCCGACATCTCATCCAACCCATCGTCGCCGACGCGGTCATTTCCGACGACGGCCGTACGCTGGAAGAGGTGATTGGCACCGAACTAACGCGCCGCGGGCAAACCCTCGCCATCGCCGAAAGTTGCACCGGCGGCTTGATTGCCATGCGATGCACGGATGTGCCGGGGAGTTCCGAGTGGTTCCTGCAGGGGGCCGTGACCTATAGCAACGAGGCGAAAATTCAGCGTCTTGATGTGGCGGCCGCGTTGCTGGAAGAGCATGGCGCGGTTAGCCGAGAAGTTGCCGAGGCAATGGCGGCGGGTATGCGCCAAAGCTCCCAAAGCGATTGGGCGCTGGCCGTTACGGGTATCGCCGGTCCGACCGGAGGCAGCGCCGCCAAACCCGTGGGTACGGTATTCGGCGCATTGGTCGGCCCCGCCGGAGCCGAAACCTGGCACGACCGTTTCCCCGGCGACCGCGGGCGGGTACGTCGTTTTGCGGCCCAACGGGCATTGGATCAACTCCGGAGGACGCTAATTTCATGAAAACCATGCGATTGTTTATTGCCATTCCCGTGCCGGGGCACATCAAGAAGGAATTAGTGCCGGCCCAAAAGATATTGGGTGAAGGCAACCCGCACGTGCGTATTGTTCCTCCGACAGGTATTCATTTAACGCTGAAATTCCTGGGTGATACGGCGCCCAACCGCATCCGGGCGGTTCGCGTCGCCATGGAAAAGGCCGCCGCGACGGTGTCCGAGCCGATTCGTTTGCAGTGCGAGCGTACCGGCGTTTTCCCGGACATAGACAAACCCCGCGTGCTTTGGGCGGGGCTCGAGGGCGACATCGCCGCGCTGATCAAACTGCACCGCATTTTGGACCGCGTGCTGGCCGACGCCGGGTTTGCGGCGGAGAAACTCCCGTTCCATCCGCATTTGACCCTGGGGCGCGTTAGAGCCCCGAAAATGCTGGGCTCACTGCGCAAAGCGTTTCACCAAGTTGAATCACTGCGTTTCGGCGAATTCGAAGCTGAGGCGCTGGTGCTCTACGAATCGGAGTTGCAACCCACCGGAGCCGTGTATACATCTATCGAGCGAATTGTCTTGCCGCGCAGCGGTGGGGCCCGGTGACGAAAAACGCTTTTAACTTGGCGCTTGATTTAGACGCCGTTTCTTGCTAAGAAAAATGGACTTTTGGCAGCGGCGCACGGCGTCGAACGAATCTCACGGAGTTTTCGGAATGAAGAAGTTTCTGCTTTCGCTGATCATCGTCTTTTCCTTGGTTATCGCCCTTTCGTTGATCGCCTGTGAAGAAAATGGTTATCTCCGGGAAAAGCCCGATAACCGGATTACACAAGATGACGGCAACCAGGACGCGAAAAACAAGGATGGGGATCTCACCTGCGCGAACAGCGACCTGCGTGTCGAGGATTGCTACGACGCCTGCTCGTGCTGCTATCTTGGCCAGGAAGATAACAACGCGGACTGCGTCGAGGACTGCAGCTTCCTTTTGATGCGTCAGTACCAGGAAGATCACGAACTGAGCAAGGCCGACTACGAGCGCTACAATTGGTGCATTTTGGGATGCGTCAGCATGTGTGGTGCGCGCGAAAAAGACGACACCTGCTTCGACGAGTGCAAGGTTTACCTCGGCCTATAATCAAAACGCGCGTCGGTTCCGAATCAACTGATGTGCGAAAAAACGCGATCAATCTTGCCCCCCGACGATGATCCGCGGGGGGCTTTTCGTTAAGGTGTGACCGCCCATGAGTTCGCGCATTCACGTCATGACCGACCAACTGGCGAACCAAATCGCCGCCGGCGAAGTCGTCGAGAAACCCGCTTCGGTCGTCAAGGAGTTGGTCGAAAACGCACTGGATGCCGGCGCCACGCGCGTGATTGTGGAGGTCGAGGACGGCGGGCGTCAGTTGATTCGGGTTACCGACAACGGCCACGGCATGACTGCGGAAGACGCGGCGCTCAGCCTGCGGCGGCATGCCACCAGTAAGATCCGCACCGAAGCCGACCTTTGGCGCATCGCCACGTTGGGGTTTCGCGGCGAGGCCCTGCCGGCCATTGCCTCGGTATCCCGCCTCACGTTGGAAACCAAAGAAACCGACGCCATGGTCGGCGCCACCATCGAGGCCGAGGGCGGCGAAATCCGCGCAACGGGCGAAGCCGGAATACCGGCCGGAACCGTCTTGGCCGTGCGAGACCTCTTTTTCAATACGCCCGCGCGACGCAAATTTCTTCGCTCAAGCAAAACCGAACTCTCCCACGTGGCCGAAGCGATCACGCGGCTCGCGCTGTGGCGACCGGGCGTCTATTTCGAATTCAGTGAAGCGGGCAAGACCATTATGCAGGTGCCCGCGACCGAATCGCTGCCCGAACGCATCAGTGCCCTGTTGGGCCGACAGGTGCTCAGCCATCTTTTCGAATTTACGGAGAGCTTCCCGTTTTTCGAGATGCACGGCTACGCCACGAACCCCGATTTTCACCGCGGCAGCACGAAACATATTTTCCCCTATATCAATCAGCGTCACGTGCGCGACCGTGTGCTGATTGCTGCGGTCACCGGTGCGTATGCCGGGCACTTGATCAAGGGGCGTTACCCGGCCGCCGTGTTCAACATCGAAATCGATCCGTCACTGGTGGACGTCAACGTGCACCCGGCCAAGGCCGAGGTACGTTTTCGCCAACCGGCCGGCGTGTTTGAAAACCTGCGGCGCACCCTGAAAAACGCGCTGGCGGCCCGGTTTGTGCAACCGGCCGACCGTGGCTTCCTTTCCCAATACGGCCGCTCGGCCGAGTCGGTGCCCTCGGGCACGCCCGAACATGCCGCCACTGATTCCGCCCCGAGCGCGGGCGGCGATCTGTTTCGCATCCCGGGTCACCAGGGCGATCTGCACGCGCCTGCGCTTCCGCAACACACGCCCACGCGCCTGGATATCGAGGTGAATGCCGATGCACCTGAACCGGAGATCGGGCGGTTTTCCGGGCTGCATATCATCGGGCAGTTCGTCGATTCCTACATTGTGTGCGAAAACCGCGCCGGCGCCGGATCACTGCTGCTGATCGATCAACATGCGGCGCACGAGCGCATCAACTACGAGCGACTTCGCCAGGGCATGCTCGGCGGTGCCGTCGAAGTGCAGAATTTGTTGATCCCGCTGACTCTCGAGTTGCGGTCGGTGGAGGAAAAAGCGTTGCAAGTCGTCCTGGAGGACCTCGGGCGTATCGGCGTGGTTGTCGAGCCCTTCGGCCCCGGTAGCTGGCGGCTTGAAGCGGCCCCGGCCATCCTCCACGAAGGACAAGCCCGCGACGTCGTGCTCGATGCGATTGAACACGTGCGGCAAACCGGAACCGGAGGCAACGCGGCCGAGCGTATCGAGGCGATTTTGATCACTGCCTCGTGTCACGGGAGCGTGCGCGCCGGTCAGGCCTTGACGGTGCCGCAGATGCGAGAGATATTGCGAGGCCTTGACGGATGTGAGCAACCTACGACCTGTCCGCACGGGCGGCCGACAATTCGTGAGTACCCGCTAGACGATATAGAACGGGCCTTTGCCAGGAGATAACGCGTGCAGCTTCTCGAACGCATGATGACCGGCGATCCCCGGGCGTTACCGCGCTTGATAACGCTGATCGAAAACCACCACCCGGATATGCCCGCGGTGATGGACGAGGTGTACAGCAGGGCGGGCGGGGCGCAAATCATCGGCGTGACCGGGCCGCCGGGCGCCGGCAAATCGACTCTGGTGGACAAACTGACCGTTGCGTATCGCCAAGCGGGAAAAACCGTGGGCATCGTGGCGATCGATCCCTCCAGCCCCTTTTCCGGCGGAGCACTTTTGGGTGACCGCGTGCGCATGATGCAGCACGCCGCCGACGAGGACGTTTTCATTCGTTCGCTGGGCAGCCGCGGTAGTCACGGCGGGCTTTCGTTGGCGACCCGGGAAGTGGTGCACTTGCTCGACGCGGCGGGATACGACATCGTGCTCGTGGAGACCGTCGGCGTGGGCCAGACCGAACTGGACATCATGGAACTGGCGCACACGGTCGTGGTCGTACTCGTGCCCGAAAGCGGCGATACCGTGCAGACGATGAAAGCCGGTTTGACGGAAATCGCCGATCTGTTTGTTGTTAACAAAGCCGACCGGGACGGCGCCGACCGTATGGCGCGCGAATTGTCTTTGATGGTGGAACTCAACAATCGCGCCAAGAAATGGGATATTCCCGTGTTGATGACCACTGCCGTCCGCAGCGAGGGTGTCGAGGCGGTCGTGGAAATGATTGACAAGCATCACGACTATACGCTGCAAAGCGGCGATTTGGATCGAAGGCGCGAGACTTCCCGCTTGGCCGAATTCGTTGAGGTCATCGTCGGTGAAATCAGCGGGCGGCTGCGCGAGGATCAAGTCGACAGCGACCTGGCGGGCTTGGTCCGGCGCGTTAAGCTGGGCGAAGTCAATCCGTACAAGGGCGCTCTGCAGGTGCTGGGCGACCCGGTCATGCTCGAAGGGCTTTTCGCGAGTGACGCGAAGGAGTGAGGCTAAACGATGCGACGCAACTTTGTCGTGATCCTTATATTGATGCTGATGATGCTCGCGGCGGCGGGCTGTCCGGAAAACGTCGTCGAAACCGATGAGGATCGGCCCGATATCGAACCGCCGCAACCCGTGTACGGCTTAAAGGCCCAGGCGACCAGCGAAACCGTGGCGCTAAGTTGGGTGTCACCGGAGGAATTGGACGACGGAATCAATAAGGATCTTGAAGACGTCATGATCGTGCGCGGCGAAAACGGCTTCCCGAATGCCGTGCCGGTGCGCGAAGACAAGTATACGATCGGCGACGTGATCGGCGGCGGCATTGTCATCGCCCTGATCGACCCGCGTTTCGAAGAGTTTGTGGATATCAACATCGAAGCGGGCACGACCTACTACTACGAAGCCTTCACCTTCGACGAAGTGCCGAATTACTCGCAGGCGACGCAAGTGGCCGCCACGCCGGGCTCGCAGGTGTGGGGCCGTATTTCGCATACGCAAACTGCATTGGCCGACGGGCGCGTGCTCTTGGCCGGCGGATTGGGCTACGGTGGCCCGCTGGACCGCGCCGAGATTTTCGATCCGGATACTGAGACCTTCACGGCGGTCTACGAGGAAATGAAATTCGAGCGATTCGGCCACACCGCGACCTTGTTGGCCGATGGCGAAGTGCTGCTGGTCGGTGGGTATGAAGCCGGATTTGCCCAAACGCTTTCCAAGGCCGAACTTTTCGACCCCGATACGCAGACCTTCCGACGCGTGGCGTCCGAAACGGACATCGGCCGCGCCCTGCACACCGCTACCCAACTGCCAGACGGCACCGTGCTGATCACCGGCGGTACCGACGGCGTCAACGCCCTGGCCACGCTGGAACTGTACGATCCGGAGACCGAAACCTTCCAACTCCTGCCGCACGAGCTGTGGCGTGAACGCTACGGACACAACGCGGCCGTCGTGGATCAATACGTGATCGTCTTTGGCGGCTTCGACGGATTCACTACGGTGCCCTACGCGACCTCGGTACGCCTGGGCGACTTCCGCGTCGCCAGCCTCACCAATATCAACTACGAAGAAACGCCCATGAAAGCCGGACGCCTCAACGCGACGGCGAACGAACTTCCCGACGGCCGTTGGCTGATTGCCGGCGGTTTTTCCGGCGCGTTGGAGTCGGGGGTTGAAGTTGCGTCCGCCGAACTGTTCGACTTCGCGGGCGATCCCTTTTTCGCCACGACCGCTTCGCTTACCCAAGCCCGCAGCGGGCACTGCTCGACGGATTTAGGCGACGGTACGGTACTGATCATCGGCGGCATCGGACCCGACGACACCATCCTGGCCGGCGTCGAGATATACGATCCGAACGACGACCTCTTTGTGGAAGTCGAGCCGCTGATTACACCGCGCACCGTTGCCAAAGCCAGTGTGCTGCCCGACGGCCGCGTACTCGTGACCGGCGGCAATCAGTCGATCAATCTATTCCAGCCCGAGCCCGCGCCCACCGCCGAAATTTTCGATCCATTGACCTCGGGGTTTACGGTCGTCGGCGCAGAGTAGTGAGCGCGGCGCGACCCAAGCTCCTTGTCGTATGCGGTCCCACGGCGACCGGTAAGACGGCCCTGGCGATTCGGCTTGCCGAAACATTGAACGGCGAAATCATCAACGCGGATTCCATGCAGGTTTACCGATACATGAATATCGGCACGGCCAAACCCGACGCCGCGGAACGACAACGCGCCGCCTTTCATGTGATCGATGTCGCCGACCCCGACGACACTTTCTCCACCGGCCGTTTTAAGAAAGCCGCCGATCGCGCTGCGGTCGACATCCTGGCGCGCGGCCGCGTGCCGATCATTGCCGGCGGCACCGGGCTGTATATCAAGGCGCTCGTGCACGGCTTGTGGGAAGGCCCGTCAGCCGATCCCGACCTGCGCCACCGCTACAAAGCTCAAGAGAAAGAAAAACCGGGAGTGTTGTATGAACGCTTGCGCCGCGTCGACGCCGTGCGCGCCGCCGAAGTTCACCCCGCCGACTTCGTGCGTATTGAGCGGGCGCTGGAAGTGTTCGATGTAACCGGCCGCCCGCTTAGCGAGTTTCAACAAGAGCACCGCTTCTCGGAATCCCTGTACCGGGTGTTGAAAATCGGATTGCACCGCGACCGGGACGAACTTGCCGCGGCGGTCGAGGGCCGGGTCGACCGGATGATGGAACAAGGATGGCTCGGCGAAGTGCGCGATTTGCGCCGCCGTGGATACGAGGCGTCGCTGCCCAGTCAAGCGGCCATCGGCTACAAGGAACTGCACCAGCATCTGGATGGTGAATTGACGCTGGCCGATGCCCTTCGCCGAACCAAGACCAGCACGCGGAAATTCGCCAAGCGCCAGCGAACGTGGTTTGGCGCCGACGACGCGATTCGCTGGTTCGACGTCGCCGAATGCGACGCTGCCGGCGTCGCAGCATCCGCTTTCTTAGCCGAGGAATGACGCGCGCGCCGCTGAATTTTCAGCGGTATTGATAAGAATCCATACTAATTCCGCAAAACACCGCGCTCGATGATCAACCGAAATAATTCGATAATATCTATGAAAACAATAAGATAAGCCATCATGCAAAAGCATGGTGACCAGCCAAAATATCGGTACGGTTCTTGCGGCGTATCATCATCGGAGAAATGCAAGCGGACGCCGCGGCATCCGCCATCAGGAGGTTTGGCACATGACGGCCCTGACTTTGCAGCAACGTCGATACCTGGAACTGGCCGCGTGGCTGGCGATTTTCCTATTCGCCGTCATCCTTTTCATCGCCGTTGGTGGGGCGTCGGTTGTTCCGGCTGCGGACGGCACGTCGCCGTATTCCTCGAGCGGCGAACCTCCCGCAAAAGTCTCCAGCGTGGCGAATTACGACTTGCCCGCGGTCGCCGACACGGCCCTACCGTAGCCGTTCACACTCCCCAAAAACCTTCCGTCCGACAGCGTTGAAATCAAGGGTTACCAAAAGTGCGGGCGGCACCTTGCGCCGGTATGCTTCTCAACTCTAATATCGAACGAATATTAATGCGCAGGAGGTGTGATGGCCACGGTCAAACGCGACGCATTTCGAGTTCCCACAAAGAAGCTCCGCTGGCGTTGCGATCCGACTTGTTTCGGTTTTCGTACGACCAAAGACGCTAAACCGCTCGACGGTGTGCTCGGCCAAGGGCGGGCATTGCGGGCGATTGAACTGGGTCTGAATCTCGAGGCTCACGGTTATAACATTTATGTCAGCGGGCTTTCCGGCACCGGCAAGATGGCCACAGTCAAGGCTTTGTTGAAACGCATGGACGAGTCACTCCCGCCGGCGCGGGACATTTTGTACGTTCACAATTTCGACGAACCGCAGAAGCCCCTTTGCTTGAAGCTTTCGCCCGGGCAGGGCGCGTTGTTCAAAAAAGAGATGGCGGAATTCGTCGAGGACATGAAGCGCACGATCCCCACGATATTCGACAACACCGAATACAAAGACCGACGCGACGAAATTATTGAAGAGCATCGGAATCTTCAGAAGGAGCACTTCCGGCAGCTCGAAAGCCGGATCAAGGCCGAGAGTTTTGCCATGGTGCAGGTGCAGATGGGTCCCTTCACCCGGCCGATGATTTTGCCGCTCATCGAAAACCAACCCGTTCAGTTCGAACAACTCGAGAATCTTGCGGCCAACGGCAACTTCCCTGCCGAAACGCTGGCGCGCCTCAAAGAACAGCACGCCATGCTGCGCAACGAGTTGGAATCGACCATGAAGCGCGTGCGGCAGATCGAAAAGGATATGAAGGAGGCGCTCAACGAGCTCGAACAGAGTTACGGTATTTCGCTCGTGTCGGACTTGCTTTCCGACATTCGCGAGAAGTTCAAGTCCGAGGCGGTGCGCGAGTATCTCGAACAAGTTCAGCACGCGGTCCTTTCGGGTTTGTCCCGTTTCAAAGACGGCGAGGAGCAGCCGCAACAGCAGGCGGCGCAGCCGATGATGATTCTCGAAGGCCAGAACAAAGACGAGTTCATCGAATTTCAAGTGAACGTGTTGGTCGACAACTCCCGATCCAAAAGCCGCCCTGTCATCATCGAAAACACGCCCACGTATAAGAACCTGTTTGGCTTCATCGAAAAGACCATCGGCAAGAACGGCAACTGGTCGACCGATTTTACGAAGATCCGCGCCGGCAGCATCGCGAGAGCGGACGGCGGCGTGCTGGTTATCGACTTGTTAGACGCCGTTTCCGAACCCGGTGTGTGGATCAACCTGAAACGCGCGATGAAAACCCACGAACTGGAAATCGAGGGTTGGGACGCTTTCTACTGGATGCTGGTCTCCAGTTTGAAACCCGAACCCATTCCCATTCAACTGAAAATCGTGGCCATCGGCGACGCGTGGCTTTTCCACTTGCTGAGTCGTCACGACGAAGACTTCAAAAAGATATTCAAGATCAAGGCGGACTTCGATCACGAGATGGACAAGAACGAGGAGATGATCGTTCGCTACGCCTCGTTCCTCCACAAGGTCGTGACCGACGAAAACCTTCTCCATCTCACCTCGAAGGGCGTCGCGGCGATTGTCGAGGAGGGCGTGCGTATCGCCGGCACGCAGAAGAAACTCTCCACGCGTTTTTCCATCATCGCCGACATTCTGCGTGAGGCGAATTACTACGCAAGAGACCAGAAAAAGAAACTGATCTCCGACAAGCACATCCAAATGGCGCTGGATGCGCGCCGCGAACGCCTATCGCTATACGAAGACAAGCTGCAGGAATTGATCGCCGACGGCGTCATCATGATCAGCTCCGACGGTGGCGTCGTGGGACAAGTGAACGCCTTGGCCGTTTCCATGCTTGGCGATTACGACTTCGGACACCCCTCGCGGATCACCGCCGAGGTCGGTATGGGCAGCGGCTCGATCGTCAACATTGAACGGGAGAGCAAGCTGTCGGGCAAGATCCACGACAAAGGCATTCTGATTCTGACCGGCTACCTGCGCGGCCGCTTTGCACACGACAAACCGTTGAGCATCCACGCCAGCCTGACCTTCGAACAAAGCTACGGCGGCATCGACGGCGACAGCGCCAGCTCCACCGAAATGTACGCGCTGCTTTCCGAATTGTCGGGCCTGCCCATCGAACAGGGCATCGCCGTAACCGGTTCGATGAACCAAAAAGGCGAAGTCCAACCGATCGGCGGTGCAAACGAAAAAATCGAAGGCTTCTTCGAAGTATGCAAAGCCCGCGGACTCAACGGCAAGCAGGGAGTGATGATCCCCGTCCAAAACGTCGAGGATCTTATGCTCAACAAGGAAGTGGTCGCCGCGGTCAGACGAGGCAAGTTCCATATCTGGGCCGTCCAAAACCTCGACGAAGGCATCAGTGTCCTGACCGGCGTTGCAGCCGGCCGACGCGGCAAGGATGGCAACTACCCGGAAGGCACGGTCAATTTCCTCGTCGACAAACGACTGCGTGAAATGGCGCTCGGACTGCGTAAGTTTGGTCGGCCGCCGGACCGGAACGACGCTGCCGATGACGACGGGATCGATGTCCAATCACCGGTGAAAAAAACCAAACCCGCAAAGAAAACGGCTCCGGTGAAAAAAGTCAAACCCGCAAAGAAAACGGCCCCGGTGAAAAGCAAGGCGCCGTCAAAGAAAAGCGAAGACGGTAAAAAGAAGAAGGCGAAAGAAACAAAAACGAAGAAGAAGACGAAGAAGAAATCCGGTGACGGGAAATAGCCGACGCGTGCCAGTCAAAACCAACACGAAGGGCCCCGCAAGGGGCCTTTTTTGCGTGATGCGGCAGGCGACCGCCAAGATTGTCGTGGCGCTCGTCCTCGCGATTGTGTTGCTGTCGCCGATTGCGTGCCTGTCGAAATGGGAGGAACAGCCGCGGGTTTTGTTGATCGGTATCGAGGGCGTGAGTTGGGATCTCATCAACGCCATGGTCAAGGCCGGGGAGGCGCCGAACTTCGCCCGCCTGCGTCGTGACGGCGCGTGGGGCGTGCTGGAAAGCCCGGAACCCATCTTCTCGGCCGGCTTCTGGGTCACCGTCGCGACCGGTCGCACCGATGCCGACCACCACGTTATTGAACCGATTGTCTACGACGAAAAAAAAGGCGAGTTGGTCGTACCCGAAAGGGACGCGAGCGCCGTTTGGGAAATCATGGCGCAGAACCATATTCCCGCCGGCGTCATCGGCTGGCCGGGTAGCGCGCCGCTGCCTTCGGAATTGGAAATCGGCATCGATGATCTGGCTTTCTATCGCGGTCTCGGCGCCATTTCAGCCATCGCCGGGCAAACCCTGCCGGTTCCGGAGTTGCCCGAAGACTACCCGCATTTCGCGATCACGACGCCGCCGGGCGGTTCGCTACGCGCTCGTATTGCTGTCGCGTCGCTGTCCCAAGTGCCGGACTTGGCAAAGCAGGCTTGGCCGCGCGTCCGGTTTCTGGCCGTGTACCTGGAAGGCGTCAACTCGCCGCGACATTTTGCCGGCATCGGCCGCTTGTTGGGGGAAAATCGCCGCCGTCCGGCGTATGCGAAAGTCTCGCGCAAGCACGTGCGCCGCATCGACGAGGCCCTAGGCCGGTTGTTGGATTTAGCCGGGCCGCGCACGTTGATCATGGTTGCCTCCAACAATGCCAGTCCCGGGCCGTGGCGCGGGGAAGGGCGCGAGTACGCGCACCGAATCAACGGCGTCGTCGGCGTGATAGGGCCGGGCATTGAACCCGGTCGTCGTATGGAGAATCCCACGGTGCTGGATTTCGTGCCCATGGCTCTTGCCCACATGGATTTGCCGTTGTCGGAACAGATGCCCGGCAATCCCTTCGAGGAGGCGTGGAAACAGAAGCCTTCGCTCCGGCCGAAAATTGCCAGCCACGACATTTTTCTGCGGCGGCCCTATCCCAAAGAAACACCGCTGACCGACCGGCGCCTGCGGGCACGCGCGGCCTGGGTGCGCGATCTGGCCGGATCGCAGGGTCGGCCGTTCAATCCCCGCAACCGGTACGCCCTTGAATTGCTGGAGCGGGGACAGGTGACCGGCGCCGCGACCGAAGCCCTGCGCGATTTGGATAATGACGCGTCGAATCCGGTCAGCCAATACGTGCTGGGAGAGGTGCGCTTGTACGCCCGAGGAATCGGCGAGGCGTTGACGAATTTCGCCGAAGCGGCGGCCGCGTTGGGCGACTCGCCGAAAAGTCATGCCGAACGCGGACTACGTAGCGCGGTGGCGATGGCGGCGGCGGAGGCCCATTTGGCCGGGGCGCGAACGGATTTGGCCGAGCGCGATCTGCGGCCGGCCCTCGCCATGAATCGCGGTTTGGTCGCGCCGGTGCTTGTTCTGGCCGAAATCCATCTAACCGCTCGCGACCCCAAAAAAGCCGCCGCGGTGGTCAAAGTCGTGCTTGGCGATCATGAGAAAGATGCCAACCTCTGGCTGGTGCTGGGACGGGCCGAACGTAAGCTCGGCCATTTGGACGCCGCGGTCGACGCCCTGGAAAACGCGATCACGTTTTCTTCCGAGCCGATGCCGGTTGCCCAACTTGAACTCGGCCTCGTGTTCGTCGAACGCAACCAGTGGCGCCGGGCCGTCAAACCGCTACGCAACGCGACGGAAGCGGATCCGACCGGTACCTATGCGTGGCTGCAACTCGCGCAGGCGTACGGCCAAATCGGCGACACCGAGCAAGAAGAGGAAGCGCTGTTGGCTTGCTTGCGCATTGCGCCGGACAACGTCGACGCATGGGTCGCTTTGCGCCGTTTGCTGCAACGAACCGGTCGTCACGACGAGGCCGAACGCGTATTAGCCGCCGCCCGCGGCGCCATTGCTGTGCAAACCTTGCCGTTCTGAGGCTGCCGCCTTACATCCGGAAATAGCTGAGTGCGAAAAAGATGGGCGCTTTCAGGTAGGCGCGCTGGTGAGCCCAAGCTTGCGCATATGCTTTGCGGGCCGCAGCATAGTCGCTTTGGGCCGCCAACGCCCGCCCCTGCATGAAACGCAATTGACGCAGACGCATCGCGAGGTTGGGTATCTGTTGGGCGCGCCAGCCGATATGCCTCAACGCGTCTTCGACCACGTCGGCCGTTGCCTTGGCCATCGCCGCGCGATCGCTTTGCAGTTGCGCTTCGTGAATCCGATAAGTTGCCAGTGGCTCGTCGACGCGAGCGAAGCGGCCGAGTCGGCTGACCGCCAGCCACAACGCGTAATCTTCGGCCGGCACGTAACGGTCGTCGAAACCGCCCGCGCGGTCGTAGACTTCGCGGCGCAGTAGAACGGTGCTGGTCGGTATCCAATTGTCGAGCAGCAAGCTGCCGAACACGCGACCCGCGCTCGGATTACGGTGGGTGAACTCCAGGTGCCCGTCGCTGCGTTGCGCGTCCGAGTAGACCAGCGCCGTTGCCGCTTCGATGATCTCCACTTGTCGCGCCAGGCGCTCCGGGTGCCACGTGTCGTCGTCATCGCAAAAGGCCAGCCAGTCGCCGCCGGCTCGCTCAATCGCCGCATGTCGGGCGCGGGCCGGACCCACACCTTGTGTGTGAATCGCCGTCGCGTCGAATTCCGCGGCGAGTTGCGTTCCGGTGCGGCCGTCGCCATCGTCGGCCACAATGATTTCCATCGGTGGATACGTTTGCGCCGCGATCGACGCCACCGCTTCCCGAGCCCATTCCGGGCGGTCGCGCGTGGCAACAATGGCGCTGATTCTAGGCATGCCAACCGGGGAAGAATCGACGGAACCACAACTCGAGACACGCCTTCGTGTAACGGCTGCGATCGAATTCGCCTCGGGGCGTCGGCGGCGGGATGTCCAAGCCGCGGCTTTCCAGCGACCCGATCAGTTCGTTCGCCCACGTCTTGAGCGGACCGTTCAGCCACCGGTCGATGGGTACGACGAGACCTTTTTTGTCCTTGCGGTTGACGATGGAGTCCGGCACCCAACGCGTTGCGGCGCGCCGCAGGATGACCTTGGTTGTCAGGTCGTGGATTTTAAGGTGCGGCGGCAGGCGGAACGCGAATTCGACAATGCGATGATCGAGGAAGGGGCAACGATTCTCCAGGCCGAACGCGGCCGCGGCGCGGTCGTTCATCTGGATCAGGCTCGGCAGCGAGATGTGCAGGTCTGTCAAGCCGAGGCAGTCCGGCAGGCTGCGGCCCGCCTGGAAGAAAGCGCGAATGCGGTCAATGTGCGCGGTCGGGTCGGCGACCTGCGCGCGATGAATCAAGTGGAAATAGCGGCCGACCACGTCACCGAACATGTCGTGCCGCCAAAAGAAACGGGCCAGGGGATGGTACGCTTTGAGTTCGGTGCGGCGGCCCAGTTCGTGCTCGACTTGCATCAGCAAGTAACGCACGTACCCGGCGAATATTTCATCGGCGCCTTGGCCGCCCAACACGACCGTCACGTGGTTCGCCGCGGTGCGTGCCAGCGCGAACTCGCTGATCGTCGAGGCCGTGGCGATCGGCTGGTCCAGGTGCCAGATGATGTTTTCAAGTTCCGTCTGCAAATCTTCGGGTTTGGGCGTGACGACGTGCTGCGCGGCGCCAATGTGGTCCGCCATCGTCTTCGCGTGCTCGAACTCGTCGAATGCTACGCCAAGAGGAAAGCGACAACTGAAAACCTGGCTCGGGCGCGCCACCGCCGCCATGATGCTGGAATCCAAGCCGCCGGATAGAAACAACCCCACCGGCACGTCGGCGACCATGCGAATGCGAACGGCATCCTCGATTAATGCGGCGAGTTCTTCCACCAGTTCGTCGTCACTCCGGTCGTCGTCGCCGTCGGGGCGCGGCGATTCCCAATAGCTCTCGATCGTCACTTCATGACCGTCGTAGGTCAGCGTGCGCCCGTGGCCCAATTCGCACACGCCCTCGAAAATCGTGTCGGGGGCAAGCGGAGCGTCAAACACCCAGAATGCCTCCGTGATGCGCGGCGCCGATTCGATTTGGGTCAGCAGCGCTTTGATTTCGCTGGCGACGTAAAAACCGTGTTCGTTATGGGCCCAGTAGAACGGCTTTTCACCGAGGCGGTCGCGGGCGCAGAAAAAACGCTCGCCGTCGTAAATCACAAAGGCGAATTGTCCATTGAAGCGCGTGACGCAGTCTTTGCCCCATTTGCGGTAGGCGTTGAGAATGACCTCGGTGTCGGTTTGGGTTCGAAACTCGTATTCACTCTCCAGTTCGGCGCGCAGCTCCTTGTAATTGAATACTTCGCCGTTGTAGACGATGACGAATTTGCCGTCCGGACTCTGAATCGGCTGCGTACCGGTGACCAGGTCGATAACTTTCAGCCGCCGGCTGCCCAGTTGCACGGGGCCGTCGCGATAGAATCCCTCTTCATCGGGGCCACGGTGCGCGAGCATCCGCGTCATCGGCTCGATGTCGCCTCGTCCCCATATCGCTGCGATGCCGCACATCAGTTCACCGCCTTTCGACGCCTGAAGCGAAATTCCCATAACGCCCAGGGCAGGTCGGCGATGGCAGTGAAGGCAAAGTGGACCGGATGGCGCATGAACGATTGCCCGGCGACACGTGGGTCGAACACGACGGGCACTTGCACGATGCGGTATCCCTTGGCGTGCGCCGAAACGGCGATGAAATGCTGGAAGTGGCGGTATTGGTAGCGAGTCGTCAGGATGTCGCCGAAGACTTCGCGGCGGCAGAGAATGAAGCCGCTTTTGTTGTCGACGAGTTTCATCCCGAACATCAGATTTAGTAGCCATGAGAGCCCGGCGGTCATCAGGCGGCGCAACGCGGAGCGCTCAAGTTCCTTTACGCGAGCGCCCTGCACGACTTCGGCGCCGGTCTCGTCGAGCTTCCGCTTCAAGGCGATGATGTCCTCCGGCCGATACTGCAGGTCGGCGTCCATCGTGACCACGTAACGCCCTTTCGCCGCCGCGAAGCCGGTATGCCAGCCGGCGACGATGCCCCGGTTTTCGGGGTGCTGCACCGGCGCGACGAAGTCGTATCGTTGCTGCAGCTTTTGAATCTCCAGCCACGTGTTGTCGCCGCTGCCGTCGTCGATCAGCACCAACTCGTACGACCAATCCAAGTGTTCGCGCAACTCGGCGATGCGCTCGCCCAGTTGAGATATGGCGCCCTCTTCATTGAAGCAAGGAATAATGATGCTCAAATCAGGCGTTTTGTCGCTCATTGGCGTTTTACCATCGTCGGTTGGCGCGGGGGAGCGAAAACCATTCGCGGCGCGGCGCGCTTCATTCGCACGAGCCGTCCCCCGGCTGAAAAATTGTGTCAAAACCCTAGCATAAGGCGTCGGAAAGCGACAGGAGGCGGTTGACCCCAAAGCCGCCCTCGCGCATCCTTTTCGCCATGGCACCAAAGGACGACACGGCGTCGCGTCACGCACGTTGGCTCATGATTGTGATCGTGGCCGCGGCCGGGCTTATCTTCGCGCCCAATCTTGCCGACTCGTTCGTCAGCGACGATTTCGTGAAGATGCACACCTTGGGAAACGACACGCTCGGGCACATTCTCAACGGCGACAACCTTGGTGGCACGGCCGATTATCGCCCCCTGACTTTGGCGATGATTTGGCTGGAACTTCACGCTTTCGGCGCTCACCCAATGGCTTTTCACGCTGTCCACTTGATTCTTGGCATGCTCGCCGCCGTGCTTCTCTTCCTGCTCGTCGAAGCCTGTTTCGATCGCCGCGTCGCCCTACTTGCGGCGCTCGCGTTCGCCGTCGCTCCGGCCCACGTAGAAAACGTCGTCTGGATTTCCGGCGTCGGACAAGTGCCGGCCACGGCGTTGTTGTTGGGCGGCCTGTGGATACACGTTTGGGCGCGACGCACGGAACGCGACGTGGTGGCGCCGTTGGGCGCGCTGGCTTTTTTCGCGGCCCTGTTCGCCCACGAGGTCGTTTGTCTCGCGCCGCTGATCCTCTTGCTTATCGATCGCCACCTGACCCCCCGTCCGACGTGGCGCGCCTCCCTTTCCGCAGCAGGCATTTGGCTGGCCGCTTTGGCGATATGGGCATTGATCCGCGCCGTCGTTGTCGGTTTCGCGTTACCGTCGCACTACGGCCTGTTCGTCCTTCGAGACGTCGCTCGTTACCTGCAACTCTATTTTTTGCCGCTGGGTCTGGATGACGCCATCCCGTGGGTAATGACGCACCCGTGGGCGGTGTTGGGACCGGCGGTTGTCGTGCTGGGCGCCATCGTGTTTTTCGCCGCGCGGCTATGGCGCATCCCGGCGTTTCGTTGCGGCGCGATCGCGGGTTTGCTGGCGTTGGCGCCGGTGGCGCATCTTTATCCGCGACGCCTACACATTTTCGCGGCGAGCGCCTGGTGGGCCGTGGCCGTGGGCGGTTTGGTTGCGGCGGGACTCAACGACCGGCGGCCGCTACTGCGCAAAGTGGCGTACCTCGGGTTCGGTGCGTGGCTCGCATTGTGTCTCGGCGTGGCCGCGGGACAATCCATGCTCTGGCGTGAGGCAGCCGACTTGGCCGCTACGGTCGTGGATGATCTGGACAAAGCCGCCGACCCGCCGACCACCGACATCATCGTACTTACCGTACCCGACACGTTGCGCGGTGCCTTTGTCATGCGCAACGGTTTGCATCAGGCGCTGCGCTTGCGTCGACCGAATACAGCCGTGGTCGTACACCACGTACTGCTGGCGGGCTTGGCCGCGTCGGATGCGCCCGGTCCGGTGTGTCGCCGTACGGGGCAGGCGGGTTTCGAGGTCCGGCAGCCACCGGGTTCGGTTCACAATTACTTGCTGCCGCCCGATGCGAACCGCGACCTGCAGCCGGGGATGGATCGACGCCTCGGCCCGTTTTACTATCAGGCCGTCGCCGCGTCGCGGCCCTTCGGTCTGACGGCGGTGGCGGTCGGCGTCGATCCGCAACTTCTCGACAAGCCCGGCGCGAAGATTATGGTATTCGATCACGGACGGCTGGCGCCCTTCGACGGAGGAAACAGTCCTTGAAACGACTTTGGCTCCAATTCCTTGTTGCCGCATTGCTGTTACCTTGGCCGTTTTATTTGTTTTTCGGTTACAGCGACATCGCCGACTTGGCCCCCGGGAACACCGAAGCGCTGATCATGGTTAACGATCCCGTGGATTGGGTGGACCGCGCCGCGAATTCGGAACTGGCCCTTCAACTGGAAAATCACGAAACCGGAAAAGCGCTGAAACCGGCGTTCGATCTGTGGCGCAAATCCCGCGAAAAGGATTGGCTGTTCACCGGGCTGCGGCACTTCGTGCGCCGCGTCTACATCGCGTTCCCGCACGATCGCACACCCAACTTGCAACAACCCGAGATCATGACCTTCTACGTCGATTTGGGCTTTGCCGGGCGCGTCGCCTCCGACCTGATGAACTTCGGCGTCGGCTTTCTCAAAGGGCAGGCTGTGACGCACCACGGTCGGCCCGTCATCGTGCAACCGCCGATGGCGTACGCCTTTCTGGATAACTATTTCGTGGCCGGATCGGCGGACAACGTGATGGCAAGCGTCGCCACGATGGCCGGGGTCGAGTCCGGCGTCGATGCCGCTGGAAAGCGCTTGGCGCGGGCGCGGCGCAACGCACCGGACGCCGACATCGTGTTCTACGTACTATCGCGAACGCCGTTTCGGGTTCCGTCGAAGCCGACCGGAAAAATCGACGCCCGCACTTTCGTCAACGCCACCGGCATCGACTATGCGGTCGGCGGGCTGGACATCGAAAACGGGCGGTGGCGGGCCGAATTCGAAATCGTCGCCGTACCGGGAAAAATCGTCAGCCCCTATACGCAGAGAACCGGCGATCCTTTCGCGACGCTCAGTCTCCCGGATAGCGGCACGGTCGGGTATGCGGCGCTTCGCATAAATCGCGCCTCGGAACTGGCGCCGGTCATGATCGGCATATTCGACAGCGAGGGTCGACTCACGAAGCTGCGGCGCCAACTGCTTTCGCTCGCGCTGCAAAGTCTGCTCGACCACGCCGGGCACGAACTTGCGATCGTGTTTTCCGAAGAGAAAATGCTAAGCGAGCCGGTGTATGTTTTCCTCGTCGAAGATCCCGCCGAAATGACGTCCATGCTTGAGAAACTGTCCAAAACCGCCAATGAACAGGCCGCGGCGTTGCAGGCTCCCGTCGGTACAGACGGCCAAAGCGTCGGCGAAAAGCTCGCGGAAGTGGCCGACTCCGCACAACTCAACTCCCTGCTGCAACAGTTACCGGCCGGGGTTCGCGAAAAAGTCGCGGCCGTCGCGGACCAGGTAACCGGAGGCGCGGATCTACAACGCCTGCTGACCGACACTCAACACCTCACGCTGGGAACGACCAGCCTCTTTTGGCGCATCTCGGACAACCGCTTGGTGCTGTCGCAATCGCGAACTCTGGCCGACCGTTACCACCGCAACCTGGAAAGCGGGCGACCGCCTGATGAATTTGCCCGCGCCGCGGATTTCGTGCCGCAAGACGGACCTCTCGTCGCGTGGATCAACCTGGTGCCGCTGCTGGACAAGAGCGCCGGTGACTTGAGCCATCCGCTCGCGTGGCTATCGGCCAAACGGCCGCGCCTGGCTGTCGGGGCGGTGGAGACCGGCGCCGGCGTCAAATTCCTGGCCGACCTGAATATGGACATCGGCCTTGGCGAATCGCGCGACGCGAACGCGATGTGGATTCTTTTGTTCTGGCTACTTGGGGGCCTCGTCGTCCTGGGCGGCGTGGTGGGCGGCCTCATCGTGGTGCGCGGCGTCTTGGCGATCGCGCGTCGCGGCTAAGGCGCTAACGTTCGGCGAGTGTGGCGATCATCGTCGCTAACGCCGCACCGTCTTCATCGTCGATCCAACTGGCCACGATCACCGTCGTGCGCTCGTCCTCTTGCCACGCGAACGCCACCATACGTCGGCCGCCCCGGTGTCCGGAACAAGTCATTGCTTCGTGGCCGGCGACCGTCGTCGCGTTGACGCCGGTGGGAGTCGCGACGCCCCGCATACGCGCCAAGCCTACGACAAGGTCTTCTAAAGGCCGACGGTACTCGGTGCCGGTCACGAGGCGCAAATCGGCACGGCCGCGGGCGCGGCGGGGACCGATCCACACACGGTTGCCCGGCAGCGTCGGCTTGGCCGCCCAGTTCACGGGTATCGAGATGCGCATGCCGAAGTCGGGAAGGTCGACGCGACGCAATTCCAAATCGGAGGCCGGTGGTAGTAGCGCCGGTTGCGGCGTACGCCCCGCACACCCAACCACGGCGAGCAGGAGCCATAGCGCCCAGAGCCGTCGCATCACGGGCTCCCGGTAAAGCGCACGCGAGCGAAAATGAAGTCCATCAATTCCTGGTCCGCCGCGTCGTCGGCCAACATCACCATCACGTACACGCCGTTATCGTGGTCGATGACGAAGGCCGTGGCGGTCATGCCATGTTTTGTTTTCCGGAGGCCCAGGGCCGGCCGTTCATCGACAATGCCCTGTAGCGCCGCGGCGTCTTGGTATTTGCGGTCCTTGAGAATCTCTTCATACACTTGGCGCGCGGAAATCGCTTGAGGGTTGACGTAGACGACGATGCGGCTGTCGCCTGACTCCTCTTGGATGTGCAGCGAACGAACCGGTTCGTTGCGCCATTGCACAGTCCAACCTTCGGGCACGGGGATCTGCATCCGCAAGGTTTTATCGGTGTGGGTTTTCAACGTCGCACCGCCTGGGCCGACCATCTTTGCCGTCGCGCACGCCGTGAGAAAAACGAGTAAAATCATCACCAAACGAAAACGCATCGCCGCCTCCCGAAACTCGAGTCGGCGCTATGGTAGCACCGCACCGCGAGACGCGGAAGACCCGCGGCCATGTTGACGAATCGCGCGTGGTCTCGCTATGGTGCCAGCACGTGGCGTAAAAGGTGCATCAAGCGGGATACGCGTGTAACAGTACTGAGGCGAAGAAAAAGACAAGAAGCCGTACCGAGCCAAAGAGGGAATCGTCCATGACCGAAATCGCTGAGAGAACGACGCTCGACCAGCAGTTGCGAGACGGGTCGATCACCAGCGTGCAATATCGCGAGAAACTGGCGGCGATCCTGCCCGACCCGCCGCCCCGCGAAGGACGCCCAAACTTCGCCGACGTGCAGGACGAATTGACCACCGGCAAGCTGGCGCGTGGCGATTTCGCGCGCGTTAATTGGCGGAAAAAGGACCTGAGTGGTGCGAGACTGGCCGGCGTCGATTTCACGAAAGCCAAACTCGGCCGCTGCAATTTGCGTGAGGCAGACCTAGCCGGGGCGCTTCTCAGTGGAACCGATTTGTCGGGCGCGGATCTGTCTGGAGCCGTGCTGCTGGGTGCGGACCTTTCCGGCGCGAACTTGAAAGATGCCGACCTCACGGGCGCGGTGCTCGATCGTGCCGATGCGAAAAACGTTGGCGCTTCGGGTGCGAAGTGGATCGGTGTGAGCGCTATCGGTACGGATTTCACGTTCGCCGATATGCCGCGCGCCGAGGTAGAGAACGCCGATTTCCGCGAGGCGGATTTCACCGACGCCAATTTCGCCGACGCCAAACTGACCGGCGTCAATTGGAACGGCGCGACCCTCACTCGTACGACGCTGCAGAATTCGCAAATCGAACGGTTTTCGGCCGTTGGCGCAAGCGCCGAGCGGATCAACCTGAACCTCGCGGCGGTGACCGACGCCGATTTCACCGACGCCGAACTGGTCAAAGGTGATATCTCCAATGCCTTCCTGGAACGGGTGTCGTTCAAAAACGCCAAACTGACCGGCGCCATCTTCAACGTCAGCGAGCATCGCGAAGTGACTCTCGAGGGCGCCGATTTGACCGGGGCGTCGCTCAAATCCATGGTCGGCTATTCGGAAGAGGAGTTGGCGGCATTGGCCGAGCGCGGCGCGAAGGTGGACAAGTTTCTGCTGCGCCGATTTCTGCGTTTGTTGTGGCGCAGTCGCGCGGCGCAAGCCGTCGCGGCGTTGCTGCTGATTGCCGCGGGCGTCGGCATCCACTGGTACATCAACAATCCCGTGCATTGGAGCTACGCCAAGCTCGAGCGCGTCGCGCAGGAACGACGGGGCAACGCCGATTTCGCGGGCGCCGAGGAACTGTACCGTGTCATGCTGTCCAACTTCAGCGAGCAGGCTTCGAAGGTGGCGGCGGCCCGCAACGCGTTGGCCCGCTTGCTGATTGAAACCAAGCGCTTCGAGGAATCCGAAAACCTGTTCAACAGCGTGATTGCCGATTTTCCCGATCAGACGGGCGCGGTACTCGGCGCGGAAATCGGCATTGCCGACATTCTGCGCGAGCAGAAGCAATACGAAGCGTGCGAACATAGGCTTCTGGCCACCACCGACAAATTCGCCGAACACCCGCAGGTGATCGACGCCTGGGACCGCCTCGCGCAACTGGCCAAGCTGCAGGGACGACCGGATCGCGCGCGGGAGATTTACGAGCAGGTCATCGGGCAAACCGCCCTAGACGAAAATACGATCGTGCGCGCCCAATTCGAGCTCGCGCAAATGCTGCACGACAACAAGGATTACGACGGCGCGATTACCAAGTACCGCGAAATCGCGCAGCGCTTCCAGGACGACCGCGCCGGGGCCGCGGCGCTATCCTCCATTATCCAGATCGAGGTGGAACGGCAGGAACTCCAGGCCGCGGCCTTGGTGCTCGAGGAGTTAAAGCGCAAATATCCCGAGGAAACCGACAGCGTGCTGGACGGCGAAATCTTCTACGGCAGCGCCATGTTGAACGACAGCAATTTCGAGCGGGAAGGGCTGCGTCGCCTCCAGAAAATTTTTGAACAGAACCCGACAACAGACAAGGGATATTGGTCCGGCAAGGGAATCGCCGAATACTACAAGCGCGTCGAAAAGTACGAGCAGGCTCTGCAAATCCTTGCCAAGTTGCAGGAAAACTTCTCCGGCAACGTGCGTCATCGTATCGAAATTATCGCCGCCTTTGCCGAGATTGACCTGCTGCGAGGACAGCCGGAACAGGCGCTGGAACGATTGCAGGCCGTCACCGATTTGTTGGCGGAGCCGGGGCAGGCGCGTATCGTACTGGATTTGCAGGCGCGGGCCTTGGCCGCGTCCGGCCAGGTGAAACGAGCGCAGATCACCTTCCGTCGTCTCGCCGAATTGTTCCCCGAAGATGTCGGTACGCGCTTTCAGGCTTTGATCGGCGAGGCGAGGTTGCTCGCCACCGCGGGCGAAACCGAGCAGGCCGTCGTCCTCTATCGCCAAGCGGCCGATTTGGCCGATCAGCCGCTGTCGGAATTCGATGCGCTGCAAAACATCGCCGCATTGCGCCGCGAGGTTGGAAATTGGGATGCCGAAGAACGCGAACTGCGCGCCATGGAAAAGCGTTTCGCCGAGACGCCAATCGTCACGGCGCAGGTGATGCTTCTGTTGGCGGAAAATCAACGCCGCGTCGGGAAAGCCGACAAAGCCTTGGAACTGCTGCGTCGCGTGGCGGAAATGGAAGTGCCGAACCGGCCGGTCGAGGCGTTGCAGGCAATGCTGCAAATTTACTCGCGGCAGGGCGATGCGGACCGGGTGGCCGAGGTGGGAGCGGAAATCCAAAAGCGCTTTCCGCAAGATCGCCGCGCCGGGCTGACCGCTCGCATTGAAGCGGCAAACCTGCTGGTGCGGCAAGGGAAAAACGACGAAGCGAAGCGCGAATACGAAGCCATTGCCGCCGCCGGCGAGTCCAATTTTCGCCGTCAGGCTCTGCTCGCGTTGCTGCAATTGCATGTGGACCGTGGTGAGACGCAAGACGCCGAACGCTTCTACGAAACCATCAAACAGGAATTCCCCGCCAAGTTAGACGACATCGCCAACGCGACGCTTGTCTACGCGCAACTGTTGCGCAAGAGCGGGCGCGGTGCCGAGGCCGAGGTGCTTTACGACAAGTTGATTGCCGAGAATGCCGGCCAGATCCACGGCCTGTGGGCGTTGGCGGGGCTCGCGCAATTCCATCTCGAACAGAATCGCACGACTGAAGCCGCGGCCGCCTACCGGCGCATGCTGGAAGATCCGGCGGCGAAAAAGCACCCAGAGGAAGCCATGCGCGCCCGCCAGGGATTGGGGATGATTGCGGAAACGGCGCGCGATCATGACGGCGCCGTCACCGAATACCGCAAAGCGCTCGACCTCGCCGAATCCGACGACGACAAAATCGGCATCGAGCAAGCCATCGTGCGCGCCTTGGCCGAGCAGGGCAACGTGGACGAAGCCGAAGCCCTCATCACCCAAATGAAGCAGCGCGACTCCCAGCAAGTCGGGATGATCGAAGCTGCGCAAATGAACATTCTGGGCGCTCTGGCGCGGGATGGGCGTATTGAGGAAGCCCTCACCGGATACGAGCGCATTGCCGCAGAAACGGACGATGATAACAACAAGGCCGCCGCGCTCAATTCCATCGCGCAAATCCAACTGAGCCGGGGACGGCTGCGCGAGGCCGAAACCGCGTACGGTCGCTTACGGCGTGAGTTCGCCGACGACCCCCTGCAACTGCGCGCAGCGGACCTCGGTCTGGCCGGTCTTTTCCGGCAGCGCGGCGATTTCAAACGGGCGCTTACCGCTTACCGGAAAGTCGTTGATCGCTACGATGACTCGGCGACTCGGCGTCAGGGCTTGGCGGCCATCGCCGGTCTCTACGCCGAAATGGGCGAGTTGGACAAGGCTCGCGAAACCTATCAGGCGTTGTTGGACAATGCGGGCGAATCGGCCTCGGCCCAGGCTACGGCGATGATGGGCTTGGCGGACTTGCAGGCGCGGGGCGGCGAGGTCGACAAGGCCATGGAGGGCTACCGGCAGGTGCTGGATCTCGCGGTCGAAGATACGCTGAAAATCGGCGCGTATCATGCGCTGGCGCAGCTCTACATGCAGCAGGGGCTTTTCACCCAGGCGCGGGAGATCTACGAGGAACTGGGTCAACGATTCCCGCAAAACGCCGAGCATCTCGTCGCGGCGCGTTTCGGCGAGGCCGAGACTTTGCGTCAAAACGGCCAGTACGAAAAGGCGGCGGCGATCTACAACGAATTGCGCGACGGTTCGGCCAACCCGGCCGTTAAGACACGGGCTCGCATATCCATCGGCCGCGCTTATCTCGACCAACAGAAATTTGCCGAGGCCCGGCAGGCTTTCGCGGAAGTCGTCGAGGACAATCTCGCTCCGGCGCTGCAAAAACTCGAAGCCCGCACCGCCTTGGCGGACCTGTTGCGTCGAGCGGGCGAGATGGACGCAGCGGCCGACGCCTACGAAAAAATCGTCGCGGAAACCAGTGACGAAAACGTCAAGCAAGGTGCGAGGCAGGCCATCGCCGGCATTCGCCTGGAACAAAACCGTCTGGACGAGGCCGAGAAAATATTCCGCGCGATGTCCAAAGCGCCGGGCGGCGCGGCACGTACCGCCGGCGGAATGATGGGGCTGGCCGATGTCGCGATGCGACGGGGCGAATATGAAAAGGCGCGCGGTTTCTATCGGCGGGTTCGGCAGGCGGCGGTTGACGTCCAAAGCGATTTGAACGCGTTGACGGCCATCGCGCAGTCTTACACGGCCGAGAAGAAATTCGCGCGGGCCGAAGCCGCGTACGACGAGATTCTGGAAAAACACGGCAGCAACGCCCAGGCCAAGATCGACGCACAACTCGCCAAAGCGAACCTCTTGCGGGATCGCGGCGACGTCGAAGAAGCTCTCGGTGCGTACCGGGAAATCGCCGACACATACGGCAACGCCAACCAGGTTTATTGGGCATTGTCCGGCATCGCCCAAATCGAAGGACAACGCGGAAGCGTCGACTTGGCGCAACAAGCGTATGACGAAATCGCGCGCCGCTTTCCCGAAAATGCCGCAGGCCTAGCCGATGCAAAACTGAACCAAGCCAACATGTTCAAGGCCACCGGGCGACGAACCGAAGCCGAAAAAGAGTTCCGGGAAATCATCGAAACCTACCCGGGGTCGCGGCAGACCGCGGCGGCCGTCGAGGGCTTGGCGCAGATCGGCATCGAATACCAGGACTACGACCAGGCGCTTCAGAATTTCCAGAAGTTGTTGGAGGATTTCAGTTCCGATCCGTCGGTCACCACGCGCGCCCGTCTGGGGCTCGCCAATGTGGCGCGGCAGCAAGGTGAAACCGATAAAGCCGTCGCCGAGTTCGAAAAAGTCGCCGGCGAAGCCAAGCGGCCCGACGACCAAGTTCAAGCCCTCGTGTTTCTCGCGCAGACGCTCCAGGAGACCGGCCGCAATCAGGAAGCCGAGGCGGTGTTCGACCGTCTGATGAACCAGTATTCCGACCGCCCATGGGCGCGATCGGAAGCCAATATGGGTCGTGGCAACCTCCGAATGACGCAAGGTCGCTTCCAAGAAGCTGCCGATTTGTTCAAGAAAGTCGCCGAAGAGTTCCGCCGGAAGCCGATGGCGGGCGGGGCGTTGCAGGCGTGGGCGAGCGCCGAGATCGCCGCGGGCAACATCGAGGGCGTCGAAACCATCATCACGCGGATCGAAAACGAACACGGCGACGACCCCAACGCGGCCATCAACGTGCACATGAACGTGGCCAATAAGTTGATCGCCGAAAAGCAGTTCGCTGCCGCCGACCAACGTCTCGCGCGCGTGCTGGAACGATACAAGGGATTGCCGCAAACCGCGTGGGTCAGACACGCGCAGGCTCAAAGTGCGTTGGCGCAGCGACGTTTCGGCCGCGCCACTGAAATCTACCGCGAAATCAAAGAAGAGTTCAGCGGCAACCTCGTGGCAGTGATCGATGCCGAGCTCGGCGAAGCGGATTTGTTGCACGGCCAGGGGGAAACGGATCGGGCTCTCGAAATCTACGAGCGTGTCGCCAACCGCTATCGCGATTACAGCCAGGCGGTCCGCGGTCTGCAGGCCATGGCCGACATTTACGGGGAGCGCGGTCGCACCTACGAGCAGGAACAGGCGTACCAACGCATCGTTAACGAACACCCGGGCGATCGTGAGACCTTGCTCAACGCCCGCCTCGCGCTGGGGAACCTGTACCGCACGCGAAACCTGACGACCAAGGCCCTCGAGCAGTATAAGGCGATCTACGAAAACCACCCCTCGGCCGACCAAGCCGCATGGGCCAAAGGCGCGGCGGCTCGCTTGTACTACCAGATCGGCGAAGAAAAAGTGGCCGTTGGTTTGATCGAGGAAGTGATCAACGGATTCCCCGAGGATCACGAAGCGGTTTCGGGCGCCAAGCAATTTCTGGAAGAAATTTACAAACGGAATTAATTGCGTAAAACCGATGCTATGGACATTGCCGCGTATGCGGCCGGGTTGGTCGCCGCCCTGCCGGTGGCGCTGGTGTTCGACGACCTGTTCGGCCTGCGCCTGATTCCCGACGCCGGCAATGCGGTGCTCCTCAACCTTCTCGCCGTCTCTCTCGTTTTGCTCACCCTGCGATTCGAGCCGCGCCGACTGGCCAAGGTCTTCACCGCAAACGAAACGAAACTCAGGCGTCGTCTGGTCATCGAACTATCGCCGCTTCTCATCCTGTTTCTCTTCCGCGGCAGTTGGGACATCGACTCCGGCGCACTCGCGCTCGTTGCGTTGCTGACCGTCGGCCTGCGCGCCGTCTCCGTGTGGTCGCTGCGCGGGACGGAAAAGATGCCGTCTTGGTACGCCGGCTTCTTATGGCTGCCGACGCTGGCGCTGGCCGGCGTGTACGGCGGTAATCTCGGCGGCTTCTGGCTCGCGCCGGCGCTGGTGATGATCCTCATCGGTGGCCTGTTTCTGCGCGATTTCCGCCGATTGGCGGCAACCGAAGGCATTGCCGCGCTACCCGGCCTTCTCGGCTTGCTTGCCTTCGCGGTCACCGGCAACCGCTGGGCGGGCGTGGCGGGAGTGACGGCGTGGGGCCTGGGGCGTTTGTGGGCCTACTCCCGTTGGCTCCGTCGCCGCGGTTATGGGCTGGTGATGTTGGCCGCGGCATTGATCGCGTTTTGGATGATCGACGGATCGCTGCGCCGTTCGCCGTGGGCCGATGCGTTGACCTCGCGGCATCTATCGGCCGACGTGCAGGTGCACGACGCGCTGTTCTGGATTCACAAAGACGTGTTTCGCGGCGACATCGATTTCGGCGTGGCCCGCGTCAAGATCCGTGGCCGCGAAGTTCCGAAGAAAAAGACTGCGGACATCACGCGCGTGATTTGCTGCGGCGGCTCCACGACCTTCGGCGTCAAGTTGCCGCCGGAGAAGGTGTGGGTGACCCTGGCCGAAAAGCGCCTGCACGATAGCGGGCGGCGCATCGAACTGCTCAACGCCGGGGAACCGGGCTACACCGCGTTTCAGATTCACTTGCTGCTCAAGCATTTTCTCGTGCCTGACTACGATCCCGACGGCGTCATCCTGTACATTGGCTACAACGACAGCCAATTGACCCGCGGCCCTTACACCGAGCGAGAACTTTACGCCATGTGGCAGGCTTACCGCGTCGGGCGGGGGACGTGGCGGATGCGGCTAGGGAATTTCCTCCAGCGCTCGCGGCTGTACAACCTTTACGCCCATACGCTAACCGGCGCGCGCCGCCGTTGGAGCCCGGAGAAGGTGCCGATTTCCACGCCGCCGGAATTCGCCCGCACGCTCGACGAACTTTTATCCTACCTGGAAGACGCGCAGATTCGCGTTTTGGTCGCCGCCGAAGCGCATCAAAACGACGAAGTGATCTATCGCCGCATCATGAAACGCCTGGCGAGACAACATCACGCGGGCTTCGTGGACGTGTACGACCTCGTGCGACGGCGCAACGCGCCGGGTGAGATCCATACCGATGTCGTTCATCTCACACCGCGCGGCAACGAGATCGTGGCCGATATCATCGCCGATGCGTGGCAAAACATGGAGATTGGACCATGAAGCGCCGGTGGCTTGTTCGACTCGCGTACGGCGCGATCCTCGGCCTGCTGGCGGTCGGCGCGGCGAGCCCACGGTTGGCGTCGCCCGGCCGCGTCAAACAAGCGATGGAGGCGGCCATCTACGAATCCGACGACCGCCGCGCCTCGCGACTGCTGCCGCTGTTTATCGACGCTTTCGAGTACACGCCGCTCGAACTGACTCGCCTCGGACAACGCCTGGGGGCGTTGAACGAACCGGCTGTCGTGGAGCAGTACGCGGCCTTGGTGGAGGAAAGCGTTGCGCCGACGGACCCGATCCGAGCGACCGCGCTGCTGTGGCGTGCCGAGGCCGCGGTCATGGGCAGGCGTCCGCGTGAAGCCCGGCGTTTGTACGAGGAGGTCTTGGAGAAGTATTGGGATCATCCGCAGGCGTTGGAGGCGCAGAGCGCGCTGAGGCGACTTGTCGGGCGCGACGCCGCGGCCCGCATTACCCAAGCCGCACTCGACGGCCAATGGGAGAGGGTGGTCGATCTGGCCGCTGAAATCGACGCCACGACTCTTTTCCCGGAGGATCGCGATTTGATCGCCGCCCACTTGCTCGAGGCATACCTGGCGACCGCACGGTTGGATGCGGCGGTAGAAAAACTGCGTCGTTGGGCCGCAGCGGACTCGGGCTACAATATTCCGTCGATTCTTATGCCGTCACGATTAGCCCCCTACGAGGCGAGCCGGGGCGTCGTGGGCCGCGCCCGCGACAACTTGACCGACGAGCGCTGGCGGATCGAGATGAGCGGCCTTGAGGCCGCGCTGGGCGACCGATGGCAACAGGTGCGGACACTACTGCCCGCCATGGACAGCCAAATGGCGTTGAACCTCGTCGAATACGGCCTGCGCCAAGCGATCGACGATGTTGCCGCGGAAGGCTTGCTGGAAGCCCTGCCACGCGAGCGGTTTTCCGATGTCGAAAAACTGCACGGTCACTTTCTCGCGGCGAACTTTTGGTTCTCGCGCGGCAACGTACCGCGGGCCGATGCGGCGATACGCGCCGGTCTCGATTTGCAGCTCGACGAGCCGGAATTCGGGCATTTGCAGCTTCTGCGGCTTGAACTGGATGACGTGGATCCGGGCGTCGCGCTTAAGCGCTATGGCGAGTTGGCCCGTCGATGGACCGCTCACGAACGTCTGTTGCTGGAGATTCTGCGCTTCGGTCAAAAGCGTTTGGCCGCTGCCGGGCGGCGGGGCGAGGCGTGTCGATTAGGCCGCGAGTATGCCGAGGCGCTATTATCTGCGGGCCACCGTCAAGGCGTGTTGGAGTTCTGCGATTCTCCCTGATCGGGGTCCTGTCCGTCGGTATCCTCAATTTGTTCACGGACGTGCTGCAAAAACATGCGAGGCAGCGCGAATGCCACAATGAAGGTCGAGGTTACTGCCAGCACCAAGGATGTGTACCAGCAAGGCTGCGATATGTTGTTGTAATTACGAAACAAAAAGGCGCACGCGGCGAGTACGCCCACCAATCCCGGATTGATTGAAAACACGATCAACATGAAGGGGTTTTGCCGGATCGCCCGAAAACGGAGCAATATCGCCAGAAAGATGATTGCCGAGGCCAGGATGCCGATTCCGATCCAGTCCTGCTGCTCCATGGTGACTCCCAGGAAAATTAACGTTGCCGACGTTACACCGCGGGGTGGGCGAAGTCAAAGCCCGGCGCGACCGAGCGCCCGAAGAAACGCCCTAGAAGAGTCATGAGCGAGGTGATCACGAGGTGTTGCTAAAACGCCACAGTTGTTGCGTAAACGCGTAATACCGGCGGAAAAAAGCTCTTGACAAAAACCTTGAATTTCATTATGTTCCAGCGCTCTTGAGTGTTACGTGCGAAAAGGAACTACACGATGTATGCGATTATTGAAACCGGCGGTCAGCAATTTCGAGTCCAGGAAGGCGACCTTCTAAAGGTTGAGAAACTGGACGGCGAAGTCGGTCATAAAGTGGAAATCGACAAGGTGCTGATGATCCGCTCCGAAGACGATATTAAAGTTGGCGCCCCGTACGTGGACGGCGCAAAGGTTGTCGGCGAAATCGTCGAACAGGATCGTGCCAAGAAGGTCACGGTTTTCAAGTTTCGGCGTCGCCTGGACTCGCATGTGAAGCGGGGCCACCGGCAACACTACACGGCCCTGAAGATCTCGCAGATCGTCGGCTGAGAAGGAGACTGTCATGGCTCACAAAAAAGCAGGCGGAAGCAGTCGGAACGGCCGCGACAGCCAAGGTCGCCGCTTTGGCATGAAGGCCCAGGACGGGCAGTTTGTGACCGGCGGAACGATCATCATTCGGCAACTGGGCACGCTGATTCACCCAGGTGAGAATGTCGGCATGGGGCGTGACTACACGCTGTACGCCAAGATCCCGGGCACCGTGAAAATTTGCCGTTGGGGTCGCGACCGGAAACGGGCGAACATCATCCCCGCCGAGCAGGCCCAGACCGACAAATAAGCGCGAAAAGATTAAGACAAAGCGCCGCGCACGAAGCGTGGCGCTTTTTTTATGTCTGAATACCGCACTCGGAAGCTTATTCGACCGGCTCGATCTCGACCGCAGTTCCGTAGGCGAGCAATTCGGCGGCGCCGGCGGCAATGGCGCTGGTCGTAAACCGGACGTTGACCACGGCGTTCGCCCCCATCTCTTTTGTCTGCTGTTTCATGCGGTCCAGCGACTGCTCCCGCGACTCCGCAATCATCTTGGTGTATTCGGTGATCTCGCCGCCCACCAGCATGCGAAACACGGCCATGATATCGCGCCCGACGTGTCGCGCCCTCATCGTGTTGCCCATGGCAAGCCCGTAAACCCGTTTGATACGCATGCCGACGATTTGCTCGGTATTGGTCACGATCATCGAACAACTCCTTTGTATTTGTCGCCGTGATAGGTCGCCAATCGATGGCGTACGATCGATACCGCCAGCACGCACACGCCGGCCAGAACGAAGCCGCCGCCCAGGCGCACGGGCAGGAAAATGGCGTCGTTGAAAAAGAAATCACGCACTAGGTAGAAAAGGGCGCCCGCCAGCATTAGCGCGGCTCCCGCCGAAAGTAGAATCCACGCGGCGCCGCGTTCGAGCCGCGCGTAGACATGCGACTCGAAACGGTCGAGCCGCTGGTCGTTGTCGGCAGAAATCTTCATGGACTCCAACTCCTTCCCCAATGTTTCCCAGGCGGCGGCCCGCTGCGCTAGCTCGGGGTGATCGCGCAGATAGGCTTCGAGTTGTACCGCTTTATCCGGCGGCAGTTCGCCGTCTTGCTTCATCGAGAGCAGCAGTTCGGCTTCTTCACGCTTCATCGTCGCCTGCCAGTTTCTTTCGGGCCGCGTGCAATCGCGTGGCGACCGTGTTGGGCGAAATGTCGAGCACCGCGCCGATGTCCTCGTAGCTCATCCCCTCCAGATGGCGCAGCACGACGACTTCCCGCAACTTGGGCGGCAGGGCCAAGACCCGCCCCCACGCCTCCGCCGCGCGCGCCCGGACCGTGGTATCGGCGGTTGGATCGGCGATGTGCTGCGCAAGTTCCTCGTTGCCGGCCCGCCGCCGCCGCGCCCGGCTGCGTTGCATGCTGCGCACCGTATTGCGCAGGATCGTGGCGAACCACGGCCAGAAACGCCGCCCTTCGTCGAACAATCGAGCCTTGGTGAATACTTTGACGAAGGCTTCCTGTGCGCCGTCCATTGCGTCGTCGTGGTCGCCGGTCAGTTGCAGGGCGAGCCGATAGGCATGGTTTTTGTGACGACTCATCAGCACGGAAAAAGCCTCCCGGCTCTGTTGGTTTTTTACGCAGCCCATCAGGACTTCATCGGTCGCTGCAAGCATCGCGCGCCTTTGTCCTTCCATTAGCTATACGCCCGGTCGATCGGTTTTCTTCGGTAGGTTTCTTATTCCGTCAAAAAAAGAAGAATTGATTCTCGACATGGTTTTCATGAAAACGCGTCCCGTTATCCGCCGCAGCCGCCGTCGTCCTCTTCGTCCTCCGCCTCTTCATCGGCCAACGGCATCCCGCAATAGTCGGTCAAGCAAGATTCGAAAGTGCCGCATCCACCGGCGGCGATACTGGTGTCAAAGCACGTCTTGGCGCACGACCAGGGGCCGTTGTTGTCGTAGCAAAGCAAGACAGCGTCGTTATAACTGATTTCCGATCCGCCGCTGTCGAGTTTCAGGCCGCATTGTTGGTACATCACGCCGACCATCTCGTAACACGCCGAGTGTCCCGGGCCGGTTGGGTCTTGCTCGCCCTCGTCCAATACGCGCACGTGCGTCGGTAGGACGACGCTGTCGTTTTTAGCGTAGGGGTCCTGCGCCGACCGCGAATGGCTTGCCACGAGTTCCACGTAGTACGTTCCGGCGGGTACGCCGGACGGCACGCTGACGGTCAAGTCGACCAACTGGCTCCCGTAGCCGGGGAAGGTGTCCCACACCACGGATTCGAGTTCGTACGATTGATTGTGGTCCGGGTAGGATAGCAGCGTGACGGTCACGCGGGCGTTGGATAGCTTGCCCCGGCCCAGCGAGGCCACCTGCAGGTCATGGATACTGATTGAACCGCCCGTCGACACCATGCCCGGCGAGACGGTGGCCATCGGACACTTGGTTTTGCTCTCGCAATGGAAAGCGTAGACGCCGAAGTCATATTGCCTGCCGACCCGTTCCGGGAAAATCGTATCCACGCCCATCGCGTCGTCCACGCCCAACACCCAGTAGTTCCACGGGTAGGCGTAATTCATGATCGTATTGTAACCGAGCCCTTTGCTCTCGCTGCTTTTGTAGTTGTAGTCGGCAAAGCCGATCGTGTGGCCCAACTCATGCAATAAGACGTGCTGGTACGCGAGCTCGGAGTCCGGGTCCTCCAATATCGCCCAGGTGTCGGTCGACCAGTCGTATTCGGGGTTGAAAGCGATATCCGACTCGGCCACGCAGTTCGAGTGGTCGACCCACGTGATGCACACGCCCGCGGCCGAACCCCAATGAAAGCCAAAGCGGCGGTACATTTCCGAGTCGTCGACGAAACCCTGGATTTCGTTGCGTCGGTTGCCGCCCCAATAGGAGTCACTGCCCGGCGGATTGGCCTTCGCCGTCATGATGTCGCCGAATGAAGCCCATTGGCCGATCATGCGCTCGTCCTGTTGTTCCCATGGGTCTTCGTTGTTGCCGAGCGGATAAATCATGTACGGGGCCGCGCAGCGCACGTAGTCGTGGATCGGCGGGTCGGCCGACGCCAGACACACCGCCAAACCGAGGGCCGCGATCAAACCGACGCAGACAACGCCGCGCCATCTCACTGCCCGTCTCCATGGCATAGGGGATTCAGATACGCGATGAAATCGGCCAGCGTCATCAACTGCGCCCGATTTGTGGTACCGCGGGGGATCGGGCGCGCGCCGTCGATTCGCAGGCGCTGGGGGTCCGCGCTGTGTGGAGCCGGTACGGCCGGGCTGGCGGCGGGCGTGACGGCCTCGAATCGTCCTTGCGCGTTGGGCAGAATCACGTCGCCGATGCGCACTCCGTTGGGCGCATGCAGCAGGGCGTTGCCGCCGTAGTCGACGACGTAGTCTTTGCCGGTCGCCGGTTCGGTTTTGACACGGAACAGGCCCTGATTCAGGCCGATGATCGGGCTGGCATAAGCCTGTCCATCGTAGCGCGTGAAAACCACCAGACGTTCACCGACGGCAAAACGCGGCACGTGCGATACCCGCAGCCGCCGCGCACCATCAGCGCCGCCGGCGAAACGCAGTTCAACCACCGACGGGTCCGCTAATTGGCTCTTGCCCTTCAATACTTGCCCGATATCGAAACCGACGACCGTGGTAGGCAGGCCGGCGTCGTTGGGCTCCTCGGTGATCTGCCGCACCGTGCCGACAAAAACCACGTCGGCTTCGGCGGCCATCTGCTTAATATTCATAAATGCCGGACGGGCCGCGGCAAACGTAACACCCAAAGCCAGGAGAGCCGCCAGCACCGCGAGATATGGAACCGAGCGTTTCATATTGAACCTCCGTATCCTTAGGTTCGAGGAACTCGATTTCTACAAACGCCATATCGTAGCGAATCCGGCCGCAAAATCCCAACCGGCCGGCGGTTTTTTTGCCTACCGATATTGCCGCCCGGCCAGGCCTCTTCCCGGCTTCGTGGTCACGAAATATGCGGCTTCGCCTTGGCAAACACACTCGGCTGTGCCAAATATCAGGGTATGAGGTACATCGACGAAGTAAAGATCTTCGTCCAATCGGGGGACGGAGGAAACGGGTGCGTGTCGTTCCGGCGCGAAAAGTTCGTGCCGAAGGGCGGACCCGATGGTGGCGACGGCGGGCGCGGCGGCAGCGTCATCTTTGTTGCCGACAGCCAGAAAAACACGCTGATCGACTTGGCCTACCAACAGCACCACCGCGCCAAGCGAGGCACGCACGGACGCGGCAGCAATCAGCACGGCAAGGGCGCCGACGACCTTCACATTCACGTGCCTCCCGGCACGGTCGTGCATGACGCCGAAACCGGCGACCTACTGGCCGATCTGGATTCACCCGCCGCCACGTGGACCGCTGCCGAAGGCGGGCGCGGCGGGCGCGGCAACGCCCGCTTCCTGACCAACGCGAACAAGGCGCCGACGCATTGGGAGGAGGGGCAGCCGGGCGAGCAGCGCTGGCTGAAGATCGAACTCAAAAGCATCGCCGACGTCGGTTTGGTCGGGTTCCCCTCGGCGGGGAAATCGACGTTGATCAGCGCGATATCCGCCGCCCGACCCAAGATCGCCGCCTACCCATTCACGACCCTGCAACCCAATTTGGGCACCGTCGAATACGACATGAACCGCCGGTTCGTCGTCGCGGATATTCCCGGGATCATTGAAGGCGCCCACCAAGGAATCGGCCTGGGACTTCGTTTCCTGCGGCACATCGAACGCACGCAGCTACTCGTGCACGTGTTGGATCTCGATCCGCTTACCGGTCGCGATCCGCTGGAAGACTTCGATGTCTTGAATGAAGAACTGACGGCCTATGACGAAAAACTCGGGCAGCGCCCGCAAATCGTCGCCGCCAATAAAATCGACGCGGAGGGCGCCGGCGAGAATCTTGCTGAACTACAGGCGGCGCTTGGCAAGCGCGACATCGTCGTATTCGCCATCAGCGCCAAGGAAGGGCGGGGCGTCGCGGAGTTGCTCGACGAGGTGGAGAAGCGCTTGCGGGAAATCGGAACTGAAGATTCCGAGGAGGCACCATGAACTACGCGGTGATCATGGCCGGCGGCACCGGCACGCGCTTTTGGCCGGTCAGCCGCATGAAAACGCCGAAGCAACTGCTGGTGATCGGCGGCGACGAGACCTTACTCGAGCAAACCGTGCATCGTATCCAACCCTTGGTTCCCGCCGAGCGCATCATGGTTGTAACCGGTGACGCCATCGCCGAGGAGAGTGCGGCGATATTGCCGCCGGCGGCTGCCGCGAATCTCGTCTCCGAACCGTGCCGCCGCAATACCGCGCCTTGTGCGGCGGTGGCGGCGAAGATTCTCGTCGACCGCGACCCCGATGCCGTCGTGGCTTTGTTGCCGGCGGATCACGCGATTTTAAAAGCAGAGGAATTCCTTCGCATACTTAGCGCGGCGATGACCGTGGCGGCACGGGAAGACGTGTTGATCACTCTGGGTATCACCGCGCGACGTCCCGACACCGGTTTCGGGTACATCGAAATCGGCGGTCACGCCGGTCGGGAAGACGAATGTGACTATCACTACGTGACCAAATTCCACGAGAAGCCGGAACCCCACCGAGCCAAGAAGTTTGCGGAAAGCGGGCGCTATTTTTGGAACGCGGGCATTTTCGTGTTCCGCGCCGACACGCTCCTGCGCGCCGTTGCGAAAACACTGCCGGATTTGTATGAGCAAATCGGGCCGATCGACGGCCGGGCGCCGGCCGACCGCCTCAAGGCGCAAATCAACGCCGTCTACCCGGCGCTGACGCCAGTGAGCATCGACGTTGGCGTGATGGAAAAGGTTGACAACCTGTTGGTGTTTCCGGCCGACATCGGGTGGAGCGACGTCGGCTCTTGGACCGCGCTGCGCGAACTCTTCGAGCCTGACACGGCCGGTAACGTCACCGAGGGCAGACACGTCGCGATGGGTGAAAGCCGCAACAACACCGTGTACGCCAAGGACGGCGTCGTGGTGACCATCGGCGTGGACGATCTGATTATCGTGCACACGCCGGATGCGACGTTGGTGGCGCGGCGCGACCAGGCGCAGGAGGTCAAGCACGTGTTCGACGAACTGGAGAAGCACGGCTGGGACAAATATCGATGATGGGCGTGGCATGAACCGTCCCCTGGTGACGACCGGCGCCGCCCGGCTGGCGGCCGACTCCGGGGCTTGGCTTGACGGCGTCCGCGTCGGCCTACTCGCGCATCCGGCTTCGGTTCTGCCGGATTATTCGACGTTGCACGATCGGCTGATCGACCTTCCCGACGTCGACCTCACCGTATTGTTCGGACCGGAACACGGCATTTTCGCCACGGCGCAGGATCAAGTGGGCGTCGGCGAATCGACCTACCGCGGCGTGCCGGTTTACTCGCTTTACGGCGAGACCGCCGCGACGTTGCGCCCCTCGGCCGAGGCGTTAGCCCGGTGCGACACGCTGGTCGTCGACCTGCAGGATATCGGCGCGCGCTATTACACCTACGTGTACACGATGGCGTATTGCCTGGAAGAGTGTGCGCGGCACGGCACGCGGGTCATTGTTTGCGACCGGCCCAATCCACTCGGTGGCGAAATCGAGGAGGGGCCGGTTCTCGACCGGGCGTTTGCATCCTTTATCGGGCGCTTTCCGATGCCCGTGCGGCACGCGAAAACCATCGGCGAACTGGCGCGGCTGTGGAACGACGCCGAAGGGTGGAACGCGGATCTGCAAGTTATCGACATGCTCGGTTGGCGGCGCTCGATGTGGTTCGATGAAACGGGTCTGCCCTTTGTCGCGCCAAGTCCGAACATGCCGACGTTGGCGACGGCAACCGTCTACCCTGGCGGCTGCTTGTTGGAAGGCACGAATTTATCGGAGGGCAGGGGGACCACGCAGCCTTTTGAAACAGTCGGCGCGCCGTGGCTGAACGGCCGCGAGTTGGCCGACCGGCTCAATCAACGGGGGCTTCCCGGCGTGACCTTCCGTCCCGTTGAATTCATCCCGACTTTTCACAAGTACGCGGGCGAGGTCTGCGGCGGCGTGTTCGTGCACGTCACCGACCGCGATAGCTTCCGGTCGTTCGATGCTTATGTGGAATTGATTAAGGCCGCGCGGAAACAGGCGCCCGGCGATTTTGCCTGGCGCACGGAACCCTACGAGTTTGAAAACGATCGCCCGGCCTTCGATCTACTATGCGGCACGGACCGCATTCGCCGGGACATCGAGATCGGCTGACCGGCGCTCAGTACACCGTGACGAAGGTGTGATACACCCAACCCATCGTCCCGTCCGGCAGCATGACCAAGTACCAGTTCATGTCTTTTTTCAGCACGCGCACTTCGGTGCCGTCCGCCGTGATCGCAATTGGGTCGGCGATGGCCATGGGACGCCGCAGCAGCGAAATCTTTTCGACGCCGCCCAGCACGCCAGGGCGACTGGCGTTCAAATCAACTTTGACGCCGATGCCCTCGGGCCTGCCGCGCGATCCCGGAGCCGGTGTCGTGCCGACCCACTGGGAATCCGAAGGGTTGTCCGCCGGCTCGGCATTGTCTTCGCCTTTCAGGCGGCTCGGAACGGGGAATTTCGGATGGTTCTGCCGCTCGGGCAACCCGGAGAAGACGCCGCGAATGGCGACGCGCAGGGTGCCGACGCGTTGGGGTCCCGAAATCGGCAGCTTGGCTTGATACACGATTTTGCCGTCGATGGCTCGCACCATCACCACGCCGATCATCGAGGCGGCCGCCGTGTCGAGCGCCGGTCCTATCGCGAGCGGCGGCGCGTCCGGGGAAGAATCTTCTTTCCGCGAAATGGCGTACACCAGCGCCAGCGTATCGGCCTGAAAACGTCCGGCGATTTCGCGGGTGATTTTCGAATCCATCGTTATCTCGCCGTCGTAAGCCCGGCGGGCCGCTTTCCATAGTTCCACCACCGCGGCGGTGGTTTTCTCGGTGCGGCAAATAGTCGGATCGAGGTGCACCGGCAGATCCCGCAAATAAAGTTCGGCTTCTTCTTTCTCCGCAACGAGTTGTTGGCCGCTGCGGTGAGCGCCGATAAAGTATTTCTTTTGCGCGACCAGCTTCATTTTCGCGCCGGTAATCGCCAGTTCCACCGCATCGTTAACGTCGGTCGCCAAGTCGATCGACTCGGAGATCGCCAAGTATTGTCGATAATCCGGCGCCCGCAGAATATAGGAAGCGTCGATGAACAGCGCCACGCGGTCCGGCAATGCGGTGGTTGGAGCGACGGATTCCCGCCAGGGGAACGTGGTGGTGGGCGCCGATGCGCAAGCCGCCAACAACAAAACGGTAACGATCAACGCCGATACGAACCTCGCGCGCATTGTCGGACTCCTTCACGTGCCTAGTTGTCCTTCATTCTTAGCAGAACCGGAGCGGTGTTTCCAGATACGGGCCTTTGAATGTGCGGCCGTATTCATACTACTATATTGGGCCATGACAAAAAGCGAATTGCATTTACGGAGGGGTTTGATGACCGCCGAGCTCTCGCGCCGGCTGTTTCTTGTTTGCTGTCTCGTTTTGTTGATAGTCGGCTGCGGAGGCGCGGGCGAGGAAACGAACGATCGGCAAATCGCCGACGACGACTCGGCCGAAGAGGACGGCAATTCCCTTGACGGTCCGGCGGGCGCCGAAATCGACGACGACAATGATGATGATGACGATAACGATAACGACAGCTCCCCCGCGGGTTTTCCGAATATCGATTGGGCGGGTCTCGAAAACCCCATCTTGGCGCGGCCCGATCGCATGCTCAAAGACCAAGCCGTCGTTTACCACAACGGTTGGTTTCACATTTTCGCCTCGACGCGGTTCGTAAACGGCGACGCGTCGGAAAACATTGCGCGACAACGAATGTACAAAACCCGCGACTTTCGCAACTACGAAGAATGGTGGGACGACGACCTCGGCTACGTCGGCTCGCCGGATGTCATCCGCATGGGCGATCGATGGTTCATGGCGTTCTGGAAACCACTTAATCTCAATTTCGAAGAAATGAGCCGTCTGTACTATTCCACGTCGGAGGATTTGGTCGATTGGTCGAAGGACAAACCGTTGCTGCCCGGGGTGCAGCCATTCCAGCGGCACACGCACAGCGCCCTGGCGGAAGTCGACGGATATGTCGTGCTTGGCTATAAGCACTGGGAGCAGTTTTCCATAACCCGGTCGGTCGAAGCCGCGCTTGACCCTTACGCCTGGCTCGACCCGGTAATCGCTTACCCCGGCGGTTACGAGGATTGGGCCGAGAATTACCAGTTCCTCAGCATCGACGGTGCGTGGCGCATGATCGCCACCTCCAACGTGACAACCGGCAAATACTCCAGCGGCCGCGAGCCGTTCATCTATCGGGCGCGCAACGGCGGCGTCGCATTTCCCGACTGGCAGTACTGGGAGGAACGCACGCATCTGGAAGTGCCGTTCGAAGACTGGAATCAAATCCTGCATGCCGATTCGGCGTATTTGTGCGACTGGCGCGAATACGACGGCTATTTCTATTTGTTTTACGCCGGCGCTAACGACAGCGCGTCTTTTCAGGGACGCGGGCACGGCAAAATCGGCGTCGCCCGTTCGGCCGATCTGGTCGAATGGAAACTACCCGGCGTAAACAATGAAGGGCAAACACCGAACCCTGGGTGGGAGGAAGCGTTATGAAAAAATATTTGTTGTTAGCGTTCGCGCTGGCGCTGGTGATCACGGCGGTCTGGGCGGCTGATGTGCCGGAGACGGTCGACCTCTCGCCGTACGTGAAAGTGACGGTCGTTTCGAAGTTCGACCACAAACAGCACGTTGAAACCGGCCAACTCGAATGCACGAAATGCCACCACAAGTGGGGCGGCGGCGAAGAGGAAGCGGTACAGAAATGCAGTGCCTGCCACAAGGAAGAGGACGGCGAGACCTCTTCGGCCAAAACCGCGTTCCATAAAATGTGCAAGGATTGCCACAAGGAACAAAAGGAGCAGGGCAAGACGCCGCCCGTCACGTGCAGCCAATGCCACGTGAAGAAGCTGGACGAGCCCGCCTAGTTTTTCGGGAGCGCGCGAATCGCGGCCACGATGTCGTCCAGCGCGCCGACGCGTGCGAAAACTGCCGGTTGGCCGACGAGCGCCGCCGCCCGCGTCACTTGGCGGCCGCTAAATGTTTCGCCGGTGAACACGTTTTCCCATTGTCCGTCGGGGAAGTAGACGGTGACTTCCTTGACGCCTTTTTCCACGACCGGTGCAAACACCATGTCCTCGCCGATCATCCACTGCCGGTGTGCTGAGTAGGCTGGTTCCCAATCGGGATCGACCAGCGCCGTGTGGCGAACAATCGGCAGCCCCGTCGCCTGCGCCTCTTCCGCCAGTTCCCTGAAATAGGGAAACATGGCCGCGTGAATTTTGCCGAATCGCGCGAACATGGCCAGGGTATCGGCGGCGGAATCGAACTGGTGATTTTCGAGTTTCTGCAAGCCATCATGATTGCGCATCACGGGCGTGAAGGCTCCCAGTTCCGTCCAACGCCAGAAGAGTTCCTTTTCGCGCGGGCCGCCCGAAAAACCGCCGATGTCGTGCGAGAAGAAGGGAATGCCCGCCAACCCGAGGGTCAACCCGGCGGCAATCACCGTCGGGAAACCGTCGGCCTCGTCCCAGGTGGCCTCCTGGTCGCCCGCCCACACGATCTGCGCCGTCTGGTGGTCGCCGGTGTAGCCGCTACGGGTGAATATCGCGAAGTCGCCGTCCGGATAGGCCTGCTCGAGCACCTCGCGATTGATGCGGTGCCATTGGCTGGGATAGCGGTTGTGATACCACGCCGCGTCGCCCTCGTGCAGCGCCGCGTTGTAGGGCAGCCACTCGCCGAAATCGCACATCCAACCCTTCATACCCAGGTCCACCGCGCGCCGGGCGTAATGCTTGAAGTACGCCACCGCACCGGGATCGGTCAGGTCGACGAGCGTTCCGACAAACGTGCTGATGGGAAACAGGTAGGGATCGCCGCGAGGGGTTTCGATCAGGTAACCGCGCTCCCGCATTTCGTTGTAGTGCTCGTAGGCCGGGGCGACAAATGGATTGAAGTAGCCCAAGAAGCGCACGCCTTCTTCGGCCAGCGCGTCGATGAATCCCGGCAAGAACGGATACAACTCTTCGTCGTGAATCCACCGGTACTTCACACCGTAGTTGCCCAAACCGAAATTCCGAATGCCCAGCCAATCCTGCGCCCACACCGCGGTGACCGGCACGCCCGCGTCCAGCGCGTTGCGCACCCGCTGCGCGACAAGTTCCGTGCCGCCCTGCGCGGCGATCCAGACGCCCTCGAAGGCCCAATCGGGAGGCAACGTTTTAGGGCGTCCGACCTCTTGGGTCAGTTGGCCGATGACGTCGTAGCCCGTCGGTCCCGGAAACAGAAGAATGCTTGCGCCGCGGCCATTCCACACTTCCAGCGTCCATTCCTGCGGCGTGGCGGAACCTAGGTCGAAGCGCGAGAACTCGCTGTTTTCTAGCAGTAAGCCCTTGCCGGCCTCCGGGTCGAGGAAGTAGGGCATTGGGAAATAGGTTTCGAGCTTGCTGCCGAAGGGGGGCAGCGCCGGATAGGCCAGCCGGCCCAAGCCCTGCTCGGCGACCCATATCGGCACCCGCTTGCCGCGCATTTCGATGAAATTGTATTGCTCGCCGAAGCCCCAAAATCGGGCACCGTCCTCGAGGCGAAAGCGCAGTTTCAGCCCGTCATAACCGGCTTGCTCAACGGCCACGCGCATGCGCAGATTGTCGCCCGCGGCGTGTTCGAAGATGATAGCTCCGACGATTTCGCCGCCCGCCGTGATATAGGGGCGTCCGTCACGCAGGCTGATTTGAAAGTGACTCGCCTTCTCGTTTTTGGTCTGAAAGCGAAACTGGCCGAACAGCATCGGCACCTGCACGTCGAAGGTGAGGGCGTCGACGCCGGTAACGGCTTGCATGAGGCGCTCGCCGTACCAGATTTCCAGGGCGCCGTCGTCGCCTGCCAGCCAATGCCAGCCGGGCGGATGAACGAAGGCGGAGGAATTGTCGTCGTCATCATCGTCGCCGGCGCACGACGCCAGCGCGACAGTCACCAACAAAAGAGCGAGTAAGAAAACGTATTTGCGCATACCGCATTCCTAAGATTACTTTGCGACGGCTTGATGGCCCGCACGTTCATTCTTTCGAGAGTGCGCTTCTTACGCAAGACCCGCTTCATCATGTTGTTGCGGCGTCGACGTGGGGCCATAAAAAAAGGCGCGCCGCGGCGCGCCTTGGGACGTTATGTTCGTGCCTTACTCGTCGGTGACGGGCGGCTCCTCTTCCTGGCGCTTGCCGAAGTACTCCGGCAGGTTCAGGCCGACCATCTTGAACAAATCGTGGAACTGCGGCAGAGAACTGATCATTCCCGAAAGAAACTGAGCCGTTTTGGGCGATCCGTCCGGCCCGCTCATGTTGTCCCACACGGTCACGTTGTCGATGTGCAGGTTCTTGATCGCCTCGACCTGGATCCGGGCGATTTCCGGCATTTGCTGGGCGATCATCAGCATCACGGCCTTATCCGGGTCGCCGCCGGCGGCCCGCACGTATTCCATGAGGCCCTCGGCTTGTTTGGCCAGGGTTTGGAACATACCGCGCGCCCGGCCTTCCATTTCGTTGTAGAGCGCGTCGCCGCGACCCTTGGCTTCCAGCCGCAACTTATCGGCCTCGGCTTCGGCGGCGATGCGGATTTGTTCTTTGTCGATTTCGGCCAAAACGACCGTGTCCGCGTATTGGGTGGCGCGATCGCGCTCGGCGCGTTGCTTCTCGGCTTCGGCTTCGGACTGATAGGCTTCCTCCAGCGCCTTGGCTTGTTGCACCTTTTCGGCCGCTTCGGAGAGGCGGCTTGCCGCGGCTTCCTTGACTTGCCGGTCGGCGTTGGAGTTGGCGACAGATACGCGGGCGGTGTTCTCGCCGTTTACCGCTTCGGCATCGGCGGCGGCGACCCGAATGCGCTTTTCGCGGTTGGCTTCGGCCGCGCCGATGGCGCCGTTACGCTCTTTCTCCGCGACCTTGATCTTCGCTTCGTTGATCGCTTCAGCCGCTGCTTCCTTGCCCAGCGCTTCGATGTAACCCGACTCGTCGGTGATGTCCTTGATGTTCACGTTGATCAGCCGCAGGCCGACTTTGCGCAACTCGCCTTCCACGTTCAGGCTGACGTTGGCCAGAAACTTGTCGCGGTCGGCGTTGATTTCCTCGATGTCCATCGTGGCGATCGTCAGGCGCAACTGGCCGAAAATAATATCTTCGGCGACCTGACGGATGGCGTTGTGGGGCAAACCGAGCAGGCGCTCGGCAGCGTTCTGCATCGTGCCTTCGTCCGTCGAGATACCAACGGTGAACACCGAAGGTACGTTGATGCGGATGTTCTGCTTGGAAAGCGCGGAACGAAGGTCGATGTCGATGGCGATCGGTGTCAGATCGAGGTAAGCGTAGTCCTGCAAAAGCGGCCACACGAAGGCTGCGCCTCCGTGTATGCAATTGGACGTGCGGGCCAGGCCTGTGGTGGAATCCGTGCCGGTTTTACCGTAGATAACCAGAACTTTGTCCGACGGACAACGTTTGTACCGGCGAATGGCGGCGAGGAAAATCCCGAAGAAGGCGAAAGCCAGAATAGTGACGAAAATCATCAGATACACAGTGCATCCTCCTTATCGCAACAGATGTGTTTTAGGTCTCTTTGACCACCAGTACCATATCTTGGTCGATGATATCCACGACCTGGATTCGGGCGCCGGTGGGTAGTTCTTCGCCGTCAGTATACGCGTTGAGTTCGCGCAGGTGCCCTTGGATTATTACCGTCACTTTCCCGTAGCCCGACCGTTCGGCCGGGATCCGTAGATACACTTCGCCCGTTTGGAACAGCGCGTTGCGCGTGCGTACGGTCCCTTCCTCGGATAACTTGTTCAGAGTGTAGAAAATCCAAGCGAACAGCAGCATGAACGCGAAACCGGAGACCGTCGCAATCAACGAGGCGACGAAAGCGACCAGGCCCGCGTTGACCCCGGCAAGGCCGATCCAGGCGAACGCGGTGAAGAAAATGATCAAGCCCTTGACCGAGAAGATTCTTATCCCGCTGCCGTGATCGGCCGCGTCGGTGTCGGAGTCGACATCGAAATCCGCCGCGTCGATGCCGTCCAGGCCGCTCATATCGGCGTCGGTATCGGTTTCGCCGCCGATGCCGACCAGTTCCAGTACGACTTGCAGCAACGTCAGCAGCGACGAGGGCACCGCAATCACCCAAAGGACTTTTTGGAAGAGGGACAGGGCCTCCCACCATTCCGTCATGACGCACCCTCCCTGACGTAGGCGTTGAATCGAAGTCGAAAGCGAAACTGTGTTGTTGAACCGCTCGGCTACTATAGCCGAAAGGATTCGACGGTAAAAGCCGATCGACCTTCGATTGTCGGAGTTACGAGTTTGTCGACTGGTTGATCAGACCACGCGCGTCGCGGTTTGGTTCCTTGTATCCTTCGGCCTGTGCGGGCGCTCTACCACTTGGCGAAGTGTTCCTCACAGAACCCGTAGAGCGTCACGTCGTGCTTTGTGCGACCGACTTTGATCTCGCCCTCGAACTGGCCGAAGGGTTGATGCAAACGGCTCGCGGCGATCAGCAGGTTGGCCGCCTCAAAACGCTCGTGATCGGGGGTGAACTCGAGGTCCACGTCCCCCTCCGGCGTCCACACGCGCCACGGTTTGCCCAGCACGTCCCGCTGGTCGTAGTCGAAATTGACGCCGCCGATCATATGCGGTTGGCCGTCGATCCACACCGTGTTTTCGGTGTAACCCGAGGTGATCAATCCGGTTGAGAAATTCACGCCCACCGCCTTGCCGGAGGCGGCGTGCCCGGCGGCCGCGGCCCAGTTCCAAATTGTGTTGCGCGGCGGCGTGGCCGAAGACCAATCCAGAATCGCCATCGCTTTGTCCGACAACGCGACCTTCTCGCCGCCGACCACGATGTGCCCGGTCGCCGGCAGGCCGACGAATTTGTACGTGTGGCCGAAGCCGTACATCGCCATCCGCGTGACCGTCGAAACGCCGTCGCCGTTCTCACTAAACGCGACTTCCGCAGTGATCTCGCCGCAGCGCAGGTGCAACTCGCGACGGCCGTCCGCCGGCGTATTCTGCATACGGATGAAGTCGTTCCCGACGCGAATCTCGCTGACGCCTTGCGCGGCCGAGCGCGAGAATGCCGTGTTCTTGGCCAACGGCGATTTCAGGTTCTTTTCGGCGAGTTGCCGTCGATTGCGGTCGTAGACGTAAGCAAAACCCGCGCCCGCGTATTGCAGGTGAATCACTGCCGCGCCCAAAACGAACCCCTCGTCGATCACGCCAACGAACTGCCAGCGTTTCAGCAGCTTGTCGGCTGTGCTGTGGAGCGCCGACCACGGCCAGCGTTGCAGGCCCGTATAGTCAAAACACTCGTGATTACATTCGGCGATCGGGCCGCGGAAGTTTCCGTAATTCGGGATACCGTTTTCGGCGATCAAAATCGCCGGAGCATCGGTGAGAGCAACGGGCGCCATGGTTCGTTCCTTTGTCGGTTGTATGTGGGGCGCATTTTGGCCCGTGGCGGGAAGCCTTGCAAGCGCGTGGCGGCACAAAAACGGCCCGCCGTGGCGAGCCGTTCCAGGAATCGATTGTTAGCTGTAACTCACAGCGGGGTTAATGTGACGTCGAAGCTCGTCGCCAATTCGATTTCCAGATCCGGCTCCATGTCCAGTTCGACACCGTGAGTCGGCACGGCCAGACGCAGGCAGAATGCGAACGGCGAGGTGAAGTCGAGCAACTGATCCTCCAATTCGCTTTCGCCGCCGCTGAGGAAGGTTGCGTCGGTCCACGAGTTCACGTTCGTGCCCGCCGGGATTTCGATGCGCGCAATGCGTTTATCGTTCGGCAACTTTGTCGGGTCGACGAGCACGAAATCGAGGCTGGACAGATCGATATCCACGCCGTCGGGCGGAACGAGCGGCGAGGGCACAGACGAAAGCAGGAAGATATCAAGATTGCCACCCTCGGCAACACGATTTTTCCCAATCTTGTAGGTCATGTCCTTGATTTCGATATCATCGATGTGACTTTTGGCGGAATTCCACAGGTCGGCGTAATCCGTGGCCGACATGAGGGTGTTGATCGTTACGGTCTCCGAATAGCACACGGCCGTCAGTTTGTAGCCGGCCTGCTCGATGGCGTACATCGGTACCGGCTCGTCGGTAATATCCAAGTCGAAGCTTTCGGTTTGGCCCACAGCGTCGTTGATTTCATCTTCGAGTTTTTCGCACGCCGCGAAAATCAGGCTCAAAGCCGCCAGGGCGAAAACGGCAATCATTAATTTGCGCATGGATTTCCTCCAGGTTCGTCGAGTTCCTTCAATAGGCTACTTTAATGCGATTTCCTCTTCTTCGCCAGCGCGAAATGACGAATCGGCTTGACGGCACCGAAACGCTACCAAGATAATCGGACACCGGTCGCCCACTCGGGTGCCGGCCGCCCCGGCCCGGAAGGCCCTTGAGGAATACGCCGATGTTCTGGTTGCTGAAAGTGTTTGCGATTCTCGTGGCGATTTACGCCTTGGTGCAAATCATCCGCGCCCGTTATCGTGCCCGCCCCACCCAAGACGAAACCCACTTTGTCTCCACCGGCGACGGCTGGCGCATCGCCCTGCATCGCTATCGGCCGCGCGGCGAGAAGCCGCACGCTGAACCGGTGTTGCTGCATCACGGCCTGACCGCCAACCACCGGGGCTACGACCTGGGTGTTGGTGCGGCCGAGGATCCGGCGCCGTCGATCGCGCACTGGCTGGCCGATCGCGGTTACGACGTGTGGGTGATCGACCTGCGGGGCCGGGGGGAGAGCGAACGGGCCGGCATCTGGCGCGACAAGTCATGGAAGTGGACCGTCGACGATTACGTCAACTTCGACGACCCGGCCGCCGTCGATTACATCCTGAGCCGCTCGCCTCACCAAAAGCTGCACTGGATCGGTCACAGCATGGGCGGCATTTTGCTCTTTTGCCATTTGGGTTTGTTCGGCTCGCCGAAAATCGCCAGCGGCATCACCGTCGGCAGCGGTATCGACTACCTGGACACGGGCTCGAAATACCAACCTGTCGCCGGTATCCGCGGTCTCGTGAAAAACTGGGGTCGGATCCCGGCCGGTTTTTTCAGTACGTTGATCGCGCCGCTGGCCGGTCGCGGTCTCGGCGACTTCTTGGAGGGCTTCAATTACTACCCGCCCAACACGGCGCCGCGCGCGGCGCGCACGATAACCGCGAATTGCATCCAAGACACCAGCGCGCGCGTGTTTTACCAGTTGGCTTCCATGTTCCAGCCCGGCGGCCTGACTACTTTCGATGGCGGCGTACGCTACGCGGACCTGCTGGTCAACGTCACCACGCCGGTGCTTTTGATCGCCGGCGACGCCGACCAACAAGCTTCGCCCACCACGTCGGAGAAGACGCTGGGCCTGCTGCCGGCCGGTCCTCACAAGACCGCGTTTTTCGGAAGCGAGTACGGCCACAGTACGCCCTACGGCCATTTCGACCTGCTGGTGGGCCGCCGCGCCGACGAAGAAGTCTTTCCGGTAATTTTGGATTGGCTGGGGGCGCATTCGGCCAAGAAATAGATTTTCGACAAAACGGCGCGGTTGCCGGAGCCACTCTCGGCGCGGAGTGACCGTTCGTCTCTTTCGCTGCAGGCCGAGCGCAGGTCACCGAATTATGAAATACTTTTCGGTTTGTTGGAAATAATTTCAACATTTTAGGTGAGCCTCGATTTCGGGTGTTGGCCACCCGCGCCCTATCATGCCGGAAAACAAGGCAAAGTAACCCTTTGATACTACTTCGTAAATCCGGAATGGATATTGCATCTCAAAAAACCGTTACGGATTGGGGAATCACATTGGTTTGCGTATGGCAAATCGCCGGGCGTGTAAGTGGATTCTCAACATAGACGGACACATCTCAGGGGCAAAATCCGAAACACCCGGCTACCGCGCTTACCGCACCAAGGAGGTTGCTGTGAGATTCATCTGTCCGGTTTTATGTGTATTCGCGCTCATCCTCGTGCCGACGATCACACTGGGCGCCGGTGCGCAGTACCACGTGCTCGACGGCGATTCTGATGGTGTGTCGCCCTTCTACCAACTCCGCCACCTCGAAGGTGGTTTGATCGAAAACTTTGAACTGCAAGCGGGACCCGATGGCAACCCGATCGCCTTGCTTAAAATCGGTGGCGCGCTTTACGTCGGGCGGCACGATGGCCTGGGCGAATTCGATCTCTCCTTCGTGGCCTCGCAAGTCGGTTTGGCAGCCTTCGACATCGGCGAAAACGGCGAAGCGCACATCGTGTATGAGGATATCCACGCCCAAAGCCTGTGCTACGCCAACGAGGCCGACGGTGGCTTCCGCATCACGACTCTCATTGATCCGTACGTCTACGTCGAATTTTACCCCCCAACCTTCGATGTCGCCGCAGTCCCCAGCGGCGGGGCGATCGTGGTCGCCCATGATCCAGTCACATACAATCTGACGATTTTCGACGACCCCCAAACGCCCGGCGATCCCTACGTAGAAAGAACCAGCGACCTTTTCACCCTACAGGTCGGCGTCAACGATGCCGGGGAAATCCACGTCGTCATCGGCAAGGGAGAAGCCGTCCCGAAATTGGTGCATGGCATTTTCAACGGCGAGGGTTGGGATAGCCAAACCGAAATCGCATTACCTAACACCAATCTGCCTGCCGCCCTGGAATTCGACAACGAGGGAAGCCCTGTTGTCGCCTACTTGGATTCCATCTTCACCGCCAGCGTCGCCCAGCTCGTGGAAGGTGAGTGGACAAGCAGACAGGCCATCCGCTATTTCGGCATGCTGCTCCGGGTCAAGCTTTCCATTTCGACTCCCGGGAATGTCGTGCACGTCACCGCAGACGGCATGAACGCTGCTTGGTACGCGAACAACGCCACCGGTGAGTGGATGTCCGAGATCGCGCTGCGCAGCTACGGGACTTCCGGCGCGGTCGGTGTCTCCGCGACCACGGCGTACCTTAATCATGCCCCCCACCGTAGGTCCGAAGCCCCCTACGATTACTATCTCCTCTGGCGCAACGGCGAACACTGGGTGGAGCGCTATGTCCGCCGGCCCATCGATGTCGATGCACCCGAGGTCGAATCGTTTGTTGGCGGTGACGAGAAGGCGCTCGTGATCATTGCCAAATCCAATACGACAATCTCCGCTTACTCCCAACTACTGCTCATGTACGGCGATCAGGGCGCTTGGCGTCGCATGATCGTTTACGAAGGGCCGGAGGGCATATACGACGCCGCGTTGGCTCGTGCCCCGCAAAATAGTTGGCACGTGGTCTTCAATCCCAGCCGCGTCCTGAAGTATGCGCGCGTGACGCCGCAAGACGTGAGCACGGAACAAATCGCCCCCTGGGCCGACAGGCCGTCGATCACGGTGGATCCCGCCGGTCGGCCGCACGTCGTCTACTGGGATGAAGAAGACCGGCCCGTGTATGCGGTGCGGTGGGGCGGCGAGTGGCACAGGGAAATCATCGGCGAAGGGGATTTCGCTTACCGTGGCAACCCCCACGCGCGGGTGGCGGCCGATGGCTCGATCTACGTTGTGATTGAGTACCAAAACTCCGCCATCCACGTATTCCAACGTCGGCTCGACGGTTGGAGGTTGGAATTCACATCAGAACCCTGGGCCAATTTCGGTGACGTGGAGACCGACGCAAGCGGCGCCGTTCACATGGTATACGACGTTCACCGCGAGTTGCACTACGTCACCAACAAGGGCGGCAAGTGGTTCACAAAGACGTGGACCACACTCTCGGGCTTTCGGTCCGCGGATATCCTGGTAAAGCCGGGCGGCGTTGACTTGGCCGTCGCGTGGACCGATTCCGGCGATGGCTGGATATTCACCCGCATCCCCGACCTGTCGGACGATTGGCAAGTCGAGTACGTCCCGATTAGCACCGGCGGCGCTGTCGATGCCGCGCTTACGCTCGAACTCGACGGTCGACTCTACGCTCTTTTCAACGGCGACCGGGCTATGTGGATGGCTACCATCGACTTCGAATAAACCGCAAACAGTTCGCGCCCCTTAACGCTGATTTTCGCGCGAAGGGGCGCTCCTTTTTTTAGATATCCCAGAGGGCCAGTGTATGGGCCAGGTTGGTCTTTTCATTGTGATGAGCCAGCACGTGTTGGCGTGCGGCGTGCGTTTGATCGGGCAATTCACCGCGCAGAAAACGCGACAACGCCGCAGCCAGCGCGGCGGGATTATCCGGCGGCACCAGCGTACCCAGTTCGCCGTCGCATAGCGCTTCCGGAGTACCGGACACGCTTGTGGCGATGACCGGGATCCCCGCGGCCATGGCTTCGAGTAACGATATCGGTTGACCCTCGTAACGACTGGGCAACACGAAGACATCCGCCGCCGCCAGCAAGGGTACCGCGTCGTCACGCCAGCCCATCCACCGTACGCGTTTGGCGACTCCCGATTCCTCCGCTTGCGTCCGCAGGGCCGCCGCTTCGGGTCCGACACCGGCGATCCACAGCAACCAATCCACATCGTGAATCCGCGCCGCCGCGGTCAGAAGCACGTCGATGCCCTTTTGATGATCCAGGCGCGCCAGCGTGATCGCCACTTTTTGTGTTGTGACGCCGAAACGCTTGCGCAGCGCTTCCCGTCGTCCTGTGGGCAACGGCACTATCCGCTCGACGTCAACATGATTCGGCACGATGACGATTCGCTCGGCCGGCAGGCCGAAAGATTCCACCAACACACGGCGGTTGGCTTCGCTCACTGCGATGTGAGCGCGCGACGCGCCGTAGACCGCCTCGATTCGCGCGCGCAGTTCCGGTTCCAGTGTGAAGGATGCGTCGACCAATTGCTCCGTCGCTGCGAACGGAATGCCCCGGCGCATCACGCACTCGCGCGCCGTCACGCCGGCCCAGGGCACCGGCAGTACGACGTGGACGAAATCCGGACCCAGCTCTTCGAGCAGGCCGTCGATTGCCGCCGTGCACTCCTGCTCCGGCCACTTCTTGTGGAGGGGGATACGCCGACAAGGAATATTCGCCTCGGCCATTCCGGCGGCGAGGCGGTCCGCTCCCTCATCCTGGTCGATCACGGCGTGAATCAACCAACCGGCGGCGCGGGCCGCGCGCGCTAATCCCGTCGTGTAGGTGTCGACGCCGCCGGGCGCGGTCGTATCGCAGATGATCAGGGCGCTTTTCATGGGACCAACGGTGCGGGCAGCCCGTGCTGCTTCGCGAGCGCCAGCGTATTGCGAACGAAGCCGGGGCTCGTGCCGCCCACGACGAGCGGCCGGTCGGCATCCGGTTTGAATTCCGCCAGGGGCCGTACCGGTATATCGAAAAGTTGCCCGACATCAGCAAACAAGCCTTCCGGCGGTTCGTAAATTGCGTCCACTTCCAGCGCGGCGTGCTGAGCGGCCCGGATCAAGCCCGGGATCTCCTTGCCCGCTCGCAGGATGCGGATGCCGTGAATTCCTTTACCCATGAGTTCAAAAAAGCAGGCGGCCGTGTCACGATGGGACAATACGAGGTCCAACACGCGCTCAGGCAGGGGGCTCCGATGTGCGTCGCCGCGCATTACTTTGCGGGGCAATGCTTCCAGACCGCGTCTAAATCCGGCGTATGCGCCACGTTTGGCGGCGAGGTAGCCGTAGCGAAAGACGATCCAACTGATAAAGCGCAGTGCCTCGTCGCGCGGCAGGAATTTCGTGGCCAAATACGCGTTGTTCGAAGTTAGACTCTCAATCATGTAGTCGAGGGATTTGCGTTGGGCGGGCTCGTGCCACACGTGGGCGCCGTCGACATAGCGCACCTGTAGATCGGCGGCGAGCACGCGGTAAGCCAAGTCGTATTCATCGACGTAACATTGGTATTCCGGATGATAGCCGCCCAAATCGAGTAGCACGTCGCGGCGCATGGCCGCGCCGCACCCGATATGCACGTGACGACTGCCGCCTTCCTCATACTCGCCATTGGGTAGCGTCACTTCGCAGGCGGCGATACCGAGCGAAGGATCTTGCAGCGCCTCGAGGAGCTTTTCCAACGTGCCGGCCGACGGTGCGCTGTCGTCGTCGAGCATCAGCACAACCGTTGATTCGGCCCGCGTGGCGCCTTCGTTTCGGGCCGCCATGCCGCGGTTGGCGCCCATCTCCAGCACTTGGATGTCCGGGTGCGCCTTGCGTACGCGCGCGACAGTGCTATCCACGCTACCGTTGTCGACCACCACGACTTCGACATCCGGCCCAGGCGTGGCGCCGAGGCGGGCGAGGGTGGCCAGCAAGCGCTCGGTACGGTCCCGGGTTGGAATCACCAGCGCGCAGTCTGCTCGGCCTCTGACGAAACGCATCGCGAACCTCCCTCTGATGGCGTCAAGATATCAATTGTGTCCCCGCCGTTTATCGAAACGGCTCTCGACCAGAAACACGAAATTGAGCCCGACGTAAGCGTGGTTGAAATCGAAATCGTCATACTCGTTGCGGCTCATGTCGCCCGAGTAGTACTCGCCTCGTTCGGAAAAAAAGCCGGTATACCCGCCGTGCAAATCAAAAGCCAGCGTCGGAAGAGCGCGAAACAGCAGGCCGGCCCGCGGCGTGAAACCCAGCAGCCGCCCGGCTGCCTGCCCGTTGAAACTTTCGTCGATCACCACGTACTTCCAATTGCCGAAGGCGAAACCGGCATCCGCGTGAAAACTGAACCATGACGTCGCTTGATAGCGCCAGCCGAAGGCAATGTCGAAATACCAGAACGAGAGATCGGCGGAGTCGCCTTTGTGGTGAGAAACCTGGTTATTGGTGGTGAAAGTGTTGATCGCGCGAAAGAAATGCGGCCCCTGGCCGACGTCACGTCCGAAACTCAATTGTCCGGCCGCCGCGAAGGGGAGAGTTCCAATATCCAGCGCCTCGATTTCATCGTTGAACTGCTCTTGATCGAAGAAAAGCGGCGCCAGCCCGATCGACACGATATACCCCATTTCGTTGGTTTCAGAACCTCCCTGGGGCTCGTCCGTTTGTGAAGCATGGGCCGCCGTGGCAACAAACGCGAGCGCGAGCGCCAAAAAAAACACCCTACGAAACATGCATATCTCCTCGGGACATTGCTCCAACAACGGTGAAGTATGGGATACTTCGCACCGTTGGTGCAAACCCGAAACGCGATTGCAGCAATGTGCTCACGGGGATTCCTATGTTCGCAGGAAAACGAAAGCGATGAACCGCCTGGTTCTACGAAAACCGATCCGCTGGTGTTCTATTGTTCGACGCCCAATTTCATGGACGCCTGCCGCCGGACTTACCGCCACATCATCCAGCGACGAAAACTCTCGATGATTTCTCTCATCTGCAAGCTCGTCTATCGCTTTTCCGATGTAATACCTGAATACTCGGATGGATCGGCTGCCGGCTTGAGAAGAAAAATCGATTCGGGAACTCCAGGGACATGACCGGCACTCAATTTAGAGCATGCCGCGCGACGTGAGACGGATACCGCTCAAACTAGCTCGTGAAAACGGGGAATGGTGCATCAGCGGCGAATTTCTCAAGCGCGGGACGTTGCTGACTTCTTGAAGAGGGCAACAATCACGTCTAAATCGGTTGGATTCTTAATTGCTGTAATGATCTTGCAGTGTTACACCGCGTAGTTCGCGCAAAACAGTCGTAACCGGAAGCGGTGAAAACCCCTTTGCTTTCAATGGTTATGCCATGCTATATTCGCGCAACGCTTGAACCGGGGGAGCGGGGGGCGAGGAGCGAAACAGCTTTGACCAAATCTCAAAAAAAAGCTCTGTTCATTTATGTGGCAGTGATTGCGTGTCTGATGGCCGCTCCCGCCGCGGCTTTGGAACCCGGTGATGTGGATGAAGGCGACTTGCCGCTGTTCACTATTGGCGGCATTCCCGGATTGCCGGTCGGCGGCGAGATTGGGATGGCGGTCGAGTTGATTCCGCCGCACGCGGGCTTACCTACCGACGATCTCGATGCCGAAGACGACGAAGCGCTCGAAGGCGTTTTGGAAGACGGGCAAATGCCCGAACGCATTGCGGCGCCCGTACTTCCGGAAACGCTGCCCTTCGCCGACCTGACCGACAAACAAATCGCCGCGATGCTCAAGACCGACGCGACGTCCCTCGGCTCGATGTCTATCGGCTTCACCAACAGCGGCGCGTTGATGAACGGAATACAGTTGCCGGCGGGTCCACGTTGGAACATCGTCAATCCGGTGGAAACTTGGGGTACGGAAGAAACCGTATTCTTCATCCAGACCGCCATCGCCAAGGTGCACGAGGCGTACCCGAAGAACACCGCTTCCCTTTATATCGGCGACATCAGCGATCGCGACGGCGGCCGCTTGAACCGCCACGCCAGCCACCAAGCCGGGCGCGACGTCGATTTGGGCTTCTACTTCAAAGGCGGTCAGGGCACGTGGTATGCCGTAGGCGGCGAGAACAACCTCGATTTGGCGCGCAATTGGGCACTGGTGCGGGCGTTGCTCGTGCACACCGATGCCGAGTTGATACTGGTAGATCGCAAGATTCAAATCCTGCTGTACAACTATGCCCGCCGCATCGGCGAGGATAAGAACTGGTTGGATTCGGTTTTTCAATATCCGAACGGCCGCGGGTATACGGTGATTCGTCATGCGAGGCGGCACCACACCCACTACCACGTACGCTTTTACAATCCGCGCGCCCAGGAAATCGGACGCCGCGCCTATCGGCATCTGTTGGCGCAAAAGAAGATCAAACCGCCGGTTTCCTACACCTACCACAAAGTGAAACGCGGCCAGACTCTCGGCCACTTGGCCCGCCGCTACGGCACCTCCGTGCGAACCATCATGCGCGCCAACGGTTTGCGTAGTTCCATGATTCGCGCCGGGCGCACGTATCGCATTCCGCGCAAAGGCGGCGTGCAGCGCGTTCCCGGGGCGGCCAACGTTCCGGCACGGCGCGTGCCGCCGACCGTGCCCAAGTGTCTCGCCCACGTCGACTGGACGAATACCGGCGGGGTGACGCCGACGATCCGCCGCCCGCTCGCTTTTGACACGGATTCGCGGGGCAACAAGATTGCCTTCCTGCAGGTCGCCGCGGCCGAGCCCGCGGTGGCGGTGCCCGCGAAGCCCAAGCCGAAAGTGAAGAAGAAGTCGTCACCGACCCGCCTGCGGTACAAAGTCCGCACGGGCGACAATTTGTGGACAATCGCTCGTCGCTACGGCGTTTCGGTCAAAGACTTGAAGCGCTGGAACGGGCTGAAATCCAACAAACTGCGGCCCGGTCAGCGGTTGACGATCTACCGAAAAAGGGGATAGGCGAGGGACGCGATGTTGCCGTTTGAATCCGCTCAGCGACGCGTTACTTTGATTTTCGTCGTCCCGATCCGCAACACATCCCCCACGTTCAACTCCGTCTGTTCGATGGCGCGCTCGTTCAAGTAGGATCCGTTGCTGCTGCCCACATCCATGTAGGAGAAGGATTGGCCGGTCACCGAAAAGCGCCCGTGCGCCTTGCTGACCATCGCGTCGCGTAACACGAATTTGCAGTCAGTCGATCGACCGATAAGATGCTCGCCGCTATCCAAGCCGAAGACCAATCCGGCGTCCGGCCCTTCCACGACTTCCAGTTGACGCACGGCGATGATCTTGGTCGCGTCATCGGGCGAAGCGGTAACCGAGCGCGTCGTTTGTTCGTCCGCGGCGGGCGCCAGCGGTCGGGCGGTCGGGATTTTATGCGGACGCGGCGGCAGCGCCGGCGGGACGCTGATGGCGTCGGAAAAGGGCGATGGCGGCCGCTTGGACCGTTCCTGATGAAACAGGAAGTTGATCAAAAACCACGCCGGCATGAAAAGGGCGTTGGCGACGAGCGGGACCAGCAGGAAAGCGTGGTCGCCGGCGCCATACATCGTGAAGATAAACGAGACGATCAACAGCAGAATCAGATACCCGAGAAACCAGAGGGCGTCGAACCACCGTTCCGGCAGGATCAGCATGAAGAATGACGCGTTGTAGAGCACGGAACTGATGAAATCATTGCTCGAGGTGAAATACGCGAACATCATCAGGAAAAACGAAACGATCGGCCACACGTAAAACTGCGCCTCGCCGAGAAACCTGCGAATTGCCACCGAGAGGCCGATCAGTACCAACAACGTCGGGTAGAGCACCGTCACGTAATTGTTGGCGCAGACCATAAAAATGAACGTGAACGCCAGGAAAAACAGAACGAAAGCAATATGCAGAATGCCGCGCAGGCGCCAACGTAAACCGGATTCTGCGTCCTGAAAATTCTCACGCAATCTGCGCAGAATCAGCGAGTCGCTCATGACGTCGCGTTTGTCCCGATTTCGCGATCGAGTTCGATTCGGCGGTCGCGCCATTCTATAACTCCGAACGAAAAAGCTAGCTCATGGGAATGATGCGAAAGTGTGCCATTGCCCGTGCCCGGGTGCAAGGCGTCGCGCCGTGATTGCGCCGAAATGGAAAAGCGGCGGCATCCCGGTTATAATTCACCGATCATCAATGGAGACGGCCGTGAAACCTTCAATGTGGATTGTATGTTGCGCGATGGCCTCGGCCCTTTTTTTGATCCTGCCCGCGTGCAGTGACAACGAAACCGAAACCGAATGCGACGATTGCCCGCCGGTCGACGACGACGATAACAACGACGACGACGATGACGCCACGCCCGCGCCGATCATCGGCCCGCCGACCCGCGTCGTACCCTCGAGCGGTTTGCCGCCGGACTTGGCCTTGCAGGACGCCAACAACAACCTGGATGTCACCCGTCACGACGACCGCGTCTTCCTGGCCTTTCGCACCGCACCCAGTCACTTTGCCGCTGAAACGGCGGAAATCCACGTTGTCTCCAGCCTCGACCAAGTCCATTGGGACCACGAGATGTCATTCCACCTCGGACGCGACCTACGTGAACCCCGCCTGCTCTCGTGGGACGGCGGCCTGTTTCTCTATTTCGCTTTCCTCGGCACGAATCCGATCAACTTTGAGCCCGGCGGCATGATGGTCGCCGAATACCTCGGACCTGGCGACTGGACCGAACCCGCCGAATTCTACGGCCAAGGTTTCATCCCTTGGCGCACCAAGACCATCGACGGCGTGCCGTACATGTTGACGTACGTGGGAGGCGAGAGCGTTTACAGCATCGACCCCGAACCCATCGACGTACACTTTCTGACCACCGCCGACGGCTACACGTGGGTTCCGGTCGTGCCGGGACAGCCGGTCGTCATCGAAGGCGGCTGCACCGAAACCGATGTCGTCTTTCTCGACAACGGCGACTTGGTGGCGGTCAGCCGCTGCGAAGCCCGCGACACGTTGGGCTTCGGTATGCGCATTTGCCGCGCTCCCGCGGAGGATCTCGGCCGGTGGGAGTGCGTCATGGATCCTAAGAAGTACGACTCGCCGCTGCTGTTCCGCGAGGGCGACGACATTTACCTGATTGGTCGGCGCAACCTGACGGCGGACGGCAATTACAACCTGGGTTACGACACGCTTCCGGACTTGTTGCAGTATCTGATCTACGAACTCGATTATTGGATTGCGCCCAAACGCACGTCCCTTTGGCGTGTGAACCCCGAGACGCTGACGGTCTCTTTCGTGGACGATTTCCCGTCCCGCGGCGACACGTCATTTGCGGGAATTATTGGGGAGGGCGAACACGCCTACGAGGTGTACAATTACACATCACCGCTTCAGGAGCCGGATTACGTGTGGTTGATGGGGCAGTTGGGTAAAACGGTCATCGTGCGCGTCACGCTGACGTTTCCACAATGATCAAACCAAAGGGGAGCGCTGCCGGCATGTCTTGGTTACTTCGGGCCCGCGCGTGGCTGACCGTCGCCCTGGCTGCGACGATGCTGCTGGTCGCTTGCGGCAAATCCCCGCCGCCGTTGACGGGGCAGGTTCCGCTCGAGACCGTGGAGCGGATGGCCGTGCGCGGCAACGTGGACTCGCTCGGCGAAATACTGCTGACCGCCCGCAACCCAGAAGCCCGCATCCGAGCCGCCGAACTGCTGGGCGCCGTGGGTGGACGCGACGCCGCACCGCCGCTGATCACCGCCTTCAACAATCCCTCACTGGAACGCGCCGCCCGCGTGGCTGCGGCCACGGCACTGGGCGAGGTCGGCGACCCACGCGCCGTGGCTTCGCTGTTGGCGGGGCTGCAGGAAAGCGATGATGCCTTGCGGCGCGCCTGCGCTTCGTCGCTGGCGGCGTATCGCGACACGCGAATTTTCAATCCCTTGCTGGCGCATCTGTCCGATCACGATCCGGTCGTCCGTCGATTTGCGGCGCGCGCTTTAGGCGAACAGGGCGATCGCCGCGCCGTCGCCCCTTTGATTGAGGCGCTGGAAAAACGCGTCATTGACGAGAACGGCAAGCTGCAACCCGCAGTCGGCGAGCGATGGGACGATATCTCGGCCTTGGTCTCGGCGTTGGGTGTGCTGCGCGACCCGGAAGCCGTCACCATCATCGCCGCGAGTTGCCGCGCCGCCAACATGCTTGGCGAACCGCAATGTGTGGACGCTCTACGACGGATCGGGGGCGAGGCAGCGGCGGACGTGCTGCACGACATCGTCGTGCGGGACGACCAGGCACGTACCCACGAGCGCGCCGCACAAGCCCTGGCCAGGGCCGCCGACGAGCACGCGGTGTTTGCGTTGGTCACCGTCGTGCGCGATGGCCCGACATCGGGCAAGATCGCCGCGATCAAAGCCCTCGGATCGTTGTTCGGGACCGGCGAGCTATCGGCGGAAAAACAGCGGTTGCGTAAAGAGATGAACGTCGTGCCGGCGCTGGTCGGCGCGGCCGCCCATGCCGATCGGGAGGTGCGCCGCCATGCGTGTTTGGCGCTGGGCCGTTTGGCATCCGAAGAGGGCCGTAAGGCCGTCATGGCTAACCTAGGCCACGAAGACCCGCTCGTGCGTGAAGCGGCCGTGATCGCGCTGGGAGACATCGGCGGCGAGGATGCGGTGGCGCCGTTGCTTAAGGCTCTAGACGATTTCAACGATCGAGTCTTCCAGGCGGCGGCGTTGGCGTTGGGTGGGCTGCGGGAAATGAAAGCGGTTGATCCCTTGCTGGCGGCGCTGGGCGGCGGTACGGCTGAGGCGCGCGCGGCCGCGGCGTCGGCGCTGGGGCTGATCGGCGACCCGGCGGCTGGCACGGCCCTCACCGGGGCGTTGAAGGACACTGACCGGCACGTCGTCGCGCAGGCCGCGTTGGCGTTGGCCGCGATGAAGTTCAAACCGGCATTGCCGCAGATGTCGATCGCCTTTACGAACACCGAAGGTGAGTCGCGCCTTGCCGTAACCAAGGCATTAGGGGCGCTCGGCGAGGAAAACACAGCCCGCTTCCTGCTTTCCTCCTTGCGCGATACCGACCCGAACGTGCGCCGCGCCGTCGCCGATGCGCTCGGGGGCATTGCCTCCCCGGTGGCGAAATCGGATTTGCGGGAGGCCCTTCGCGATACCGATCCGCAGGTGCGCGAGGCCGCCGTTGCCGCATTGGTGGCCGTGGCCGGCGAGTCGGCGGCCCGGGATTTGCTGAGCATGCTGCGCAACAACGAAGAGCCTCCCTCGGTGCGAGCCGCGGCGGCTGCGGGATTGGGGCGACTGGGTGCGGCGGTGGCGATCGAGGACCTCGTTCACGCCGTATATGATCCCGCCCCGACCGTGCGCGCGGCGGCGACCGTCGCGCTGGCCCAAACCGGCGGGCCTGAACACGCCGAGGATCTCCTCCGGCGACTGGCCGACCCCTCGCCGATTGTGCGCCGCTTTGTCGCGCCGTCCCTGGCGGCTTACGAAAAGCGGGTTCCCTTGAACAACGATATTCGGGCGCGATTGTTGACCCATCCGGCGATGCGCCGCTGGCGGGCCGCCGCCGTCGAATCGGAACCCTAAGGGACCGCATCGTGATTCAAAACGAGCGAATTCGCGTCCTCCAACACGGCAAACGGGAACGGGGCGATTACGTCCTGTATTGGATGCAGGTTTCGCAACGGGTGGTCGACAACCACGCGCTGGAACACGCCGTCGATCTGGCTAACCAACGCGACCTGCCGGTGCTCGTTTTTTTTGGGCTCACCGGCGTCTACCCCCAGGCCAACCTGCGCCACTACCGTTTCATGATCGAAGGACTCATCGAGACCGCTGCCGCGCTCGAACGCCGCGGCATCAAGTTCGTTGTTCAGCAAACCTCCCCGCCGATGGGAGCCCGACGGCTGGCCCGCCGCGCGGCGATCGTTGTCACCGATTGCGGGTACACGCGCGTGCAAAGGGACTGGCGCCGCGATCTGGCCGCCCGCGTGGAGGCGCCGTTCATCCAGGTGGAAAGCGACGTCGTCGTGCCCGTGACGACCGCGAGCGGCAAGGACGAATTCGGCGCGTATACGCTGCGGCCAAAGATCTACCGCCTACTGGACGACTTCCTCGTGCCGGTGCGAAAGCGCCGCGTAAAGAAGCAGTCTCTCGGATTGTCGGTTGACGGGCGGGTCTTGCCCTTGGACGTCGATGCGATCCTGCGACGCCTGCGAACCGATAGATCGGTGGCGCCCGTCGTGAACGTGACCGGTGGAACCGCCGCGGCCAAGCGGCGTTTGCAGGCTTTTCTGCGGCGCGATTTGGATCGCTATGCCGACGAGCGCAACGATCCCAACGCGAACGCCACCTCGGGGCTGAGCGCCTATCTGCACTTCGGGAACATCTCGCCACTGACGATTGCGCTGGCGACACGGAAGGTGGAAGGGAAGGGCAAGGCGGCGTTTCTCGAGGAACTGATCGTGCGCCGCGAGTTGGCGATGAACTTTTGCTTCTTCAACGAGCGTTACGATTCCTTCGACGGCTTGCCGCCGTGGGCGCTCAAAACCCTTGGCGAACACGCTGCCGATCCACGGGAATACGAGTACGAATGGGACGAATGGGAAAACGCCGCCACGCACGACCCGTATTGGAATGCGGCCCAAAACGAAATGCGCTTCACCGGCCGCATGCACGGCTACATGCGCATGTATTGGGGAAAGAAAATCCTTGAGTGGACCCGCAATCCGAGGCGGGCGTATGAAATCGCCGTGGCGCTCAACGACCGCTACGAACTCGATGGTCGCGACCCCAACGGATACGCGGGCATTGCGTGGTGCCTCGGCAAGCACGACCGTGCGTGGGGCGAGCGGCCCGTGTTCGGCAAAATCCGCTACATGAACGACAAAGGACTACGCCGTAAATTCGACGCCGACGCTTATGTGCGGCGTGTCGCGGCGCTCGCTCCTTAAGCGCGTTCCCAAATCATCGCACTGCCGCAACCGCCGCCGCCGCACGCGGCCACGAGCCCGAAACGCCCATCTTCGCGTTGCAGGCGATTGGCGCAGGTGGTCGCCAAGCGCGCGCCCGTCGCGCCGAAAGGGTGCCCCAGCGACAACGAACCGCCGAACGGATTCACGCGGTCCATATCGATCTTGGCGATGGCCGAGGATCGGCCGAATTTCTCCTTGGCGAACTCCTTGCTTTCCAGCAGGCGCATCACCGCGAGCATTTGCGCGGCGAACGCTTCGTGAATCTCGATGATATCCAGGTCGCTGAATTGCAGGCCCGCGCGCTCCAATGCCAGCGGCGTGGCGTATGCGGGCCCGAGCAGCAACTCTTCCAAGGGATCGGTCCCGGCGTAGGCGTACGACCGCAAGTAGGCTTTGGGTTCCAGACCTAACTCCCGCGCCTTGTCTTCACTCATCAACAAGACGACTGCGGCGCCGTCGGTCAGGAACGAGGCGTTCGCCGCAGTCACGGTGCCGTCTTTCGAAAACACGGGACGAAGGGATGCGACCTTTTCCAATGAAGTATCGGGCCGAGGGCCGTTATCGCGTGAAATCGTTTTGTCATTCAGCGTCACCGGAGCGATTTCGGATTCCAGTATTCCCGATTCCTGCGCCGCGGCAGATAGCTTGTGCGAGCGCACCGCGAATTCATCCTGCTCCGCCCGACTGATACCCAGCCGCTTGGCGAGGCGGTCTGCGTTTTGGCCCATCGAAAGGCCCGTCGAAAATTCATTGATGGCGAAAGCTTCGGGCGCCAGATCCTTCGGCCGCACGTCGGCGAACAGGCGCAGGTAATCCATGAAACCCTTTGCCTTGCGCATGGCCATGAACTTTTGCCGCATCTTGCGCTGGTAGTGCAGGGGCGGGTCCGAGAGCGTGTCCACGCCCCCGGCCAAGGCGACGTCGGCATAGCCGCGGTAAATGATATCCGCGGCGCCGGTGATGGCTTGGTTGGCCGACACGCAAGCTGCGGAAACCGTATGGGCGTTGATCGTGTGCGGTAGTTCGGCGGCGAAGCCCACTTCACGGGCGATGTTATGCGTTTTGACTTCGTGTACCGTCGTCCCGAAAATCAGGTACTCCACTTCGCTGCTCGGCAGCCCCGTTTTTTCCATCAACGCCCGCACCGCGAATTCGCCGAGCTGATAACCCATCAAATTCTTATAGCCGGTAGCGCTGCGCTGAAAAGGTACGCGGACGCCGTCAATGAGCACGACGCGCGCCGGGACATTCGTAGAGCCTTTTGTTGCCATCTCCGACCCCCGGATAAGTTTACATGTATGAAGGTTGCCTCTCACGGTACCAACAGCGAACACGTGAAGCAAACGCACGGTTTGACTTCTCCTTTTTAGAGAACGTATTCTGAAATCACTGAAACCCTCTGCATTCGTCGTGCATGAAAGACGAGGTCCACCATGCCTAAGTGGGAAGAAACCCTTGCCGAAGCCCGCCGACAGTTAGAAAAACGCAATGCAAAGGCGGCGCTGATGCTCTTTGAACGAGCTCACGAGGAAGTCGTGGCCGAACACGGCGAAGATCACTGTTGCGAAGCCGAGGTGATCGCCGAAATCGCCAACGCGCACATCTGGTACCGTGACGACCGCGAGAGCGCTGCCGCGGCGTTGCACGAGGCCGCCCGCATCATCGGGAGACTTCCGGACGACATAAGCATCGTGCCTGACCTGGCCGACATCGGTTTGAACTTATTTATCGTCGGCGAGGTGAAGCGCGCCCATGAACTCGCGCTTCGTGCCCACAAGATATTCATGGACACGACCACTCGTCGTCTCGACGTGCGCAAGTCGCACGTCAGATCGGCCGCGACCGAGCTTTTGCTCAGCCTCAACATGATGGGGCTATCGCAGGAAATCGGGCTGGTAGTCGGCAAGTTCGTGGCGCCGCTGCTCAAGCGCAACAAGTTGGCGCATTTTGCGCTCGATGAAATTCAACTACTCGGGCTTTCGTGCGAGCGCGCCTTGCAGGCCGGCCTTGCGGGCCAGTTCTATCGCTACGCGACCGACATGCTGGCTCACGAGAAGCACCCCGAGCAGTTTAATTTTGGCGAGGTGCTGGCGCAGGTGGCGCAGCAACTCGAAAACTTCGGCAAGCCCGACAACGCGCTGGTCCTTTTTCATTATGCCGAGGTCGTTCAGCGGCAGGTGTTCGGACACGATCACCCGCACTGTTTGTGGGCGATCACGCGCCTGATTCAGAAATACATCCAACACGGTGAACTGCAGAAGGCCGAGTTGATGATCGTCAACGAATCCGAGCGCCAAATCTATCATCTGCCCGACCATCCGGATAAGGCCGCGTTCTACAACTTCCTCGGGTATTACAGCAGCATTCTCGGCGACTTCGACACCGCCCAACTGCTGCTCTCTCAGGGCGTGCGCATGCTGGAACGGATGCACGGTTGGGACAGCCCGAAGATGGCCCCAGCGTTGCTCGATCTCGGCCGCGTGTATTACCAGCAAAGCCGCTACTACGCGGCGATTCGCAACTTGGAGCGCTCGCTCGAACTGCAACTCGACAACCGCCGCTTCGATCCCGACATGCTGCTCGACACCTTCGAGTGGCTCGCCACCGTCCTTTGGTGGGAGGAAAGCGCGCTCAACGTGGCCATCGGCCGCATGACCGTCTTTGAACGGCGCGAATACATTAAGCCCGACAAACTCGAGCGGCGCATTCACGCCGGCATCCGCCGTCTGGAAACGAAATACCGCCGCGCCGTCGTGCTGCTTCAGAAAAAGGAAGGTCGCGACGGTGGCCACCGCATCAAACTTATGACCGCGATGGCCGATTTTTACATCCATTTCCAGCGCCTCGACAAAGCCGAAGTCGTGCTGGATGAACTCCGTAAACTGGTTGAGAAAATGCCCGGCGATCAACTCGCGCGTGTCATCGTCAATAGCCGGTGCGGAATCATCTACCGCGCCAAACGGGCGGTGAAAAAAGCCGAAAAGTGTTTGAAGGCCGCCATCGCGGAAGCCGAAAAGCTCGACGCCGAGCAGGCGATGTACTACCGCGCCGATAGCTATCGCGAATTGGGACGCGTGCAACTGGTCCGCCGCGACCATGCCGGCGCGCTGCCGTTCTTCGAAGAAGCCGCCGCGCTCTTCAGCAATCTGACAATGGATGGCGCGGCCGAAGCGACGCTGGAAGAAATGCTGCAAATCCACGACGCCCTGGACGATCGCAAAGGAGCCCGACGCACCAAACGCCGCCTGAATGCCCTGCGCCGTCGAGAAGACTAGGCGCCGCGCGCCCGGGAACCGCGGCCAAACAAAGATTGTCCGATGGAGTAGAGCGAACTCACGCCGCGCCGTGGTGCCCCATTAATCCGAAGAGTCGATATGAACGAGCAAGCCGTCCTGTTTCGTAAAGCGCCGCTCTCTGAAGACGACCTGGTCGCTCGCGCCAAGCGATTGCACGAACGCTTCGGTCTCGCCCTGTACCAAACTCGTCTGGCGTTGAGCGGGCAGGGGCTGGGCATGTTGCGGCCCGGCGACGCCGCGCAGGTCGAAGCGTTGGCCGCCGACATGCGCGACCTGGGCTATCAAACCGCGCTGGTGCCCAACGAACGGCCGCGGCGGCAAGCCGACCTTGTTCGACGGTTTACGGCATACGAAGACCGCATCGATTTCGAAGGCCACTTCGAGACACGCTCGCTGCGGAAAGGGGCGCGGCTCATCGTTGTGCTGGCGGCGACCGAGCCGGCGTTGATCAGCAAGCTCATGCTTCGTTCCGTGTATACGGGCGGCCGCAAGCCCAGGATCGCCGAAGTGGAAAAGCGCGACGCCATTTTCCGCGCCGGGCCGACGCTTGATATTTACGAACTCGACGCCGACTCGGGCCTGCCGATATTGCGCATCATGCCGGGACGATTCGATGCCTCCTCGCTCGGCGAAGCCGCTACCGCCAGCGCGGTCGAAAATTTCCGACGCGTGTTGCGGCTGCTCGACGACTTTGCCGGCGAGTTGATTGTGGAAACCGATTTCGGTTTGTTCCAACTTCCACATTGCATTTTCGACACAGCGGGCGGACCCGAAGCCCGTGAAAACAACCTAGCCAACGCCCTGGCGTACGGCGCCTACGTTTGCGCGCTGCAGCAGCAGGATCCATCCTCCGCCAAAGTGAGCCGAAGTGTATTCGGGGCTGACGACAGCGAGGGAAAAACCAGGGAAGCCGTTGCTCAAGCCGCGGAATTAGCCGGAGTCGTCGACAGCTTTCTGCCTCCGCCGCCGCCGATCGCGCCGCTGGCATGGTGGCGGACGTTTCAGGTTTGGCACGTGTTCGCGGTGGGTTTCTACTCTCTTTGGTTTCTCGGTTTTCCATTGTTGACTCGCGTAGCGCGTTCTGGTGTCGCCGACACCCTTTTTCATTGGGGTTGGCAGCGCGGTCTGTTTTTCGTTGCTTCGACAGCGATACTGATCCACCTCAGTTTTTTCTTTCTGCGGCGCAAACGTTTGATGGACAACACGCCGACCTCCAAAGCGCGATCAATGGCCATGGGATTTGTGGAAATGAAAGGCACGGCGTGGCGGCGGTTCAATTTGATCTCGCCGATCAGCCAGACGCCCTGCGTGTTCTACCGCGTGCGCCGCTACGAAAAACGCAGCGGCCGTCACGGCGAAGACTACTGGGTGCCGGTTTCCGTAAAGGAAAGCGGTTCGGTGCCCTTCGAGCTGCGCGACGAAACCGGCGCGGTCACGATCGACCCGCGTGGCGCGAAGGTCAAAGCTTCCCACAAGCGAAGCTCGATGGGCGAAATGGACGTCTTTCTCGGGTCGGGAGCCAGCATGGAAAGTGACGTCAAGCACGTGGAGGAAATCATCCCCGAGGGAACGTCCGTTTACGTGCTCGGTTTCGCCGAGCCGGGGGAAACCGAAAAACCCGATTTGCGTCGCCGCGTGCTGGAGAAACTTCGCTTCTTGAAGCAGAATAAAAACAAGTTGATGGAATTTGACGCCAACCGCGACGACCGCATCGACGAGCACGAATGGGATCAAGCGCGCGCCGCCGTGCATGACGAGGTTTATCGCGATACCGTCGAAGCCTCGCTGGCGGAGGGAGGCGCCGGACCGCAAGCGGTGATTCGCAAGCCGCCGGCCGGCCTGCCTTTCGTGATCGCCGAAAAAAGCGAAGAAACCATGACCACGATCTATGGATTCTCAGCCGTCGGGTTCCTGGCGCTGGCGATCGGTTCGCTCGCCACGGGCTTGGTCTTACTGCTAGGATAGAATTCGGGAGGGCAGATGATTTTCCTATCCGCCGTGTTCATCGTTTTTGCCGTGATCGTCGTGCTGCTCATCTCCGCGGGAATCTACGCGGTCGTGATCTATAACGGCTTGGTGCGCCTGCGCAACAACATCGACCGGAACTGGAGCAACATCGACGTGCTGCTCAAACAACGCACCGACGAAATTCCTCGCCTGGTCGCCGTTTGCGAGGGGTACATGCGGCACGAACGCAATACGTTGGAAGCCGTTACCCAGGCGCGGGCGTCGGCGATTCGGCCCGGCGGCGGAGCCACTGCGGGCCAACAGGAAATTACGGCGCAGAACAACATCAGCCATGCGCTGAAATCGCTTTTTGCCGTAGTCGAAAATTATCCCGACCTGAAGGCCGACCAGGCGTTTCGGCAGTTGCAGAACCGCATCACGCAGCTCGAAGATCAGATCGCCGACCGGCGCGAATTCTTCAACGAATCGGTCAACCTCTACAACATCGCCATCGAGCAGTTTCCCGACGCAATCATCGCGCGCCTGGCCGGATGCCGGCCGCGGGTACTCTGGGAAATCGCCGCCGAAGACCGCGCCGTGCCTTCCGCAAGTATAAAGCAGTAGTTTAAGTTATATGCTATAATACCATGAATAATAAGGGCTATTCATCTCCTGGTGAGGCATCCTTTGCAATCATTTCATTGATGCGCGCCGCGAAAGCTTGGACGTCGGTCACGCGTGAACCTTCCCCCAAGAGAGCCTGGTCGTAAAGCAATCTCGCGTAACTTTGCAGACGCGGGTCGTCGGGGTTCTTCTCGAAGAGCGCTTGAATCGCCGCCACCGACGCATGTTCGGCGTTGAGTTCCAGAATGCGCGCTGCGTCCGGCACGTCCTCCTGCCCTAAGGTCTTGAGCAGCGCCTGCATGTGAGGATTGAGCGCGCCTTCCTCCACGACGAGCACGACCGCGCTGTCCTTCAGCCGCCCGGAGAGCCGGACATCCTTGACCTCGGGGACGGCCTGCCGGAACAAGTCGAGCAGACCTGCAAACGTCTTTCCGGTTTCCTCGCGGGCCGCTTTTTCCGCCTCGTCGCTCAGGTCGCCCTTGTCGACGGCTTTGAACGGTTTTTCCTTGTAGGCCATCAAGTGGCTGGTCACCCATTCGTCGATCGGGTCGGTCATCAGCAGTACTTCCTGATCGCGGGCGCGGAAAAGCTCGAGGTAGGCCGAACTCTCCATCACCTCCCGGCTCGATCCGACCAGGTAAAAGATGTCGGTTTGGGCCACGGGCATCGACACGAGATATTTCGCCAGCGACGTAAACGCGCCCGGTTGGGTTTTCGTCGACTCGAAGCGCAACAGGTCGGCCAATCGTTCGCGGTTGGCGAAGTCGGTGTAGACACCCATCTTGAGCAACGAGCCCCATTCCTGGAAAAAGGCGTCGTAGGCTGTCGGGTCTTCGGTCGCCATCTCCTCAAGCGTGGATAGGATTTTGTTGACCAACGCTTTCTGGATGCGGGCGATCAACGGATTGTCCTGCATCATTTCGCGCGACACGTTCAGCGGCAGGTCCGACGCGTCCACCAAGCCGCGCACGAAACGCAGGTAGGGCGGCAGCAAAGCCTCGGCGTTGTCGGTGATGAACACGCGGCGGATGTACAAATGCGGACCTTGCTTCGTCGGGTCCTGCGACGCGAAAAACGGCGGCCGTTTCGCCGGCAGATAGAGCAGGGCACGGAACTCCAGGTTGCCCTCGGCCACGTAATGGATTACGCGGGCCGGGTCTTCCGAATCGCGGGCCAGGTGCTTGTAGAAGTCGTGGTATTCCTCTTGTTCGATGTCGCTTTTGGCCCGCCGCCAAATCGCCTGGCCCGAATTCAGGACCTCCTCGACGATCTCGACCTTCTCTGGAGCGTCTTCTTCGCCGTTGGTGGGTGACACGGTCTTTTCCACGTCCATCACCACCGGATGCTCGACGAAATCCGAAAACTTCTTGACCACCGTGCGCAGGAAGTACTCGTCCAAGTACTCCAAGGCCTCTTCGCGCAGGTGCAGGGTTACGTCCGTGCCCCGCGTTTCCTTGCGGATCTGTTCGATCTTGTAGGTTCCCTGGCCGGTGGACGACCAGCGCACGCCCAACTCTGGATCGCCCGCCATGCGGCTTTCCACCACCACGTTTTCGGCCACCATGAACGACGCGTAGAATCCCACGCCGAACTGGCCGATCAGCTCGGGCCGGTTGGCGGCGTCGGCATCCTGCAGTTCGGCCAGGAACTCAGCGGTTCCCGAGCGGGCGATCGAACCGAGCTGGTCGCCGACGGTTTCCATCGACATGCCGAGGCCGTTATCCGAAATGGTTAGGGTCTTCGTTTCCCGGTTTGGAATGAGTTTGATCTTCCAGTCCGCGTTGTCTTCGAGCACGTCGGGCTTGGTCAGGCCCTCAAAGCGCACCTTATCGATCGCGTCCACCGCGTTGGAAATCAGTTCGCGCAGGAATATCTCCTGGTTGGAATACAGCGAATGGATGATGATATCCATCAACTGCTTCATTTCCGCTTTGAATTTTCGCGTCTTCGCCGCCATGTCTATCTCTCCCGTCGATTCAAGGTTCACGCATTGTTAATGTTTTGAGATTCGAGCAACGGCAATTTAATACCTCGTCACACAATTTCAAGCCCGCCGCGTTTATCGATGCGTGCCGTAAGCCCTGCAACCAGGCTGAGCCTGGACCGGACAAGGTCCGGGGCTAGGACCGAGAGCATCTATCGACGATGTTGTTGCAGCGACCGGCGTCTTCGCCGCCTTTGCGAGCCCGGACAAGGGGACCGCGTGCACCCGACGACAATGCCGTCACAGCGACCGGCGTCTTCGTCGCCTTTGCGAGCCTCACTTGCGGCATGCACGATCACCGGCTTTGCATAAACCACAACGGCAGGAACCCTCAACTTGTGGCGCAGCCGCGCCCGGCTGCGAAATGACATCACACAAAACCGTAGGAGCGACTTCAGTCGCGATCCAGGTTTCGCAACCACCCTCAAATTTTTGACACTCCGCACGAAAGCGGCTATCCTGAGCCGACTTGGGCGGAGGCGCGCGTGGCCGAGACGACCGAAAACACTTTGTTTATCCCGCAAGATGGAGACATGCTCGCGCACGAGCGGGCGCTCTGGCGGCACGGTCTGATCGTGGCCGGCATCGATGAAGCGGGGCGCGGCTGTCTGGCCGGGCCGGTGGTGGCGGCGGCGGTCGTGCTCGGTGCCGACGCGGATCTCCCCGGCGTTACGGATTCCAAACAGCTCAGCGACCGCCAACGGCGTTCTATGTTGCCACTGATTCTCGAACAAGCCCGCGGCGTGGGCGTGGGAGTGCGAAGCGCGCGGCGAATCGACGCCAGCGATATCCTCACGCAAACCAAAAGCGCGATGCTGCGGGCCGTGGCGAAGCTACCGGAGGCTCCCGACTTTTTGCTGATCGACGGCAATCAGCGGCTACCGACCACAATCCAACAACGGACGCTAATCGGCGGTGACGGCATTTGCCTGTCGATCGCGGCGGCGTCGATCGTGGCCAAGGTGACGCGTGACGACTTGATGCTGCGCCTGCACGAGCGTTACGGCGACTACGCCTGGCACGCCAACAAGGGCTACGGGACGGCCGAACATCTCGAAGCGCTGCGGCGCGTGGGGCCGTGTCCGTTGCACCGCATGAGCTTTCGCGGCGTGGTAAGGAAGCCGGAATGAGCGACGCGTGGCGCCGTTTGTTGGCCAGGTTGCGCGGTGAGGATGAACCGTTGGGTCCGAAAGCCGAGCGGCTCGCGGCGCGCCATCTCAAGCGTCACGGCATGCGGATCGTAACCCGCAACTGGTCGACGAAACTCGGGGAACTGGACTTGGTTGCCGTGGAAGGCGATGAGTTGGTTTTTGTGGAGGTGAAAAGCAAGCGCGACGATGAGTACGGTCGCCCGGCCGAGCAAGTGAACTTCGGCAAGCGGCGGCGCATCGAGCGGCTGGCCATGGCGTTTTGCGGCAAAAAGAAGCTGGACCCGCCGGTGATGCGTTTCGACGTCGTGGAAGTGATTTGGTCGGACCCGCCCCGGATCGAGTGGATTCGCGGCGCGTGGCTGGCGGGGGAGTGACGTGGCCGAGCCTCTGAACATTCGCCATAGCCTGCTCGGCAAATTGTTGGTGGTGATGCTCGCGCCGACCTTTCTGTTTCTGACGATCATCAGTTTCTACTTCTACTTTCAAGCGCGGGCGAGCCTCGAGGATGAAATGGCGCGCCGGCTGATCGGCCTGGCCCGTAGCGCCGCCGGGCAGGTCGACGCCACGCAGGTGTTCGCCTTTCTACCCGGTGATGAGGCCACGCGCAGTTATCGGTCCGTGCGTGACAAACTGGCGCTGCTGGCTGAGACCAACGACGTGCGGCGCGTGTATGTCGCCGATTTCGAGCACAAGGTCATTTTCACGACCGAGCGCCAGGGGGAGATCGGCGAGAAGATGTATCACCTCGCGGGGCACCGGCGGGAGGTCAAACGAGTACGCCAGGGCCGGGCGGTCGCTTCGACGATGTTCAGCGGCGCGGATGGCGAGATGTACTTAGCCGGCTATGCGCCGCTGCTGTTGGACGGCGAGGTCGTGGCGATGGTGGGCGTGGACGCCGACGTGCGCTTTTTCGGGCGCTTGCGCGCCATTCGTCTCAATCTGGTGCTGATCAGCCTGGCGTCGTTGCTGGCCTTTGCCATTACCGGGATTATTTTCGCGCGGCGTCTGGCCAACCCCCTAAGGCGGCTGGCGCGCAGCGCGGCGCGCATCGGCGAGGGGAATTACGAAACCGAGATCGCCGAGCAGACGGGCGATGAAATTGAACTGCTGGCCGTGACGCTCAACGACATGCGCAAGAGCATCGTCGAACGCGAACGCGAGATGCACATGATGCAGCGAGGCATTGCGCACGAGGTGCGGAATCCGCTCGGCGGCATGGAGCTTTACTGTGGCATCCTCAGCGACGAACTCAGAGACCGGCAGGATCTCATTCAACACGTGCGAAAGATCGAGCGCGAAATCCGCGTGCTGGGGCAGGTCGTCAACGAATTCCTCGATTTCACGCGGGACCACGTGCCGGACGTGCGGCGCGTCGATTTGCATGAATTCTTCGCCGAACTGATGATGGAATACGCCGGGCGCTGCGAGAAGCAGGGCATTCAGCTTATCAAGGACATCGCCCCGGATTTGAATGCGGCCTTCTTCGATCCCGACCTCATGCGGCGCGTGTTGCACAACCTGTTGCTCAACGCCGTGCAATCGATGCTCGAAGGCGGACGCTTGGAGGTGACCGTCGGTCGCGCCGGCCACGATTTGCGAATTTCCATCACCGACACCGGTCGCGGCATCGCGACGGAGAACCTGGAAAACGTGTTCAGTCCGTTTTATACCACCAAGGAAAAGGGCACCGGCTTGGGGCTGCCTTTTGCGCGCAAGATCGTGGAAGGCCACGGCGGCGATTTGAAACTGCAAAGCGAAGTCGGCCGCGGCACCGGCATTGTCATACGGTTGCCGCAACCGGAAAGCGAGGAGAGTTGATGAAACACGTACTGGTGATCGACGACAACCAAACGATGCGCGAGGGCATGGAAGTCATCATCGCTAAAATGGGCCACAAGGTGTTCTCGGCCGGCAACGGACCCGAGGGCTTGCAGATTCTGGAAATGAACCCCGTCGACATCGTGCTGACCGACCTGCGCATGGAGGGGATGGACGGCATTGAAGTGCTCGAAGAGGTGAAGTCCCGCAGCCCCGAGACCGTCGTGATGGTGATCACCGCGTACGGATCGATCGAAACGGCCGTGGACGCAATGCGCAAGGGCGCTTTCGATTTCATCACCAAACCGTTCTCGCAGGACGAATTGCGCTTCCGGGTCGAGAAGGCCGTCGAGCATCAAGAACTGACTCACGAAAAAGCGCGCCTGGAAAACGAAAACCTGTACCTGCGCGAGGCCGAGGTCGACAGCCTCGGCACCGACGAAATGATCGGCGAATCGGACGCGATTCATCAAATCAAGGACACGATCAAAAAGATCGCGCAGGGCGATTCGACAGTGTTCATCTGCGGCGAAAGCGGCACGGGCAAGGAGTTGATCGCGCGGGCGATTCACGAGGCCAGCCCGCGGGCTTCGGGGCCCTTTATCAAGTTGAATTGCTCGGCGCTGGCCGAGGGCGTTTTGGAGAGCGAGCTGTTCGGGCATGAGAAGGGATCGTTCACGGGGGCGCACAAGCGGCGCATCGGCCGTTTCGAACTGGCCGACAAGGGGACGTTGTTCCTCGACGAGATCGGCGACATCAGCCCGATGATCCAATTGAAGCTGTTGCGCGTATTGCAGGAGCGGGAATTCGAGCGGGTTGGCGGCGCGACGACCATCCGCGTTGACGTGCGGGTGGTGACTTCGACGAATAAGGATCTGCTGGAGGAAATCAAAGCCGGCAACTTCCGGGAGGACCTGTACTACCGTCTGCATATTATCCCGGTGGAAGTGCCGCCCTTGCGGGATCGACTCGAGGATTTGACGCGCCTGGTTACGCATTTTCTCACGAAACTGGCGCCCCGCACCCGCAAGCAAATTCGCGGCTTAAGCGACGAGGCGATGAAGAAACTCGGGTGCTACCAATGGCCGGGCAATATTCGAGAACTCGAAAACGTCATCGAGCAATCGATGGTGCTTTGCGAATCGGATTTCATCAACGTGGGGGATCTGCCCAGCTTTATCACCGGCGGTAACGGCGGCGCGGTCTTGAAGCCGGAATTGGGCACCAAGCCGCTGCCGGAGATCCTCGATGATATCGAACGCGAATTGATAAAGCAGGCGTTCAACCAAGCCAACGGCGTCAAAACCGAAACCGCGCGCCTGCTCGGCATCAAGACCAGTGCGTTGTATTACAAACTGGAGAAATACGGACTAATTTGAGGAATCGATGACATTGACGCAGAAACATCGAAGTCGCTTTTTGTGCCGCGGAATCGCGGTAGCGATGGTGATGTTTCTCGTTGCGCTCTTCGCGCCGTCCGGCGCAGCGGCGCAAAACCGAATCGACGTCGACACGTCAACTATTAGGCTGCTCAAGGCTCAATACGGGGCGCTGGCCGGCCAACACCGGCTTTTGCTGAAGCAGCAGCGCGAGCTACTGCGCAAGCAAGGCGATCTCGCCGATGAAATCGAGAAGGTACAAGATTCCGATCCCGGGATTCTGGGACGCATGCGTCTAGAGCGCCTGCTGGCGGAGAATCTCGATCTTTCGAACCGCCTCAACGAAGTCGCAAAATCCATGGCGGCCAATGAGGAAGCCCGCGTCTCCAAACGCGAGGCGCTTTTTCGGGTGTACACGACCGAAATGGAGCGCGTCGCTCGGAAGTTGCGTCACGCCAAGGGCCGCAAGGATGCCAAGAATCTGGCCGATCGTTTTTATGAACTGCGGCAATCGCGGCGGAAGTGGCGAACCGCGCGCACCGTGGAAAGCGATTTCAGTCGCCTGATTGTCGAAGAGAACGACACGGACGGGCCCGACGAATTGCTTGCCAAGGCGGAGATTCTCAGCGACATCGTGCGGAAGATTCGCGACGCCATACGCGAGATCAACCGCGACATCATGCGCCTGCAGCGGGAAAAGAAACTGGGCGAAGATTTCGACACGATGGTCAAGGAAATGAACCTTTTTGAAGAGGGTGCCCGCTTCATGCGGCGCGCCGACGAAGGCCGTGACGACGGCGACGAGGCGGTGCAGCCCGAGGTGGACGATTCGGGCTTGCACGTGCCGCCGATTGATTCTTCCGAACAAGCGCCGCCGGGTTCGGTGCGCGCCGGGAGATCGATTGAAGCGGAAATCAAGCGACTGAAAGCCGAGAAGAAATTGTTGGAAAAACTGGCCGGCGATCTCGCCGGAAAAGCGAAGCAGCTTCGCTTGAAGGCGGTGGCGCTTCGCGATGATAAGCGACGCTAAAAAGGGGACTGCGTTTTGCGGCTGATTTGGATACACGATCAAGTACGACGGCGGGCCGGGCCCGTCTTGTGGTTCGTCTGTTTGTGGGCGGCGCTGGGCGCGGGTGCGGCTTGGGCGGGCGATGTGGATTTGAAAAATCGGGCTTCGCTGTCGGCCGAGTACGACGACAATGTGTACAAGGCGAATCGGGACCTCACCGCCGATTTTCTGGGGCGGCTGTTCTACGATTTCGGACTCAACTGGCGTATCACGCCGAACAATATATGGCTCACGAACTACCAACTGGGAGGAAAACTCTACGCGCAGGAAACCGAGGAAGACACGATCATCAACCAACTGCAACTCGGTTACACGAACTACTCGATTCGCACGGTTCAGATGGGTGTGCAAGGTTCGGCGAAGCTGCGCAACATTCGCAGTGCCGAAGAAGATTACTTGAAGTTCATCGGCCGCGCCTTCGTCGGCAAGCGGTTTATCGACAGCATCTACGCGGGAATTCACGCTCAGTACAGCGAATTCGATTTTCGCGGGTCGGATTACTACGATTACTGGACGCAATTGTACGGCGCCGAATTTCGATATGATTTCAAGCGCACGTTCTCGGTCGGGGCGGGCTATAACTACGAAAGGAAAACGTATCCTTTCAACGCCTTGCGCAATATCGGCGAGGAAAATATCCTGTTGGTGGAAAGGGACGACAAGCGCAAGGACAACCTCAACGAGGTGCGGGCATCGGTTCGCTATCAAACCGCCTTTTTCGAGCGCTTGCCCTTTATGACGACGCTGACTTACACCTACCAGAACAACGCCTCGAACTCCTACGGTGACGCTTACGACAACCACCGCGTGACGGTGGGCCTGTCTCAATATGTGCTGGAAGATACGAGCGTGCACTTCGTCGGGACGTTCCAGTTCCGCGATTCGAAAGAAAAGGTTTTGATTCCGCACAGTTATTCAATCGAGGAGGACGACGAAAACTACAATCAGATCCAGGCGAGGCTTACTCATAGTTTCACCGAGTACTTCAGCCTGTACGGAAGCTATCAGCGTTTTTGGAGCAATTTCGATCACGACCGACTCAGTTTCGTGCGTAATTTGTATGCCTTAGGCATCACGTTTCGATTCTGAGTCGATACCAAAAACTTGATGAATATGACGAATAACTGAAGTGAAGCTTGTTTATATGGATTGTCAAATGTATGAAATAAAAGGTAAATTGTTCGTGGCACGGATGTTGCGAGCAACTGTTCGCGGTGATAGAATGCGAAGCAACCGGTGGAGAGTCAGTTTGCAAGCAAGGATAATCATTGGATTTCTGGTACTGCTCGCGGCGATGCTCGTGGCGTGCGGCGACAACGGCGTTGGTATCGACGTTGGCTTTGACGACCCGGTCGAAGAAGGTGTACCGCCCGAGGCGCAGGGCAGCGCGACGCTGGAAAACATGCACAATCACTCCGGAATTTCAGTGGAACTCGCGGAAATCGGGATCAGCTTAGTGACCGACGAGAAGGGTGAGTTCGCGTTGATTAGTGAACTGGCCGAAGGGGAATGGACCCTGTTTGCGTCGTATCCGTTCTTTTCCACCGCCGAGCAGAACTTCACGGTCGTCAAAGGCCGGCCCGAGAACGACCTCGATCCGATGAAACTCGACCAACGCGTGATTTTTGACGTCCGGCCCGAGCGGCCCTATTACACGTACGGCGAAACAGTTGTCATCACCTTGGATGCCACGAATGTCTCCGGGGAAATCCAAAAGCTCGAATCGCTCTCTAGTCCCATGGCCGCCTTTGCGGTTCGCCACAACAGTGAGACCGTCGTGGGAGGTCTCTTCCCCGGCCAGGGTTCCGAGCCGCAGGAAGTGGTGCTTCAGCCCTACGAAACGCTGAGTTTCACGCTGAGTTGGACCATCGACAATTTCGATTTGGAGCCCGGCGACTATGACATCTATGCCGTGCTGACCAACTCGGCCCAATATCCCGATTACTTTTCGCCGGATTCCGAACTCGCCGCCGAACTCAACAATTCGCTGTTCAGCAAGTTGACGCCGGCCACGATCTCGCTCGCCGAATAAGCTTCCCGGTTATCTCCGTTGACGCAGCCGAGGCGCGTTTCTTTTGACGTAGAGGACTTCAATCCCAGTACGTAGACCGGATGCCGCGCGAGGAAACCGCACGGAAGTGGTGGGAAGAAGGTCGAAGAATGTCTATCGTCGCGTTGGAATGAACATCGAATGTTCGTGGTAACACTTGATAAATAAACCGTTTTTCGCCGGAAAGCCGTAGCTTTATCCTCTTGCGCGCTTCGGGTGTCTCTGCTAGTGTACGCACGCGAAACGGATCCATCAGGTTCCACAGCACATAAGGGTAAACGAATGCGCCGAATTTCGACCGTCATGTTCGGTGGAGCGTTGATCGCTCTGCTCGTGCTTAGTACTTTGGCCGTGGCCGGGATGAAGGGCAAGTTGTACGTCAAGACGACCGAGATGCTGCTGACTGAGCGCAGCGGGAACGTGTGTCGCGCCGAGACGGACAATTATTGCGAACGCAACTACAATTGCCCCATAGGAACCGTGGCGCACGCCGTGATTTACAATATCAAGGAAGATGACGGCGAGAAAATGCTCGCCGGTCTCAGCTTGGTGTGCAGCGACCCGAACGCCTTCAGCAACCCTACTTTCGTTGGTGCCGGCGGCGACAAATTCGCGGGCGAAGTCATCAACGACTATTGTCCGGTCGGCTACATGTTGTCCGGTTCGGATTTCTACACAAGCGATCGCATTCACTTGACCGGGGTTCGGCGTGTGTGCCGGCGTTACCAGCCTTTCGACGAACGCCGGGGACCAAATCTTTACGGCAAAGGGTTTGATTCGATGGCCAATGTTTGTCCCGAGGGACATTGGGTGACCGGCGCGAAAGTCAGCTTTGAGCGGGTCGTGCCGGAAAACGGCGCCGTCGATTCGTCTCTGATCAACGTTCGTTACTATTGCAGCGAAGTGCGCCATTTCGTCATCGAACCCAGCAAGAAAGAACTGGAAGAAGCAGCAAAGGAAACGCGCCACTAGAAAATGGATTCGAATCTTCCGCTCAACCTCCAATTCAATGGCGACATTCGTGTCGGTTTAGCTCTTGCGTTTGTACTGCTCATACTCGCCTGGAAACTGCGCGTGGTGACACGCGGCGGCATGGTGGGCGGCGTTGTCGTCGGCACCTCCGTTTACGCGGCGTTCAGTTGGGCGGGCTTGGTTCTATTGCTGTCGTATTACATTTTCGCCGACGTCTCGAAACGGCTCGCGATGGACGTGCTCAAACGGAAAAGCAAGGCCATCGCCGAGGGCAAGGAAGGGGCGCTGAATTTCGGCGCCGTCTTATTGCCGAGCGCGATTCCACTGCTGGCGGCGTGGGTCATGATTTTCAGTACCAAAGCACCGCATCAGTTTCTTAGCCTACTGGCGTTTGTGGCATCGCTTACCACGTCGCTGGGCGATCTGGTCAGCACGGAGTTGGGCCAGGCATACGGCAAGCGCACGTACCAGTTGATTACGTTGGAACGCGTGCGCGCCGGCACGCGCGGCGGCGTGAGCCTTGAGGGCAGCTTGTATGGCGCGGTGACGATCATTTTATACGTCGGGTTCGCCTTCGGTCTATTTCATGCGGCGGGCTTTAACGTGGACGCCCACGACCTGTTGTTCGGCGCCAAAGCGGTGTTGATTCTCATTTTCGCCGCGGTGCTGGCCAACCATATCGAGAGCGTCGTGAGCGGCATACTCGGCCAGTTTCAACGCCGACCGAATAAGCGCGCGTTGAACTTCCTGGGTGGTGTGGTCGGCGCATTGCTGACGCTGTTCTTCACCAATTTTCCGGAGGCCTGATGGCCGGCGACGCGGGGTCGGTCAAAGTCGTTGAAACCTCGGATGTCTCCGATGTGCGCCTAACAGCCATCATCAACGAAATGCTGCCCTAGGCTTCCTGCTCGTCGATCAGCGCATGTAGTTTCTCTGCCAGTTCACCGACCTTAAACGGCTTCTTGAGGAAATCCACAGCGCCGTAAGACATCGCCATTTCCTTTTCGCGATTTAGCTGCAATGTCGCATAGGCGGTGACGACAATGACCGGGATCGACACCGTTTGCGCGTCGCGTTTCAATTCCCGCAGCAGATCCAGGCCGTGGGTATGCGGCAACATGACGTCCAGCAGAATCACCGCCGGCTTCTCGGTGCGGGCGGCGCGCAAACCGTCGGCGCCGTTGGCGTACCAGATCACTTGAAATCCACGGTTGCTCAAGCCTTTTTCGATATAGAAGGCGTGGTCCGGATTGTCTTCAATCAACAGAATCAGCGTTCGTTTATCGGACATCAAACTGTACCTTTCTCCTGTTGAAACGCCGCATTCGACTCAGGCGAAGCGTCGGAGCGACAAGGTGGAACCTGCAGCGTGAAAACACTGCCGCGACCCACCGCACTGGTGACGCGAATTTCCCCGCCCAGCACGCGGGTGAGCCGGTGGGCGATGGCCAGCCCGAGCCCCGCGCCTTCGGCGGCGTCCTGCAGCGGGCCTTTGACACGGTGGAATTGTTCGAAGATGCGAGCGAGTTCTTCCTCGGGAATGCCGACGCCGGTGTCTTTCACGGTAACGAGCAGGTCGCCGTTTAGTGCGGAGAAACGCAGTTCAACTTCACCTTGCACCGTGAACTTGAAGGCGTTGGATAACAGGTTGGCCGCGATCCGGAACAACTTTTCGCGGTCGGTGGGAAACGTTTTCGCAGGCACTTCGTTGGACCAACGCAGAGCCACGCCCTTGACGCGCGCCACATCGATGAAGCCGTCGGCGAGTTCGCGAAGGAACTCATCGAGGTCAAACTGGTCGACGTAGATCGTCTCTTCGTCAACCAGCAAACGCGAGAAATCGAGGATATCGGTGACCAAATCGAGAAGGCGTCGGGCGTTGACGCCGATACGTTCAGTCATCTGCTGGAGTTCGGCGGCGGAATCGGCCTCGGGCAGCAGTTCGGCAAGCCCGAGAATCGAATGCAAAGGAGTTTTGAGTTCGTGACTCGTGTTAGCCAGGAAATTTGATTTCAAACGACTGGCCTTGGCCAGTTCCCGGTTCTTCTCGATGATTTTCCGGGCTTGCGCTTCCAGCCCCTCAAAAAGCCGGGCGTTGCGCAGGGCGTAGGCGACCAGGTTGGCCGCCAACACGAGCATTTGTCTTTCGATCGCGGAGAAGGGGTTACCGCCGGTGCGAAACACGCACAACAGGCCGTCGCCGGATCCCACGTTCGCCGTGATGTGGTGATGGATATCGGCTTGCGAAATGGGCTCGCCCGCCGTTTGAAACGCCACGAGGGAAGCGTTTTCGGGGAGAGAACGCTGGGCTTCTCGGGCCGCCAACAACTCGCGAACATGGGCCACGACCCGGTCATTGTGTTCCGGAGACCAATCGGCGGGTAGGTGTACTTCCAACTCGTTACTCGACCAATCCCACAAGGCCATGCCGTGAAAGAAAACGAGCGTGGAAAGCAAGGCGGGCAAACGTCGCTTGAGAAGTGCGGGATTATTGGTTGCTAAGATACGCCGACTAAATTCATCAATACGACTCAGGACCTGATCGAGCGACGCTCCCACCTGCGGGCTGTGCCGCAATTGGATAATCGTTTGCCAAGCGGGCAGGTCGAGTTCGACGAGCGATTGTGATTCGACGCCGAGAGCTCCGGCGAGGCAGTGCGGGAATCGGCGCGGCGTGCCCGGGCGCGGCGCGTTGTAGACGATGACGGGCGTGCGTTCCCGCCACGCGGGCAGGTTGGGGATACCGTCGAGAATGGCGTAGTCAACCAGGACAAATGCCAAGTCGTCAGGCGGAGCCATGTCGTGAATGGAATAGGCGTGTTGTAGGTCGAAATCGGGCTGCGATTCCCGCAAGCGGTCGACTTCTTGTGTCTGTTCGCAGACGATTAGTACAGCCGGTTTGGTGTCCATCGGCCGCATGGTCTCGCGTTCAAGCCGGGGCGTCAAGGCAATGGTTGCGACGCGAGCTGCCAATTGATTTCATCGCTGCTTGCAGTACAATCCCGCAACATAGTGGGCCCCCATAGCTCAGGTGGATAGAGCTCAGGATTCCTAATCCTGGTGCCGTAGGTTCGAGTCCTACTGGGGGCGGCCGGCAAACCCGCGACCGTTTAGGTGGCGGGTTTCTTTTTTGTTGCGGGCTGCGGTGATATGATTCCAAGGCGGATCCGGTTGGAATCACGTGGAGAGGGTCTATGAAACGCATCATCATTCTTCTGCTGGTGTTCTCGGTATTGGCCTGGCCGATGGTGTCGGGTGCCGAGGATTTCCGGAGTGCGGTCTGGGGCGCCAAGCCGGAGCAGGTCGAGCATGACGAGCGCATGTTGTCATTGTATCACAAGAGCGATAACCAACTCGTCTTTCACGGGAAGGTGGTGGGATTTCCGGCGGCAGTGTACTTTCACTTCAGCTCGTCGGGACTCGATCACGGCACAATCTTGTTCTTGCAGAAGCATGTGGAAGCCGAACGGTACATGGAGGATCACGCCGCGGTTCGCAAGTTGTTGATTGAAAAATACGGCAATCCCAGCTCTAACGCCGAAACCTGGTCCGGCACGAATGCCAAGACGAAAACCAAGCAACTCGCCGAGGCGCTGGCCAAAGGACAGGTTAACATCGTTACCGGCTGGAAGACCGACACGTCGGAAATCTTCCTAATTTTGGGGGGCAAAGACGGTCGTATTTCCATGCGTATCAACTATTTCAGCAAGGACCTGTACAATTTCGACGTCAAACGCGAGGCGCGTCCGAACGAATTGTGAGGCTCCATCGCCATGGTGGGCGGCGTCGCAAAACGGTCGTCTTGGAAGCCGGATTGGAAAAAAGGTTTTTTCACAGCACGCATATTTTTGATTTTCTGATGTAAGAGACCTTGTTTTTCGCGTTACGGCGTTTATTTTAACTTGACAGGTGTGGTTTCAACATGCGGTAATTGTAAAGAAAATCACATCAGATATGCCCAGGGGGATGGCGATGAATAAGTCGGACCTTGTCGAGGCTTTGTCCAAACGGGCGGGGATCACCATCAAGAGGGCTGCGGAAGTCGTCGATTTGATATTCAACGAAATGACCCAAGAGTTGGTCAAAGGAAGTCGCATCGAAATACGAGGTTTCGGAAGCTTCGTCATCAAAGAGTATGAGTCTTACGTAGGTCGTAATCCGAAAACAAAAGAAAAGATCCACGTACCGCCCAAACGCTTGCCATATTTCAAAGTCGGCAAAGAACTGCGGCAAAGGGTGGATGGCATAGGAGACGTTGTGGTTTCGATCGCAACGCCGGCGCCGGAAGATTACTGACCCTTACCCAGTGTTGTAGCCAACGATTAGAAACGCAGAACGACGACTAAGGTTTATGCGCTGTCCAGGGGAGGACTACCCATGAATATTCACGAATATCAAGCAAAAGAGCTACTACAACAATTCGGTGTACCGGTGCCGCCGTTTCGAAAGATATCCAATCCGTGGGAAGCCTACGAAACGGCGCAGGATTTAGGCGGCGACATCTGGGTCGTCAAAGCGCAGATTCACGCCGGCGGACGCGGTAAGGCCGGTGGCGTCAAACTCGCGCGAAGTCTCGAAGAAGTTCACGAACTGGCGCTCGAAATTCACGGCAAACGGCTCGTCACGCCGCAAACCGGTCCCCAGGGCCGCGTCGTGAAAAAGCTAATGATCACCAAGGCCGTCGACATCGATAAGGAATATTATCTGGCGATGCTGATCGATCGCGCCACGCGCTCCGTCACGGTCATGGCCAGCCGCGAAGGCGGTATGGAAATCGAGAAGGTAGCGGCCGAAACGCCCGAGAAAATCATTTTGCGGAATGTGGATTTGCTGTGCGGCCTGTCGCCGTTTGCCGCGCGCGGCGTGGCTTTCGCGTTGGGGCTCACCGGCAAGCAGGTGCATCAATGCGCCGCTTTGATCAGCAATATGTATCGTCTGTTTGTCGAGAAGGACTGTGCGCTTATCGAAATCAATCCGCTGGTGCTGGATTCCGCCGGCGCCCTGTGGGCGGTGGACGCGAAGGTAACTCTGGATGATAACGCCCTACCGCGGCATGCGGATGTGCGGGGCTTCCGCGATTTCGAAGAGGAAGAGCCGCTGGAAATCCTCGCCCGGCGCTACGGCGTGGACTACGTCAAGCTGGACGGTAACATCGGTTGTCTAGTCAACGGTGCGGGATTGGCGATGGCCACGATGGATATGATCAAGCTGGCCGGTGGCGAGCCGGCAAATTTCCTCGATATCAAGGGCGGGGCGAACAAGGAAAACGTCGTCAACGCCTTCCGTTTGCTGACCGCCGATAAGCGCGTTCGCGTCGTGCTGATCAATATTTTCGGCGGCATTGTGCGCTGCGATATGGTCGCGGCCGGTATCTTGTCGGCGTTGGAGGAAATTGACGTTCAATTGCCGATTGTGATTCGCTTGGAGGGAACCAACGTCCAGGAAGGCCGCAAACTGCTCGAAGATTCCGGCCACGAATTCATCCTCGCTAAAGGATTGGCCGACGCTGCGGGCAAAGTCGTGGCCGCGTTGCCGGGAGGTGCGTCATGAGCATCTTTGTCAACGAAAAATCGAAGGTCGTCGTCCAGGGAATCACCGGGAAGGAAGGTAGTTTCCACGCGCGGCAGTGCGCGGCGTACGGCACGAAAATCGTCGCCGGCGTTACGCCGGGCAAGGGCAATCAAAACGTCGATTATGTGCCGGTGTTCGACACGATGACCGATGCCGTGGACGCCACCAAAGCGGATGTCAGCCTGATTTTCGTGCCGCCGGTGTTCGCCGCTGATGCGATCCTGGAAGCGGCCGACGCCGGGGTCGGGCTGTGCGTCGTGATCAGCGACGGCATCCCCACGATGGACATGATCCGCGTGTTGCAGCAAACCTCGTGCCTGCCCACCCGCGTGGTCGGCCCGAATTGTCCCGGCCTGATTTCCCCCGGGAAATGCAAAGTGGGCATCATGCCGGCGCAGATCCATTTGCCGGGAAAGGTCGGCGTGATCAGCCGCAGCGGAACGCTGACCTACGAAGTGGTGTCACAATTGACAGCATTAGGCATCGGACAATCGACCTGTATCGGTATCGGCGGCGACCAGGTCGTCGGCACGGATTTCATCGATTGCCTCGAAGCCTTTGAACGCGACCCGGAGACTGAGGTGATCTTGATGATCGGCGAAATCGGCGGCGACGCGGAAGAGCGGGCCGCGCGATACATTGCCGACAACGTCAAGAAGCCGGTCGTGAGTTTCGTGGCCGGACTCTCGGCGCCTCCGGGAAAACGCATGGGCCATGCCGGAGCGATCATTGCCGGCGGTAAAGGTACGGCGCGCGCCAAACTCGACGCGCTGGCCGAAGGTGGCGTCCATGTGGTAGAAGATGCGTCGGAAATCGGTGCCACCGTCGAGGAGATGCTGGCCGACGCCGACTAAAGTCGCCGTTGAGAAAGGATGAAACCGTGCGGAGGCTCTGCCGCCTTAGCCTGACCGTTATTCTTCTCGCTATCCTTTTTAGCGCAGCGATGGCTGCGAATTCCTGGACGAATACCTTCAAGCTTCGCGCTATCAAAGCGACCGCCGCCCTCGTGCCCGAAGGTCTCAAATCACAGATGCCGCAAGACGACAGCGCTTGGCTGTCCGCGATCAACCAAGCCCAAAGCACACAGGCGCGAACACTGGCCGCCGACTACGACAGGGCGAAGAAGGCATTGGCCTCCGGCTCGGTCGGCGAGGCGCTGCCCGCCTTGGTGGCGATGAGTTTGGCGTTGATCGACGAGGCGGCGCCGCGCGATCGCGATGGCTTGTACGCGAAACTGGACCGCAGTCCGGAAATCGGGCTCGCGAATTTTGACGGCTACCATTACGTGATCGAACGCGAAACCTTTGCCAAGAAGCTTGAGGCGGCCTCCAAGGAAACGATACGCCGAGCGGTAAAGGCGGGCGACGATACGCAGAAAGCCGCTCGTTACTGGGCCGACTTATTCAACCTGTATGTCAACGCCGGCGTCGACCTGTGGACTTCGGCCGCCCACGACGCCGGTTTCGAACTGGGCCGCGGCCAACCGGTCGGCACGCGGGTGACGCCGCCGCTGAATACCGATGATGACTCTTTCCGACCGCCGGTCGATGTCGATGTGACCGGTTATATGGCCGCCACTCTCCAGTCGCTCGAACAGGGTGGCGTGATCAAAACCATAAAAATGGGCGGCGGCGACGACGACGGCAACGAGTTCGTTTTTGATGAGGGCATTTCGGTCACCGGTGATGAAGCACGACAAACGGCCGATCAACTCGCGAACTCGAACGTCCGGGTCGATTCCCAGGGCGTTGACCGCATGAAGGGCCTCGACGAAGAGGCGTTGGCTTCTTTGAAGAAGCTCGGCATCGACGTCAAACGGACGCGCCGCGAGTTCAGCGAAACGCGCGGCGGCATCAAGCCGGGTACCAGCGTGTCGGTCGGCGATTTTCAATTCGAGATGGAAGGGATTTCGTCCATTGAATTGGGCTCGCGCGCCGAGCGGCCCGTGTTTATGCAGATATCGGACTCCGCCCTCAATACCGGTCGCGGCGAGGGATCGATGAATCAGAAGGTCGTCGCGGCGGTAATCGGCGCCAACGTGGGCGGCGTGAAGGCGTGCTTCGAACGTCGGTTGCGCGAGATCCCCGACTTATCCGGGCGCGTGTTCGTGGAGTTCACAATCGGCGTGGATGGCGTTGTGAAAACCGTCAACGTGTTGGAGAACACAAGTGGGGACGGCCCTTTCGCCGAATGTCTGACGAGGCAAGTGCGCCGGATGAACTTTCCCCCGCCCAAAGGGGGCGAAGTTACCTTCGTTTTCCCGTTCATTTTCGAACAATCTTTTTAACGAACGAATCGTTTGTTGTTGGGGTGCCGCAGACGGTCGACCTTTTTATTAGTTCTTGTCCGCCGGGGATTCCAGTGCGTCGACCGCTTGCTCCTGGTCGGGGCTGAGGCGCTCGAGGCAAATGAAAGACGGTTCCTCGGTATCCGGCTTGGCCAGCACGATCGCCAGGTAGGGATCGTGCGTCAAGTACAACGCGCGTATCTGCAATTGGGCGGTCGGGTCGGTGTGGCGCTGCACGAAACGATCGAAAAGCAAAGGATGATTGAAGCGGTTCACGAGGGAGCCGCCAGCGGTGCCGGATGTTTGCGAAGCGTTGAGGAAAGCATCGAGGGCGATCTTCTTTTTGATCGGCCGGGTCGGGCTGTCCGGCGTGAGTACGCGGGCAAAAGGATATTTGAATTGTTTGAAGTTGGCCATGACTTCATCGCTGGCTACAGCTTGCTGCTCGAACCACGACACGCGACCATCGCGGTCGAGATCGGCGACGACCATTTCCGCTTGGATCGGAGTCGGAGCAATGGATTCCTGCTTCGACAGAAAACGCCACGGGGCTAAACTGATCAGCACAATGACCAGCGAAATCACGAGCCCGGCGATAATAAAAGTAAATTCCTTGCGTTCCATCTCTTGACGGTGCTCGTCGCAAAGAAAAAACGGCTTTACAGGGACAAAATTCAGCCGCTTGACGATCTTCCAGTGGGCATCGTCGCCGCATTGGGAACATTGCGCCATGTCATATCTCCCGTCACATGAGTGGGAAAACACTAGCAATTTTGCGGCTTAGTGGCAAGCAATCATTATCGGCGGACCGGCCCCGCAATGGCGCAAAGCTTGACCTGTCTGGTGCTTGCCTCTACAATTCCCACGCTTCCTAAATTTTTCCATTTTTGGGGGAAATGATGACAGCCAACGCGCCCATCGAAAAAGCCTTGACTGCCGCCGACCGAACCGAAGTTTTTCTGCGCCATTGGCCGGTCGAGAACCCGCGTGGCGTGGTCGTGTTCGCACACGGACTCGGCTCGCACGGCGGACGATCCAAGAACATCGTAGCCAACTGTCTACCCGCCGGCTACGCAATCTTCGCTCACGACCACCGCGGTCACGGGAAGACCGTTGGACGACGCGGCCACGTGGACCGTTTCGACCAATTCCTCGACGACCAATACATGGTCATCGGCGAAGCGCGCGAAGCCTATCCCGACAAGAAAATCTTTCTCATGGGGCACTCTTTGGGCGGTCTGATTGTGCTCGCGTACGCCTTGCGCCACGCCGACACCATCGATGGGGTCATCGCCTCGAGCCCGGCGCTCAAACTTGCGCTGGAAGTGCCGGCCCTAAAGGCCACGGTGGGCCGGCTTCTCTCCTCGCTGCTGCCGACGTTGGCCTTGGGTAACGGAATCGACCCCGGGACTCTTTCGCACGACCCCGAAGTGATTCGTGAATACGAGAACGATCCGCTGGTTCACGATCGCGTATCAAGCCGGTTCTTCGTCGAGTTTTCCGCCGCGATGGATCGTACCTTACTAGCGGCCGGAGCACTGCAGATGCCGCTTTTGTCCTGGCACGGTGGTGAGGACGCGCTAACCTCGCCGGCCGGCACGCAGCTTTTCTTCGAGCGCGCCGGTTCCAAGGACAAAACGTTTCGCTTATTCGAAGGGCAATTTCACGAGGTCCACAACGATCTGGCCAAAGAAGAGTTGTTCGCGATGTTGATCGCCTGGCTCGACAGCCACGTTTGAATGTCCGGAGGACGCATTGAACACACTGGGTAACCTACTAACCCGGCAGGCGAAGAAATACGGTGACAAGACATTTCTCTATTTCGAGAACGAACAATTATCCTTCGCCACACTCGAGGCGACGGCGAACGCGCTGGCCGGCGGTCTTTTGGAGCAACGGTGCCGCCACGGGGAGCACATCGCCTTTGTTTTGCCGAATATTCCGGAATGGATCATTACCTTCTTCGGCATTATTAAGGCCGGCGCCGTGCCGCTACCGATCAACAGTCTGCTCAAAAAGGAAGAAATCCATTTTATTCTGCAAAGCAGCGAAGCGCGGCGGTTGATTACGATTCCACAGTTTGCGGACCGCATCCGCGACATGCAGATGGATTTGCCCGATTTGAAGGAAGTCTACGTACTGGATGATGAGGCGCCGCGCGGCATGCGCCTGTTTGAGGATTTGCTCGTCGGCCCCGAGACACCGCCCGATATCCAGATCGAGGAAGCCGATCCCGCGTGCATTATTTTCACTTCCGGAATGACCGGCCGCCCCAAGGGAGCGACGCTTTCGCATCGGAACTACCTCACCAATGCCAAGCAAATCGTGCACGGCTTGGAGATTTCCGACAGCGACCGCATCCTCAATATTCTGCCGCTCGTGCACGTAAATGCGCAGCTTGTGACGCTCTTGGCACCTCTATACGCGGGCGCGCAAATGGTGCTGATGCGCGGCTTTTCGGCCCGTCAATTCCTGCCTGCCCTTGACTTGTTCAACGCGACCGCCTTTGCCGGCGTGCCGAGTGTCTACGCGATTCTCAACCAATTGCCCGACGCCGAGGAATACGACCTGTCGCATCTGCGCCTTTGCGTGTGCGGTGCGGCGCCGATGCCGGTGGACGTGTTCGAACAATTCGAAGCCCGCTTCAAAGCCAAGATCATCGAGGGGTACGGTTTGACCGAAGCCACCTGCGCCTGCAGCGTCAATCCGATCCGCGGTAAGCGGAAGATCGGTAGTATCGGCCAGCCGCTGCATGGCGTGGATATGCGCATCGTCGACGACGACGGCAACGATGTGCCCGCGGGGGAAGAGGGCGAAATCGTCGTACACGGCGACTTGGTTATGCTCGGCTATTTCAACGACGAGGAAGCCACGGCCGAGACACTTCGAGACGGTTGGCTGCACACCGGAGACATCGGCTACAAAGATGAAGATGGCTTCTTCTTCATTCGCGGGCGCAAGAAAGAAATGATCATCCGCGGCGGCGAGAACGTGTATCCGCGGGAAGTCGAGGAAGTTCTCATCAAGCATCCGGCGGTCGGCGACGTCGCGGTGATCGGCAGGCCCCACGCGATTTGGGGCGAGGAAGTCACGGCGTACATTATCCCGGAGGGGGGCGAGGAGCCGAGCCGCACCACGCTCATGGAATATTGCCGGCAACATTTGGCCGACTACAAGTGTCCAACCTCGGTCGTGTATGTCGAACAAATGCCCAAAACGGCTCTCATGAAAACGCGGCGCTGGGCGTTACGCGAGGAATAATTCCGGAGTTCGGATGCCGAATTTTGTCCACAGCGTCATCGCGTATATGAGCCGCCATCAACGGCGGGTGTTTCCGCTGATGCGGCGGATGTTCGGCGAAGGGTTTCGCTTCGAGGCCGCTTGTCCCGACGGCACGATGATCCTGGAAGACTACATGGACGAAATGCGTGACGAACCGCGCGCCCATGCCGACCGGCTCTTGGGGTACGCCGCGGCGTGTGAAGGCGGACTGACTCTCTATTTTGAGGACGTGGTCATCGCCCGCCTGCTATACGATGACGGCTGGCACGCGAGGGTTATTCTCGATTTTCTACATGAGGACGATTTCGACCTCATGGAACTGCATCGGCGCTTGGAGCCGGCAGTTGAATATGAAGACATCATCGAAATCATCGACCTGTGTATTGCGTATCTTGGCGGGCTGTCCGACGAAGCGTTTGGCTACACGGTCGAGACCGCCGAGGGGCCACTGCTCGAAGCGGCATCTCGCGACGACCGGCTGGAAATTCGGCTGCTCGACCTGAAGGCTTGGTTTCGCGTCATCCTGTTTCTGCTTAAGCGCAGTGACCCCGGGATGCTGGTGCGCAACCCGTTGGATATGATGAAAGCGGTGGAGCAGGCGCAGGAAACGCTGAGTTTTATGGCCGACCGCTATGAGGAAAACGATCGCACTCTGGTGATTCGCATCGACCGGAGCCGCTTGTTCAGTTGCGGAAAAGGCATTCGACCGAACTTGGGTTCACGTTTCGGATCCACCGCGTTACATTTGGATGTGTTGACGCGTGCGATGAAAACCGCGTTTTCCGGGAGGAATTCATGACCTTCGATCCTGGCGGCTACGGACACGGGGGATACGGCCGCCCGCAGACGCCGCAAATCCGATTCGGCGGCCCGATCACGCCGGTGCTCAAGTATTTCATGATTGCCTGCGCGGGTGTGTTCGTGCTGCAGTTCCTGTGGCGCGGATGGGGCATGACGCCGACGCTCGAAGAGCTTTTCGGGCTCTACACGCCGTATTTTTGGCGCGGTGCTTTTTTCCAAATCGTCACCTATAGCTTTTTACACGGGTCGCCCCTGCATCTCGGTTTCAATCTACTCGTGTTGTGGATGTTCGCCGGTGAACTGGAGGTGCTCTGGGGACGAAAGCGTTTCGCAGCGTATATGATTATTACGGCCGTAGGTGCCGCGCTTTGTCAGTTGCTGTTTACGCCCTTGCTGCCCGTGCCGGTGATTGGCGCGTCGGGCATTGTATACGGCATGCTGCTGGCGTTCGGCATCACTTTCCCGAACCGCATTGTGTTGCTGTTTTTCGTGATCCCCATGCGCGTAAAGTGGCTGGTGATCGGGCTGGGTGTCATGGAATTCATGATGGCGTTCAATCCGGGTTCGCAAACGAACATTGCACATTTGGCGCACCTGGGCGGCATGCTCTTCGGTTACCTGTTCCTACGTTGGGATAAAGTGATTCTGCGCATGCGCGACCGTTATTACCGGCGGAAACTGGAAAAGCGCCGTAAGAAAAACAGCCACATCTTCGTCGTGAAAGACGACGAAGACGAGCCGCCCTACGTTCATTGACCGGTCCTTGACATATCCGCGTGCGAGACAACAAATAAACAAAACGGCCTGCGCCCCTTCACGTAATGGAAATGAATCATGAGCCTTTTTCGCCCCCAACGTTTCCTCTGGTGTCTGCTGGCCCTCTTGGCCCTTCCAGTGGCAGCCGGCGCGGCGCCGATCAAGTACTCGCTCTCGGTCTTCCATTTCAACATTGAGTACGTCATCGGCGGTCTTTACGGCTTCCTTCCCTTCGACCTGAACTACCCGGGGTGGGAAATCGGACCGGACGAAGCCGAAGACATGATCATCGTGGAGAGCTTCGCGCCGGTGCTGGACTTGCTGGATAAGCATCCGGAGTGGACGCTCACGTTGGAGATGCAGGCCTATTTCGTCGAGGTGCTCGCCGAACGCCACCCCGACACTCTCGATCAACTTCGTGACTTGGTGGATTCGGGCAACGTGGAGTTGGTCAGCTTTCACTATGCGGACCAGTTGTTCATCGCCTATCCCTACGAAGACTGGCAGCGTAGCAACGATCGTACGCAAGCGGTGATGGAAGAGCACGGCTTGACGCTTTCGCCGGTTGTGTTCTGTCAGGAGGGGCAGGGCGCTGAGGGCATGGCCCGGCGCATGGAGGAAAGCGGCTACGAAATCATGGCGTGGCCCGTCAACCTCTGGAAGGTCCAACACGGAGAGTGGGATCCCGCTCCGTACTACAACTTCGGCGACGTGTTGCTGGTCACCGCGTCTCGCGACGTGAACGATTCGGTGAACGATGTCTATACGAAGTGGAACTTCCTGAACGACGGCGAACTGATGGCCACCGGCGATTGGGACCCGTACTTCCCGTGGTTCTTCCGTTACCGGGAAGAGGCGGTCGCGGAATACGAAGCGAAGTTGCTGGGACACGAGGCGGACGACTACATCATCGGCGGCATCGGCGAATATGTCGACGCACTGATCGACGCCGGTATTCAGCCTGCCGACCCGCCGCCGCTGCTGGACGGAACGTGGCAGCCGGACAGTACGCGCGGCACCTCGCGTTGGCTCGGCTACCGCGGCCTCTGGGGCAAGGACGAACGCGATAACCACGTGCGTTCGTTTGCGTACATCGCTCACAAGGAGCTAAAGGCGGCCGAGACGATCGCCGCGGCTGCCGGGCTGGATCGCGAAGCCGAACTGGACGAAGCCTGGCGCAACGCACACCGCTCGCAAGTCTCCGACGGCTCGGGCATCAACCCGTATAGAGGCGAGGTTGAATTCTGCATAGCCAGCGCCGCGGAAGCGATTCGCGTGGCGGCGGATATCATCGCAGAAGCGAAGGAAGTGCTCGGCGAAGAGCACGTGTTGATTGACACCGGGTCCGGCAACGTTACGGCCGGTGAATACCATGCGCCCGGCGAGTTGGCGACGGCGGGTCCGTTCGATCTGGCCATCGACGCGCCCGCGCGCGGTTACGAGACGCGTTGGTACAAGGTGTCGGAGAGTCCGACTACGTGGCGCCTGCAAATCGATTTCAGCCGCGGCGATTTCGCCTTTGCTCGCCGCACCTTCGTGCGCTTTCCCGGCACCGGCGACGAAATCAAAACGACGACCGCGCTTATTGACGACGAAATCCAAACGTATTCGCGCAGTGATTTTGTTTTCGATTGGTGGTTCCTACCCGGGCCGATCGGCTTGATCGGTCTTGGCGACGGTTGGTGGGTGATCAAGGACACGTCAACGGTGCACGTCGCGGCGGAGATCACCAGCGCCGACAGTGACGTGACGTTCGAAGACATGTCGGTTCCCTATTTTGAAAGCGCCACGTGGGTTTTCTACGTGCTGGAGGGCAGCGACGACGAAGCGTTGAACTTGGCCGACCGCATTAACGTTCACCCCACGCTGGCTCGATAGGAGGCGACGATGAAACGCTTCATGTGGTTGATCCTACTCGCGGCGCTGCTTCTGGCCATTACCGCGGCCTGTGATAAAAGCGACGACGAGGATAACAACGACGTCTCGGGCAACGACGGCAACGATGACGACGATGACAATGACGACGATAACGATTCCTCGCCACCGCCCCTTATCGGGCAGTACGAGTTCGACTTGACGTTTGAAGTGGATTTCCAGGCCACGCTGCGTACTAAGGTGTTTGGGGACGGGACGCTCGAAGGTGTGCTGGTTCCGCAGAAAGCCTTCGACGTCATCGGAGCCGGCACTTCGCTCTTGGGCACCGGCAACATACTCTCGCTACCCGAAGCACGCGCCCACATGCTCGCGCTGAAACTGCAAGGACCGGCGGTCACCGGCGGCAAGTGCGGCACGCAGCCGATGAGCTACAGCGTGGCGTTGACGGCGCGGGACGGCAATTTCTACTACGTCGGCGGTTTGACGGCTTATTGCGGTGAGGACACTTTCACCGGCAAGCCGGCGCGAGTGATGCGGTTGTCGGGAAAACCCAAAGCGGTCGATTAGCGCGGCGCGGCCCTAATCTTTTTTCGCACGCGCTTCTCGAACTGCAGCCAGCGCCTCCTGGATCGGCAGACCGAGAGCCAACAAGTCTTTGTATTCCGGCTTCGCGCCGACTTCCTTACCCTTGTAGTACGCATGCTTGATACGCACGGGCCCATGCGGCGTCTGCACGGTTTCCACGCGGCGCTCGCACACCGCACGTTCGGTCGCGTAGTAGCGCACGCCCAGAGTCGTCGAGTGCGTGAAAGTCGTCTCCAACAAGAAGTCGAGCGCACTTTGCTGCGCGGTAACCTGGAGCAAAACGCCCGGCCGGCCGCGCTTCATGATCACCGGGATCAACGTGACATCCAGTGCTCCCGCCTGTTCGAGAGCGTCGATCAATGGTTCGTAATATTCGGGGCTCATGTCGTCGATGTTGGCCTCGATGACAACGGTTCGCTCGGTCGTCTCGGGTTGCGACTCGTCTTCGCCAAGCAGCGCGCGCACAACGTTGGGCGGGCCGTCCGGATCGACGCGGGTGCCCGCGCCGTAGCCCACGCCGCGCAAAACCATCGACGGAATCGGCCCAAAGGATTCGGCGAGCGTGGCGATCAAGGCAGCGCCGGTGGGCGTGACGGTTTCGACCGGCTTCGGGTACGCGTACACCGGGACGTCGGCCAGCAGTTTAACCGTGGCCGGCGCGGGTAGGGGAATGATGCCGTGGGCGCTTTGCGTTTCGCCGGCTCCCAATGGCAGTGGGCTGCTGATCAGTCGCGTGATTCCCAAATCGTACAGACCGAGGCAGAAGCCCGTGATGTCCACAATGGCGTCCACAGCGCCGACTTCGTGAAAGTGGATCGTCTCCGGCGAGTGACCGTGAACCGCCCCTTCGGCCTCCGCGAGCCGCCGGAAAACCCGGCGTGCATTCTTTTTGACCTCGGGCGGAAGCGACGAGTCGGCCAGCAGGGCGTCGATGTGCGTCCAATGCCGATGCGGTTGCTCGTCGCCGGATTCCACGCTGAGCAGCGTCGCATGGATCGCGCCGCGCATGACGTGATTCACTTTGATGCCGGCGTTTTCCAAGTGGAGCATATCCAGTAATTCTTCCAAACGCTCGGGCGCGAAACCGAGGTCGATCAGCGCCGATACCAACATATCGCCGGCCGCGCCCGCGAAGCATTCGAGATACAAAACCTTATTCATCGTCCGTCACTCCAAGTTGAGCGATGCGTGTTGCGGCATACGCGGCGCCGAAACCATTATCGATATTGACAACCAGCGTGCCGCTGGCGCACGAGTTAAGCATTCCCAACAGCGCCGCGAGACCATTAAAACTGGCTCCGTAGCCGACGCTCGTCGGCACGGCGATGACCGGACGATTGGTCAGGCCGCCCACGACGCTGGGCAAAGCGCCCTCCATACCCGCCACGACAATCAGCACAGCGGCGCGACGAATCACCTCGATGTTGCCGAACAGGCGGTGTATTCCGGCTACGCCCACGTCGTACATTCGCTCCACGCGATTGCCCATCAGTTCGGCGCTTTGCGCGGCTTCCTCGGCGACGGAGGCGTCGGCCGTACCGGCGGACGCCACGAGCACCGGGCCGTGGCCGCGGGGCGTCACGACTTGCTGCACCAAGCGGGCGCAGCGGCTGACCGGGTCGTAGAGGATTTCCGGCGCGACTTCAATCATCGCTTCGGCGTGATGCGCATTGGCCCGCGTGACCAGCACGTTGCCGCCTTTATCGGCGAGATGGGCGAGAATTTCACCGACCTGGCTCGGTGTTTTGCCTTCCGCAAGAACGACCTCGGGAAAACCGGCGCGCATGGCGCGGTGGTGGTCGAGCTTGGCAAAACCGAGGTCTTCATAAGGCAGGTCTTTGAGCTTCCCCAACGCCTCGGCGACGTCGATGTTGCCGGCGGCCAGTCCCTCGAGAATCTCACGAATCCATTGATTGAAGGCGCTCATCGTTTCTACTCCTGTGAGCCGTGTTCATAGCCGCGGCGGGTGAACTCCAGTGGCTGTCCCCCGCGCAAAAGGCGGATCTCGGAGCCGCGCGTGACGCAGCCGATTTCCGTTAGGCCGGGGATGCGATTGTGCAACTCTTCCAAACCGGTCGGCGGAATGCAAGCGAGCAATTGGTAGTCGTCGCCGAAAGTCGCGGCCGTCTCTATGGGATCCATCTCGAGGCGCGACGCGGTGTGACGGGTCGCCGCGTCTACCGGGAGGCGCTCCCAAACGATGTCGGCGCCGACCCGGCTTGCCTCACAGATATGGCCGAGGTCCTGCAAAAGGCCGTCGGATATGTCGATCATGGCCGTGGCCGCGGGAGCGAGCTGTTCGCCGATTTCAAGCTGAGCGCGCGGGTGGCGGTAGGCCGTGGCGCAGGCCTCCGCGTCGGGATCGCTCAGGCCGGCGCGCAGGGCGCTCAAACCAACTCCCGCCGCGCCGAGCGGGCCGGTGACGACCACGAGATCGCCGACGCGTGCGCCGCGTCGTAGCACCGGCCGGTCGGTCGAACCGATCACGGTGATCGTCAGCGCCAGCGGACCGGGGGTGGTTACCGTATCGCCGCCGACGATATGGCAACCGTGGGATTGGGCGCAGGCGAGCAGGCCGCGCGCCAATTCGAGGTATTGCTCGTCACCGCATTTCGCCGGCGCCTGCAAAGACACCAGCGCGTGAATCGGGCGACGCGGGTCAACCCCGCCGGCTGCCAAATCGGAAAGCGCAACGGCCAGCGCCCGCCATCCGGCATCTTCGTGAGTAATGAGATGTAAATCGAGATGTACACCGTCCACCACCGTGTCGGTGCTAACGAGCGTCTCGCCGTCAAGCTCGAGCACTGCGCAGTCGTCGCCGATGCCGACCGGCGCGCCATCGTGCGCATCGCCGAACAGGTCCCGCGCTTTTTTTATCCATGTGAACTCGCGCACAATCTACTCCTCGCCGAAAGCTTAACGATTATCGTCACGCGATGCGAGCGACTGCAGGTAGCGAAGCACATCGGGCAATTTACTCGTTTTGGAAAACTCCGGCAGGTTGTCCAGAATGCGTCGACCGTATCCCTTGGTATGCATGCGACTGTCGAGCAGAGCCAACACGCCGTTGTCGTCGATCGTGCGAATCAACCTGCCCAACCCTTGCTTCAAGGTGATGATGGCGGCCGGGAGTTGAAAGTCCATAAACGGATTGCCGCCGTCGAGCTTGATCTTTTCGATGCGCGCCGCGGTGACCGGGTCGCTCGGGCTGGCAAAGGGCAGCTTGTCGATGATCACGCAACGCAGGGCGTCGCCGGCGATATCCACGCCGCCCCAAAAGCTTGCCGTGGCGAACAAGACACTTTGCGGCTCGTCCCGCTTGCGCTCCAGCAGTTGGTGTTTAGGTGCCTCGCCCTGAAGCATGCAGGGAAACGGCAAATCGTCGGCGAGGGCTTCGTAGGCCGCTTCCATGTTGGCCAGCGAGGTGAAAAGGCACATCGTCCGACCGCCGGCTGCTTCCACCAACTGGCGGATTTGCGGAATGACGGACTCGAGAAAACCAGGGTTGCGCGGGTCGGGGATATCCTTGGGGAGATAGAATACGCCCTGGCGCCGGTAGTCGAAGCAGGTGGGCAAAATTTCCTCGATGACGCCGTCGTAGGTGATGCCGAGCCGCTGCCGCATATACGTGAAACCGTTTTGCGACGTGAGCGTGGCACTGGTGAACACCACTGCGTGCGTCTGCGCGAACAGCGTGTCCTGCATCGCCTCGGCGAGCTCGATGGGGTCCTTATGGAGGATGACTGCGCGCGGTCGAGTCTCGCGCCAGTAAACGAAACCCGGGTTGCCGATGTCACAGACATCGTCGGTTTCCCGCACCACATTCTGCAATCGCTGGGCGAGGATCGGCAAATCGGCCACGTCGTTGTCTTTACCCAATTCGTTCAAGCGCTTCGCGATTTGCTCCGTGTTCTTTTCCAGGCGAACCAGTAGGTCGCGGATTTCATCGGTCGTGTGTTCCGGACGCAAACGGCCGCCGTCCGCCGACACCTGCGCATAGTGCTGGAAAAGCTCTTCGACAAGGCGGGCGTTGAGGGTCACCAACGTCATCAACGGATGATCCGCGAGCTTGCTCGCCGCTAACATTCGCGACAAGTCGCGTTCCCAGTCGATAAAACGATAGCGGCTCGCGATGGCGCCGAACATGCTGGTGGCGACGTCTTCGATCTGGTGTGCTTCGTCGAGGATTACCGCGTCGTATTCCGGCAGGACGCGTCCCACATCGTTGGTGCTTTTGCGCACGGATAGATCGGCAAAAAGCAGGTGGTGATTGACGACCACGAGATCGGCCTGCACGGCGCGACGGCGCAGGCGCAGTAAGAAGCAGTCCTCGTGGTGGCCGCACGATTGCCCGAGACACGTATCGGACGTTGCGCAAATGTCCCGCCACACGGCGGCGTCGTCCGGCAACTCGCTAATCTCGGCCCGGTCGCCGGTTTCCGTGGTTTCGAGCCAGCGCTCGAGGATCGGCAGCAGATTGATTTCGGACCTGAATTCAAACGTCGGCTCGCGTCGAAACATGGCGAAGCGGTGGTGGCAAAGGTAATTCTGCCGGCCTTTCATGACTACGGCTTTGATCGGCCGGTTCAGTACTTGCTCGGCCAGCGGAATGTCCTTGCCGACGATTTGTTCCTGCAGCGCCTTGGTTCCGGTTGAGATGATCGCCGGCCGGTCGGTCACGAGGGCGGGAATGAGGTAGGCGATGGTTTTGCCCGTGCCGGTCGGGGCTTCGACCAGGACGACTTCATCGTCGGCGAGGGCGCCGGCAACCAACTCGGCCATCCGTAATTGGCCGGGCCGGTGTTCATAGCGCGAGAAGACGCGCGCCAGTGTTCCATCGGGGCCAAAAATCGCCGGTAAATCGTAAGGCAAGATCAGAGCAATTCTTCAATACCGCTTTCACCGACGCGCAGCAGGTACAGCCGTCGGCGGGTATCGCGGGTTTCATCGATGGTCAAATCGCCGGTCACGCCGGCGAAATCACGGACGCGAAACAGTTGCCGTCGCATACCGACGCGGTCGCGCACGTCGTGGCGCATGACATCGCCGATCATCCGCGCGGTGTCGTAACCGACGGCGGCCAGGAAGCTCGGCTCGTGCTGAAAGGTGTCTTCAAAGGTCGAGACGAAACGCGCGACTTCCAGGTTCTGCCGACTGCGCGGAAAGAAACCCGTGACGAAAACCGAACGCGTCAGGTAACTTCCCGCCTTGCGCGCCAGGTCCTCGTCGTTCCACGAGTTGATGCCCAGCAGCATGACGTTCTTCACGCCGTAATACACCAACTGCGGCGCCAGCAACGCGACACGGCGCGCATTGTCCGGAATGAACAACGCGTCGAAATCCCCCTGGGCGCGCAGGTTAGATACGACGTGGCGGAAATCGGTTTCATCGGCGGCGTAGGAGGCGACTGCGGTGATGCGGAAGCGATTTCGGTTCAGCGTGCTTTCGAAGAGGCGGTAGTATCGGCGACCCGGCGCCGTATCCGGATACAAAACGCCGAAGCGTAGGGCGCCTTGGTGGTCGGTGGCGTAACGAATCAGCGTGCGTACCTGCTCGGAGGCCGTGAGGAAATTGCGGAAGGTCCACTGCCGCGCTTCGAGGATGTCTTCGCGAGTTGTCAGCGTCAGCAACGGTACGGCGCGCCGTTCGGCCACTTCGGCCGCAGCGGCGGCGCATTTGCCCAACAACGGCCCCACCAAAGCAAGGATGCTGGGATCGTCGGCCAATTCGTCGACCAGGCGCGCGGCGGTTTCGGGATCGCCCTCCGTGTCGCGGATCACCATGCGGTAATTACCTGCACTCTCGACCCGGAACAGATCGGCACCCTGCATCAGGCCGTGCAGCACTTCGCGGCCGAACACGGCTCGCGATCCCGATAGCGGCAGGAGAATGCCGACGGCGAATTGCGCTTGGGACGGCAGCGGCGCCAAGGGCGTGTCGAGGCCTGCGTCACCTGCGTTCGGAACAACGGCCGTCGGAGTGCGGGATTGAGCGACGGCGAGCAGTTGCTCAGCCTTTTCATAAAAGGGGAAAATCGGCTGTGAGAAGCTGATATCGTTCAGTACTTTTGCCGCTTCGTCACGGCGCGCTTGTGCGATCAAATCCTGCGCGGCGCGGTACCGCGCGAAATCGGCGACGGGCCCGTCGGGCAGGGCGGGAATCAGGGTAAGCAGTTCGGCCGGGGCGAGCTTCTCGTCGATAATCCAGCGCGCTTTTTTCAACGCGTCGATCAGTTCGGCCTTGGACAGATCAACCGGCGCGGCAGCGTAGTAGCGCAACGCCTCGTGGTACTTTTCCGCGGCCGTATAGCAATCGGCCAGTCGCAAGCGAGCGTCATTGACGCGCTTGGCGCCGTCAACATGGATGTAGTAACCGAAGGCTGTGATGGCCGCGTCGTGTTTGTCCAACTGCTGCCGGCACACACCCAGGAAGTAGTGCGCTTCCACGGATTCGGGATGGTCGGGGAAGCGACTGATCATCCATTCGAAATAGTACGCCGATTTGGCTAGTTGCTTTTTCTTGTAATATATCCGCGCGATTTTCAACGCCGCCAACGGGGCTTCCGGGCTCTGCGGGAAGCGCTCGAGAACGGCCAAATAATGCTGTAAGGCCTTTGTGGGAAGGTTGTTGTTGTAATACGTGTTGGCAAGCGTGAAGATCTCCGACGCCTCTTGAGAAGGCACGGTTTTCACAGTACCACTGCGCGGCGCGCAGCCCGCGACAAGCGCGACGAGAATCAAGATCGGGATTAGTCTTCGCAACATACTAGTCCCTCAAGTTGGCGTAACAATTGCGCGGCATGGCGGTTCACCGCGGCCTCGTCACCGGTATGTGCGGCGTGGAACCATTCGTCGGCCAGCGCTCGCTGATTATGATCCAAATCATCCGGCAGATACACGTCGAGGTGGACAATAAGGTCGCCTCGTTTTTTGTGCGGCGGCGAGTGAAAACCCCGCGCCGCGGCCCGCAATTTCGAACCGGGGTAGGTTCCCGGCGGAATGACGATCTCAATCGCCGTGTCGTCGGGAAGCGCCACGGCCGCGCGACCGCCGGAAATGGCAATGCACAGCGGAATCGCTTTTTCGACATGTAGGTCTAAGGCGTTGCGCGAGAAGTGAAGCGATCCGTCGACGCTCACGCTTAGGAACAGGTCGCCGTCTTCGTGCCCGGCTAGGCCTTGATGCCCTTTTCCTTTGGCGCGTAGCAGGGTGTCTGAGTCGACGCCCGGCGGTACCCGCACGGTGACATTCGTTTCCGATGGCACACGTCCCTGGCCGTGGCAGGGGCGACACCGACCGGCGCCGACCACGCCGCGCCCCGAACATTTGGGGCATCGTTTGTGAATCACGCCCGCGATGGGGAAGGTCAGCACGCCGCGACCGTGGCACAGAGGACAGGCTTCGTGTTCTTCCCATCCCGCGCCCTCGCAGTCGACGCAGCGGAGTAGGCGTTCGTACCGCAAGCTCAGTGTTGTGCCGGTGAAACTTTCCACGAAGCTGATGCCGCGGGCCATGTCGATGTTCGCTCCGTCGAGCGAGACATCTTCAAACGGCGCGCGGGCAAGGCGACGGGCGACGGTGAGCAACGCACCGCCGAGGCGCGTGCGGGATTGTGGATCGGTCAGCACATTGGCCAGTCGCCGCAGGGGGGCGGCAAGCAGGAAGAAGCGCAGCGCGTCGTACTGGCGTCGTTGCTTGGCGTCGGAGAGGACGCGGTACGCCTCTGAGACGGCCTTAAATCGTTGATGTGCAGTCGTATCGTCGGTCATGTCCGGATGGGTTTCACGGACCAAGCGCCGATATGCGGCTCGAATCGCATCGGCGTCGGTACGGGGGGTGACGCCCAGGATTTTGTAGTGGTCTTGCAGCATCGTGTCACATATTGAAAAGGGGCACGCCGCAATCGGCCGCGCCCCTTATACAGTTCGAAACGTCGAATTAGGCGAATTCGTCTTCGTCGTCGAATTCGTCGTCAAAGCTATCGTCGAAGTCTTCGTCTTCGATGTCGACACCTTCGTAGCTCGTGGCGTACATCGTTTCGGCCAGCTTGTGACTGGCGCGGTTGAGTTCGTCGATCGCGGCGCGAATAACCCTTGGATCATCGTTTTTCAAAGCTTCACGCAATTCGTAAATCGCGTTTTCGATTTGATCGATCTCGCGGTCCGAGAGCTTGTCGGCATATTCCTTCATGCTCTTTTCGGCGGTGTAGATCAGGCCGTCGGCGTTGTTTTTCAACTCGGCCAGTTCGCGCCTGGAACGGTCGGTGTCGCGCGTGGATTCCGCGTCGCGGACCATCCGGTCGATGTCGGCCTCGGACAAACCGGAGGCGCCGGTGATTTGAATCTGTTGCTTCTTGCCGGTGCCCAGGTCCTTGGCGGAAACGTGGACGATACCGTTGGCATCGATATCGAAGGTGACCTCGATTTGCGGGACACCGCGCGGCGCCGGCGGAATGCCGACCAACTCGAATCGACCAAGGCTGCGGTTATCGACCGCCATGTCGCGCTCGCCCTGCAGGACGTGAACCGTCACCGCGGGTTGATTGTCGGCGGCCGTTGAGAAGACCTGGCTTTTCTTGGTCGGGATCGTCGTATTACGTTCGATAATTTGGGTAAAGATGCCGCCCATCGTTTCGATGCCGAGGGACAGCGGGGTAACATCGAGCAGCAGTACGTCTTTGACGTCGCCGCGCAGAACACCACCCTGAATCGCGGCACCGATGGCGACGACTTCGTCCGGGTTGATGCCGCCGTAAGGCTCCATGGCGAAAATGTCGCGCACGGCCTGTTGGACGCGCGGCATACGGGTCATGCCACCGACGAGAATGATGCGGTCGATTTCCGCCGACGCGAGATCGGCGTCTTCCATGGCTTGCTGGCAGGGGCCGTCGAGTCGCTTAATCAGGTCGTCGACGAGTTCCTCAAGCTTCTCGCGAGTCAGGTTAATGTTCAGGTGCTTCGGACCGCTGGCGTCGGCCGTGATGAAGGGAAGGTTGATATCGGTTTCATATGCCGAGGAAAGTTCGTGTTTGGCTTTCTCGGCCGCTTCCTTCAAGCGCTGCATCGCCATCTTGTCTTCGCGAAGGTCGGTGCCGTGCATCGATTTGAACTCGGCAACCAGGAAATCGATGATGCGCTGATCGAAGTCTTCGCCGCCCAGCAAGGTGTCGCCGTTGGTCGACTTGACCTCAAACACGCCGTCGCCGATTTCCAAAATCGAAATATCGAAGGTACCGCCGCCGAGGTCGAACACGCCGATTTTCTCTTGTTCGCGCTTGTCCAAGCCATAGGCGAGGCTCGCCGCTGTGGGCTCATTGATGATGCGCAGCACGCTCAAACCGGCGATCGTGCCGGCGTCTTTGGTGGCCTGGCGCTGTGAGTCATCGAAATACGCGGGCACCGTGATGACGGCTTCGGTGACCTCTTCGCCGAGATAATCTTCAGCGATCTGCTTCATTTTTTCCAGGATCATGGCGCTGATCTGCGCCGGGGAGTATGCGCGCCCGTTCACCTCGACCCATGCGTCGCCGTTTTCGGCCTCGACGATGGTGAACGGCACCATGTTCATCACATGCTCAATTTCCCTGCTGTGGAATTTGCGACCGATTAGCCGCTTAACCGCGAAGACGGTATTCCGTGGATTGGTGATCGCTTGCCGCTTAGCGACTTGCCCGACAGGGCGCTCGTCGTTTTCGGTAAACGCCACCATCGACGGGGTCGTACGGGCCCCCTCGGCGTTGGCGATTACGATCGGCTCCCCCCCCTCAATGAGAGCCACGCAGCTATTCGTGGTTCCCAGGTCGATACCGATCACCTTGCTCATATCCCTACCTCCTCGCAAACAAACAGTTTGGCCCGAAAGGTTTTACCCCGGCGTTTAGGCTTCCTCGTCATTGGGACCGGGCGGGCTGTTTTCCGGCAACGACTCGCCTTTAGCGTTATCGTTATTCCCTTCCGGATGCATACTCACCACAACCCGCGACGGACGAATCAAACGGTCGAACAAGAGGTAGCCTTTCTGATATTCGCTGATCACAATGTTCGGCGGCATTTCCATCGTTTCCACAGTCGTCAGAGCCTCATGGAAGTTCGGATCGAACTTCCGGCCCTTTGCCGCTACCGTCGTTAACCCTGCGCCACCGAGCGCGCCCAGCAACTGCTTCAAAATCATACGGACCCCCTGCACCATGGCAGCTTTATCCTCGGTCGCGTCCGCATGTTCAATTGCGCGCTCTAGATTATCGATAATCGGCAACAATATCAATATCAAAGCTTCGTTGCCAAAACGTTTTGCAGTTTCGGCTTCCTTGGTCAAGCGTGTACGGAATTTCTCAAACTCAGACTGGAGCTCTCTCAGGTTCGCCATGAGCTCCTGAATTTGACCTTCCTTCTGCTTGACTACAGCCTCGTCGACCTGCTGGTCTGGGCTTCGGAGGTCCTCCCACAAAACGGAACGGAAAAAATCCGCCTCACGCTCGAGACTATACTCCCTTTCCAGCAACTTGGATAGTACCTGCAGGTCTGATTCCAAGCTGGCGCTGGGATCTGCCGCCGGCGAGGAGGGCGCGGTTGCCGGGGCGTCCGCTTCGGTTTCGAGCAAGCCGATTAAATCGGCTAAATCTTCGTCGTCACGTGCCGCAGATTTCTTCCGAGGCTTGGATTTCGGGGCGGCCGTTTCGGCACCGCCGCTTTGTCGGGATTCCGATTGGATTTTTTCCACGGCGCGAAGCGCTTCTTCGAATACCGACTCGGGAATATCGGCGGTCAGACCGTTATCGTCGTTCTTGTCATCAGGCAATTTTCTCGTCTCCGTGAGCGTTCCCTAGTCAACGTACCAAGTCTTTATGTCGTCCTTGTCCGAACCCAGCCCGCCCGAGAAAAGCTTACTTATATATTGCATGAGTCAGAAGGGTGTCAAGACGAAAGCCGTTGCGGTCCCAAGGCCGCGGCCGAACAAGACTTTTTCCTTTTGCTCTAACCTTCCGAATTTTGCCCGGTATTCCTATGTGAACAAAGGGACCGATCTGTATTCTAACTACGATAACTCTATTTGCAACGCCCGTATTTTAATTATCCGGTTGCCCCCCGTGACCCGAAAATGTCTAGCCCGCGGTCGGCATTGACAATCGCTTCTCCCCGGTATTGAGACCGGTCGACACTTACTTGCCAGACATCGCGAGCTATTCTACAGTTTGTGCGGAATCTGGAGTTTACCACTGTTTGGGGAGGGGTATCATGACTCATTGGAAGCTTTGGTTGATTGTCGCGTTAGCGGCGATGATGGCTATGGGAACTGTTCTCGCCGCGTGCGGCGACGACGACGACGATGATGACGACGCCGTGGATGATGACGCCGTGGATGACGACGCCACCGACGACGACGCCACCGACGACGACGCCGGCGGCGAGTGCGGTCTAACGGAAATTTGCGAGTTTGTCGTCGAGAACGTTTGCGACGACGGCCACTGGAGCACGCAGGAGTTTTGCGAATCCACATGGTACGACCCGTGCGGCGACATGGACGAAGTGGCGTACGAGGCTTGCGTCTGCGCCTGCATCGGCGACGCGACCAGTTGCGACGACTTCTACAACGACTGTGAATTGGCTTGCTGGGAAGCTAACTGCGGATAAGACAAAACCTGCGATATTGAGTGAAAAGGCCGCGGATTTCCGCGGCCTTCCTTATTGCGTGACGGTGGGGCGAAGGGTCAGAATATGTATTTGACGACGTCGCCCGCGGTCATGCCGCAACCGCTGTCGTCGTCATCGTCATCGTCACCGGCCGTATCATTGTCATCGTTATCATCGTTGTCGTCGTTGTCGTCGTTGTCGTCGTTATCATCGTTGTCGTCGTTGTCATCGTTGTCGTCGTTGTCATCATTGTTGTCGTTGTCATCGTTGTCATCATTATCGTCGTCGTCATCGTCGTCGCCGCCGCCAAAATAGTCGACCAGGAACTCATAGGACTCAACCATGTCCAACCGCCCGTTGCCGTAGGTGTTATCGTCACCGGCGGTTCCGAGGTCATAAGCCCCGTAGTAGAGCGCCATTTTGATTTCATCCGGCGTGGCATCCGGGAAGGCCTGACGAAGCAGTAAGACGCCGCCGGACACGTGCGGTGCCGACATCGACGTGCCGCTCATGTATTGGTAGCCGCCGCCCGGTTTGGCGCTTCGTACATCGACGCCGACCGCGCTGATTTCCGGTTTGATCGAGTAACCGTCGCAATCGGAGGGACCGCGACTGGAAAAACTGGCGATCGTGGCGTTGTTTTGCTCCAACGCGCCCACCGAAAACACGGTCCACGAACTTGCGACCCGGTTGGCGGGCGAGCCGATGGTTTGGCTTCCCGGTCCGGAGTTTCCGGCTGAAAAGACCACTACGACTCCAGCCGCTTCGGCCGCGTCGATCGCCGTGTTGAAGTCACCGCGGCAGGAACCGTAGTAACTTTGAGTCAATCCCCAACTGTTGTTGCAGACGTCGGGCACGTCTTCGACCGTCGCGGGGTTGCCGTCCGGATCGACCATCCATTGGAACGCGGCGACGGCGTCGGAAAAGATGTTGCCACCGGTGTCGATGGTTTTGGCGCCGATCCACTTCGCGCCGGGCGCCATGCCGACTTGGTTGCCGGAACCGTCGTCACCGACCATCGTGCCCAACGTGTGGGTGCCGTGTTCGTTGCAGCTCCACCAGGAGGGGCAGGATTCGCTCGGGAAGGTTTCGTTATCCAGCGGATCGAACCAGGCTTCGCCCGCCGGTACACCGGCATCAAGTCCCCGCCAGCGGCCGGCAAAGGCGGCGTGCGAGCCGTCCGCGCCCGTGTCCTGATCGCAGGCCAGAGCGCCGGAGCCGTCGATGCCCAACGCCCACAATTCGGGGGCGCGCGAAGAGGTAATGCCGCTCTCTACCGCAGCGACGGCCCGCGGCGTATCAGCATGGATTTCGGTCGGATCGACAAGCGCGATCTCGTAATCGTTGTAAACCGAAGCGACCGCCGGATGCTCGGCGATCAACAGGACGAAACCCGGTTTGGCCTGGATCGCAAAGGCATTAGCGATCCAAAACGCCTTGAATTCTTTGACCAGGCCATTGGCGCGATGGATTTGCAGCATTTCAAGAATCGGACCTTGCGTGAGGTCGGCCGTTTCATGAAGGCGCGAAATCACTTCGAAATGGCGTTGCGCGCGATCGCCGCCGGCCAATTCCGCTTCTGCCAGGGCGGTCTGGAGGTCGGCTTGCTCTTTCAATACGACGTAGATGTTGACGTACTCCTCGGCATCGGCCGCGTCGATTTGATCGGACAACGTGGGGTCCAACCAAGCCGCCTGCGCGGCGGGCGCGAGGGCCAGCGTCAACAAGACCAGTAGGAAGGGTACAGTATAAGCAAATACTTTCATCGAAAGACTCCCTCGGATATTCGTTTTCGCCGGTTGCGATCGCATCGCTGAGGTAGGACACACGCTGTCCCGTTTCCGGAACCGGCCTGCGTGCGTAGCGCCGAATCTCTGAACCGACTTGCAGAAAAAGATAAACACTCATTCGCTGATTATCAGAAAAAATCTCGCGCGTCGAGATACAATTTCACGAGTCAAAGTAAGGCGGTGGAATCGCGACGACGCGCCCCGCGCGGGGTAACTTGCAATGCGACCGAAATCCTCTACGATCCGCCCGATGGAACAGTGGGACGTAATCATAGTCGGCGGCGGGGCTGCCGGACTCGTGGCGGCGGGCGCGGCATCGCGCGGCGGCGCCCAGACGCTCGTGTTGGAAAAAGCCCACCGCGTCGCCAGAAAAGTGGGCATCACCGGCAAGGGCCGCTGCAACGTGACCACCACGTGGTCGATGGCTGAAGCGCCGGCGGCGTATCCGCGGGGCGGAGATTTTCTACGCAACTGCTTCAGTCGCTTCTACGCCCCCGACGTTATCGAAATTTTGGAACGACGCGGCGTGCCCTGCGCCACCGAACGCGGGCGGCGGGTGTTCCCGGAATCCGGAGAGGCGCGCGATGTCGTCAACGCGCTGTATCGCTACGCCCGCAGTGAAGGCGCAGCGGTTCGCACCAAAGCCCGGGTGATATCCATCGACACCGACCCGGTGGCTTTTCGGCTGCAAACCCAGGGCGAGGAATTGCACGCCCGCCGGGTAATTATCGCGACCGGGGGCAAGAGTTACCCCAAGACCGGCTCGACCGGCGACGGCTACCAACTCGCGCAGAAGTTCGGCCACCACATCCTACCGCCGCGTCCCGCCCTCGTGCCGCTGGTGATCGAGGCGTTGCCCGTGTCGATCGACTTGTTGCTGCACAACGTGGGCGTCAGCCTGTGGGATGGATCGCGAAAAGTCGCCGATGGTTTCGGTGAAGCGCACTTGCGGACGCGCTGGTTGGGTGGCGCGATTCCGCTCGACCTCTCACGCGATATTATGGACCTTCACGCGCCCCACATCGCCATTGATTGGAAACCGGGGCTCGGGCCGGACAAGCTCGACGCTCGTTTGCGGCGCGACCTCGATGGCAACGGCAAGCAGCCCCTGCAACGGGTGCTGGACGGTTTGTTGCCGCAAGCCGCGATCCCGATCTTTGTCTCGTTGCTTGGCCTGGACGTGGGAAAGAAGTGCGCCGAGGTCGGCAAGAAAACACGGCTGGCGTTGGGCTCGCTGCTTAAAGACATGCGCCTGCGCGTCATCGGCACGCGGGGATTCGACGAGGCGCTGATCACCGCCGGCGGCGTGGCGTTGGAGGAAATCGATCCCATCAGCCTGGAAAGCCGCCTCGTGCCGGGGCTGCATTTTGCCGGCGAAGTGCTGGACGTGGACGGCATCACCGGTGGGTTTAACCTTCAAGCCGCCTTTTCAACCGGTTACGTAGCCGGGACCGCGGCGGCGGAGAAGCTGCGATGACGCGCCCGTGGATCAGAGACTTCACGATCGATGAACTCGCCGCGGCGTTCGTGGAGATGGGTGAACAATCGTTCCGTGCGCGGCAGGTGTTCCGCTGGCTTTACAAAGACGACGTCGAATCCTTTGACGAAATGACGGATCTATCGTGCGAGCTACGCGCAAAACTGGCCGAGAAATTTCACATCGGCCGTCTCCCGGTTGTCGACGAAATGGTTGGCGAGGACGGGACGCGCAAAATCGTACTCGAACTAGCCGACGGTCACCGTATTGAATGCGTGTTGATCCCCGAAACGCGACGTCTGACCGTGTGCGTCTCCAGCCAGGTCGGCTGCCGCTGGGGCTGCGGCTTTTGTCGCACCGGGCAGATGGGCTTTATACGGGATCTGACGGCGGGTGAAATCGTCGAGCAATACCTCGCCGCCCAGCGAATCGCCGGCGATCGCCGCGTGAGCAACGTCGTGCTGATGGGCATGGGCGAGCCTTTGGACAACCTGGACCACGTGACGCGCGCGATTGAGATTTTCTACGCCGATCACGGCGTCAATCTCAGCCCGCGCAAGGTGACGCTGTCCACCGTCGGTATTGTGCCGCAGTTGCCGAAGCTCGCGCTGCGGGTCGACGTCAGCTTGGCCGTCAGCCTACATGCCGCCGACGATGAAACCCGAAGCCAACTCGTGCCGGCCAATCGAAAGTGGCCGCTGCGGGAACTCATCGATGCCTGCCGAGTATTCCCGATGTCGCACCGGCGTCGCGTCACCTTCGAGTACGCGTTGATTGCCGGCGTCAACGATTCCGACGACGACGCGGAACGCCTCGTGCGCCTGGTGGGCGACCTGCGGCCCAAGGTCAATTTGATTGCCGTCAATCCGTCCGACGAGCAATTCGCTGCTCCCACCGAGGAGCGCGTTCGTCGCTTTCAAGAAATTCTCCGCGACCACAACATCACCTGCATGGTCCGCAAGCCGCGCGGTCGTGACATTCTCGCCGCGTGCGGTCAGTTGGCCGCGCCACGTTGCGACGCCGAAACCTGAAGACCTGCTTCCGTTTCCCGCCTCGTCGGCTTACCATGAGCATTCCACTTGAGGGGGTGCGATGAAACGGCGCGAACCCGGCCGCGTTATGCTGGTCGGATTTGAAGGAACGCAGGTCAACGAGCAGGTCCGCGAACTGTTGAAGTTCGGCGTCGGCGGTTTCGTCCTATTTCGCCGCAATCTGGAAAGTGCCGAACAAACAGCGGGCCTGATTGCCGAAATCCGATCCCTGGCCGAAACCCGTCGGTTGCTTTTCGCCATCGACGAAGAAGGCGGGCGCGTGCAGCGCTTGCGCGAGTTCGGCACCGCGTGGCCTCCGGCAAGGGTGATCGGCGCGGCGGCGGACGCCGAGCCGGTGCGACAATTCGGCGCGGCGCTGGGAACCGAGTTGCGCGCCCTGGGCTTCGATATTGATTTTGCGCCGGTGGTCGACGTCGATTCCAATGCGGGCAACCCGGTGATCGGCGACCGAAGCTTCGGTAGCGATCCGGAGACGGTAGCGGATTTGACTGAGGCCTTTATCCGGGCGATTCAGGGGCAGGGCGTTGCCGCGTGCGCGAAGCATTTTCCGGGTCACGGCGATACCGTCGCTGACAGCCACTACGAGTTGCCGGTCGTCCGCCACGATCGAGAACGTTTGGAACAAGTGGAATGGGTTCCTTTTCGGCGGGCGGTGGCGGCGGGCGTGCAAGGTGTGATGACAGCGCACTTAGTCGCCGAGAAAATCGATCCGGCCACTCCGGCGACAATGTCACCGCACCTTTTAGGCCTGTTGCGGAACGAAATCGGCTTTCCGGGAGTCATCTTCTCCGACGACCTGGAAATGCGGGCCATTGCCGACAACTACGATGTCGGCGAAGCGGCTTTGTCGGCGGCGCGGGCGGGGTGCGACATGCTTTTGATCTGCCTCGAGATGGATATGCAGGAAGCCGTGTTTCGGGCGTTGTACGATGGCCCCCGGCGCGGTGTGTTGCCGGCCGAGCGGATGGGGCAGATGGAGCAACGGCTCGACCGCCTGGCGGCGTGGCTGCCCGTGCCCGCCACAGGTGATTTATCCGTCGTCGGATGCCAGGCGCATCGAGCCTTATCGCGTGAGATTGCCGCCCGGCCACCGGACGGCTTGACGGGACAGAACACGGGGTCTAAGCAGACATAAACCGGAGCCGAAGAAGCGATGTACACAAACCGCCCGACTTTTGCCTGGATCGACCTCGACGCGCTTGAATACAATTTTCGCGCCTTGCGCAAACGCGTCGGTGCCGACATTGCCATTCTCGCCGTCGTCAAAGCGGACGCTTACGGCCACGGCGCGATTCCCGTCGCCACGACCTTGGAGCGGCACGGCGCCGATTGTTTCGGCGTCGCCTTCGTCGAGGAAGGCATGGAGTTGCGCAATGGCGGCATCTCCAAGCCGATTCTGATATTGGGCGGTATCTACCCGGGCGAAGCGCTCAAAGCCCACACGCACGGCCTGACCCCGGTGGTCGTCTCCTTGGAACGCGGTCTGGAATTGGCGCGTGAAGCCACGGACCTGGGGCTGAAAATCAAAGTGCACGTCAAAGTCGACACAGGCATGACGCGCCTGGGCATACCGGTGCGCGAAGCCGTGGAAGGCATCTTGCGCCTGGCGCGCGAACCCGTGCTGGAAATCGAGGGATTGCTCAGTCACTTTGCCACCGTCAGCCCGAATCTCGGGCCGGATTACTGGGACCAACTGGCCAAATTCCGCGGCGTGGTCGATCAACTCCAGTCAAAAGGAGTCGATCCGCCGATCAAGCACATGTCGGCGTCCACGGCGATCCTCGGTGCGCCCAAGCCGCCCTTCAACATGGTGCGTCCGGGTATCATGCTGCTGGGCGCGACAAAAATGCCGGGTTTTGAAAAGGTGATGGACCTACGCCCGGTGTTTCGCTTCACGACGCAAATCATCCGCCTCAGCCGCGTGCCGGTGGGAACGCCCATCAGCTACGGCGGCAAATTCGTCACGCAGCGGGAAAGTATGATCGCCACATTGCCGGTCGGTTATGCCGACGGCCTCAACCGCCTTCTGTCCAACCGCGGCTCCGCGCTCGTGCGCGGCAAACGCGCGCCGATCGTAGGCGCCGTGTGCATGGACCTTTGCATGCTCGACGTTACCGATATTCCCAGCGCGGCCAACGGCGACGAAGTGGTGTTCATCGGGCGGCAGGGCGACGAAGAGATCAGGTCGGAAGAAGTAGCCGAGTTGTGCAATACGATTCCATACGAGATATTCTGTAATATCAACCACCGGGTGGGACGCATTTATGTCAAGCGAAACGGCGGCGATTCTTACGCGTCCGTTTGAGCGTCTCGGCGCCAGCCTGCTACGCTTTGTCGAGCAGGTGGGGGCGATCACGCTCATTTTCGTGTTGGCGATGAAATGGCTGCCCCGCCGTCCCTTCCGGTTCAAGCTACTCATCAAGCAATTCGATTTCATCGGCGTGCAGTCGACCTTCATCATTTTCTTGACCAGCCTTTTCACCGGCGGCGTGTTTTCGCTGCAAAGTTCCCAAGCGTTCCGCTTGTTTGAAGCCAACACGATGGTCGGGCCGACGGTCGTGCTGGCCTTGACGCGTGAACTGGGACCGGTGCTTACGGCGTTGATGGTTATCGGCCGCGTCGGCTCGAGTATGGCCGCCGAAATCGGCACGATGCGCGTTACCGAGCAGATCGATGCGCTCGAAACCATGGCGGTCAGCCCCATCCACTACCTCGTGGTGCCGCGGTTGATCGCCTCGGTCATCATGATGCCGATGCTCACGACCTTGTTCGACTTCATCGGCACGATGGGTTCGTACTTCGTGACGACGGTTTTGCTGAGCATCCCGTCCGATGAGTTCGTCGAGCAGGTCGTGTACTACGTCGATTTCGACGACTTTTACATCGGTATCGTCAAGGCGGCCGTCTTTGGGCTGATTATGGCCACGATTGGTTGTTACAAAGGCTATTACACGAGCGGCGGCGCCGAAGGGGTGGGGCGCGCAACGACCGAAAGCGTCGTGCTGGCTTCGGTGGCGGTGATGATCGCCAATTATTTCTTGACCGCGTTGATGTTCTAGGGAAGGGCGCTGTGATGGGCAAGATCGTGTTTGTCGTCAATCCAAATGCGGCCAACGGTACCGCGGCAGCACAATGGCCCCAGATCGCCGACATGGCTCAAAAGCGCCTCGGTACATTTGAAACCTTGTTCACCGAACGCGTCGGCCACGCGATGGAACTCGCCCGCGGTGCCGCGGCAGGCGGCGCGGACCTGATTGTCTCGGTCGGCGGCGACGGCACGATGAACGAGGTTGCCAACGGCCTGATGAACGAGGACGGCACACCGGTCAATCCGCAAATCGCCGTGGGACAAATTTCCATCGGTACCGGCGGCGACTTTCGCAAAACCACCGGTTTGCCCAAAGATATCGACGCGGCCTTCGACTGGCTGGTTGGCGACGCCGTCCGACCCATCGACGTGGGACGCATGGAAATGACCGGACACGACGGGGAACCGCAGGTCCGGTATTTCGTCAACATCGCGTCGGCCGGCATCGGCGGCGCGGTCGACGAGCGCGTCAACATGGCGACCAAAATCCTCGGCGGTTTCTTCTCGTTTTTCTGGGGAACGATCACGGCGATGCTGAGCTTCAAGAACGTGCCGATGCGCATCGTGCTCGACGACGAGCGCGACCTGGGCGAGCGGCGTGTGTTCAGCCTGGCCGTGGCCAACGGACGATTTTTCGGCGGCGGCATGCAGATGGCGCCCGGCGCGGACATGTCCGACGGCTTGTTTGACGTGGTGATCATCGGCGACGTCGACTGGAGCGAAAAGCTCTCTCAACTACCTAGGATTTACAGCGGCGCACACTTGGGTCACGAGAAGGTGGAAATCCATCGGGCGAAGAAGGTCGAAGCGATTTCCGACCACACTGCACTGCTGGATGTCGACGGCGAGGTGCCTGGTCGCCTGCCGACCACATTCACCATTTGCCCGGGTGCGCTCAAGTTTAAGGTCAAGCAGTAGAAGGAGTCACATCGTGTCCGAAAAACTCGACCTCACACGCAGCGAACAACTTTATGAAGAAGCGCGGAAACTCGTACCAGGCGGCATCCTGGGCATTCGTCGGCCCTACAATTTCGTTCCCGGCGAATACCCGGTATTTTTCGACCACGCTCTGGGCGGCCGGTGCTGGGACGTGGACGGCAACGAGTTCGTCGACATGCTGGCGGCCTACGGCCCGATTATCCTCGGCCATCGTGAAGCGGAAATCGACGCCGCCGTCGTCGAACAGATGGCCAAGGGCTTTTGCATGAACCTGGCCCAACCGCTGCAGAACCAATTAGCAGCTAAACTCATCGAATTGATTCCCTGCGCCGAAAAAGTTGTGCTGGTCAAAACCGGCAGCGACGCGACCACCGCGGCGATTCGCATTGCGCGCGGCGTCACGGGACGGCTGAAAGTCCTGCGCTGCGGCTACCACGGCTGGCACGACTGGTGCGTCGAGCAACGCGGCGGCATTCCGGAGAAGTACTACGAGGACACGCACGAGTTTCACTATAACGACATCGACGATCTCGACCGCCTGCTCGACCAATACCGCGACGATACGGCGGCGATCATCATCACCCCGCTCGGGCACCCGCTGGCGCATCCGATACAAGAGCCCGCCCCCGGTTTCCTCGAGGCCGTACGCGAGCGCGCCGATGCAGCGGGGATCGTGCTGATCTTCGACGAGGTGCGCACCGGCTTCCGCGTTGCCCTGGGCGGCGCGCAGGAGCGATACGGCGTCACTCCCGACCTGGCGACCTTCGGCAAAGCGATGGCCAACGGCTACCCGATCAGCGCCGTGGTCGGCAAAGCCGACTTCATGAATGTGGTCGAAGGCGGGGTATTCGTCTCCAGCACGTTTTTCCCCAACTCGTTGGAGATGGCCGCGGCGCTCAAGACCATCGAGATACTCGAACGCGAAAAAGCGCTCGACACCCTATGGGAACGGGGCGAAGCATTTCTCCGGCGGGTCGGCGAAGTGGTTGAGGCCTCCGGCGTGCCGGCTGAGCTTTCCGGCATTCCGCCGATGCCCTTCATTACCTTCCCGTCAGATCCCGACAAGAAATACAAGGCGCGACGGACCCTGTTCTACACCGAACTGATTCGCCGCGGCGTGTTCCTACAGCCCTATCACCACGGCTACTTGATGTGCCGCCACACGGAAGCCGATGTCGTCAAGGCCATCGACGCCATCGAGGAATCCCTGGCTGTGGTTCGGCGGGAAATACCGTAGCGAAAACGCGATTCGAGAAAACGGGTTCGAACCAAAGCGGCGGTTCAACTACTCGAGTACGGCCGTTGCTTCGAGTTCGACTTTCATTTCCGGTTGGATAAATGAGGCGACGCCCAGGGCGCTCATCGCCGGGTAGTGACGGCCTAGGTGCTTGCGGTAAACCGCGTTCAGGGCCGGCCGGGTGGCAAGGTATTCGTCCATATCGGTGACGTAGATCGTCAACCGCCCGATGTTATCCGCGCGGCCCCCGGCGGCTTTGACGACGGCCATCACGCGGCCGAGCGCAACGTCAAATTGTTCGACGAACGCTTCAGGCACCGTTCCCGTAGTCGTCTCGCCGCTTTGGCCCGCGACGAAAAGGATTCGCGAGCCCGGCATTTCGAAACCGTGGTTGTAGCCGCTGGGTTTAGGGATCGACGGCGGATTGTGAACCTTGCCGCTCACGTTTCTTTCCGTTGCAGAAGGCGATCGATGACGAAGCTGCACACGTGTTCGGCGTGGGTGCCGCGGCCGAAACCGGCGTCGTAGCCCAGTTCCAGCGCCAGTTTGTGATCGACCCGCGGTCCGCCGCACACCAGCACCCATTGTTCGCGGCATCCGGCGGCTTCGGCCATCTCGACAAAGCGCGTCAGGTTGTTTTTATGAAAACCTTTTTCCGTGACGACCTGGCTCACCAGCACGGCGTCGGCGTTTCGTTCCATCGCTTCGCGCAGCAGCGTTTCGGACGGCACCTGCGCACCGAGGTTTTTCGCTTCGACCATCACGAAGCGTTCCAGCCCGTAATGGCCGTCGTATCCTTTCATGTTCATGATCGCGTCGATGCCGACCGTGTGGGCGTCGGTGCCGATACATGCGCCGATGATCACCAGCTTGCGGCCGAAGTGCTTTTCGATGGCCTCGTTGCATTCCTGCCGGCTGCGGGCTTTCGTCGCGACCTTCTCAACGTGGATCTGCGTCATGTCGACGCCGTGTTGAGTGTGACCGTACACCACGAAAAACGAATAGCCGCCGAGGTCTTCGCTGTGTTGCACGGCGGCGTCGCGCAGGCCGAGTTCGCGCGCCAACAACCGCGCCGCTTCGATCGCCTCGGGGGTGAGCGGCACCGGCAGCGTGAAACTCATTTGGACGGCGCCGTCGTTCATCGCGTCGCCATAGGGCCGCACGTCGGCCAAATTCACCTGGCGAACCTTAGATTCGGGCATGGTTCTTCCTGAGCAAAGAGAACAAAGGATTAGCGTAGTCACGCGCTTTTTTCACGACACCGTCCGCGCCTTTGCCGCCCTCCGGTGGCCGCTGGATATCCGCGAAGCGTCCAGCCGCAATGGCCGAGAAAAGACCTTCGTCGCGGACCCGCTCCAGAAATTTAATGGCGTTGCCGAGCGTCTCGTCGGCGCGTCGGGCCAGCGGCGAATCGCTTTTCACTTCCAAACTGTCACCGAGTTCGCGGGCGGCGTTGAAGACCATGCTGGCGTTCTTGATGGCCAGCGCGCGGTCCATCAAGAAGGGCGTGTGCATCGCTTCGGTGAGCATACCGAGAAGCTGGATGCCCTGTCCCGTGACGACGCCGGCCAAATTGAACATCGTGTTCATTGCGTAGCCACGGAAAATGTCGCCGGTCATGTGCTTGGTCGGCGGCATATATTTGATGGGGTGGTGCGGAAAAACTTCGCGCACAAGCAGCGCTTGCGCCAGTTCCAGCACGAAACTGTTGGGCAGTTCGGGCTTGATTTCGAAAGCGTGACCCAGGCCGATCAACGTTGGGGTCAGGCCGGCGAAAACCGCGAAGCACTCGTTGATCAAATCGCTGGCCAGCACGGTGTGGGCGGCTTCGACGGCGTCGGTCGTTGTCAGGTAGTTGTCTTCGCCCGTGTTGATGACAATTTCGGAATGGGCGCTGATCATCCGCGAGAGGTGCTGGTCGACGAAAGTGCGCAGCGGATTGATGTCGCGGAACAGGATGCCGTACATGGAATCGTTGAGCATCATGTCCAGACGTTCGAGGCCGCCCATCGCCGCGATTTCCGGCATGCACAAACCCGACGCGTAATTCACCAGGCGAATATAGCGCCCCACCTCCCGCGATACGTCGTCGAGCGCCTCGCGCATCAGCGCAAAGTTAGCCTGCGTTGCGTACGTGCCGCCGAAACCTTCGGTCGTCACGCCTTCGGGCACATAATCCAACAGGCTTTGCGCCGTGCTGCGGATCACCGCTACGATATCCGCCCCCTGCCGGGCCGCCATCTGCGCTTGGGCGATGTCCTCGTGGATATTGCCCGTGGCGACGATGACGTACAGCCACGGCTGGGGGCCTTCGCCCAGTTCGGCAATCATGTCGCGGCGCAGCTTTCGCTGACGTGTAATACGCTTCAAGCCGTCGCTCAGACGGTCGCGGGCGGCATCGATCGACGCGCGGCGGTCCGCCATTTGGAAGTCCGACAAGTCGAGCTTCTTCTCCGAAACGCCTTGCGCCAGTTCGGCCAGGCTGAGGTCGCGCTCCGTAGCGGCGGCGAGCACGAGCGGGCTGATTCCCTCGGGCAAACGCGACCGCAAATGCCTGACCAGCACGTTGACGAGCGGCACACCGTCGGCGTCGGCACCTTCCAAGCCCATCAGGCGCAGCGTGGTGCGTTCGACGCTATCGGTCGTGTGGGAGATGCTCTGCTTCAGGACAGGTTCGGCGATCATCGCCGCCAACTCCCGTGCGTGGCGAATCTTCGACGGATCGAGGGCAAGACGCATCGCAAACCTCATGGAAATAACGCGGGTACCCGATGCCATGCTAGGCGTTGCGATTTTGTTGTCAATGCGCCGATTTTTCTGCCAAAATGGCTTAGCTTGTCACGCGAAACTGAATCCGAAGAGAAGCATATGACCCGCACCGCAATCCGAGCCGTCATACTCTTTTTTGTCATCACTCTGACCCTAGGCGCAATGGGCGCCGGGGTCTTCTTCGCGTGGGGGTGGCCCGAGCGGGGCGCGCCCGTGCCGCCGACCATGACGCTGATTCCGGCCGGCATGTTCATCTCGGGCTGCGACCATGAGAAGGATCCACAATGCACGGCCGATGACCCGCCCTTGACGACGGGATATTTGCCCGCGTTTTTCCTCGATCGGGTTGAGGTCACCGTGGCCGATTTCGCGCGATGTGTCGCCGCCGGTGAATGCGAGCCGCCGCCGGATGGTCAGGGATGTAACTACGGAATATCCGGTCGCGAGAATCACCCGGTCAATTGTGTCAACCAGTTACAGGGCCGCGAATACTGCGCCTTTGTCGGCAAGCGCTTGCCCACGGCGACTCTTTGGGAAAAAGCCGCCCGTGGTGTCGACGGCCGCATTTATCCCTGGGGCAACGAATTCAACCCGCGTTTCGGAAATTTCGGCGACGAGGGGCGGGCCGACGGTTTTACACATACCGCGCCGGTCGGTTCCTTTCCCGAAGGACGCGGCTCCTACGGCAACTTAGACTTAGCCGGCAACGTGGCGGAGTGGACGACGACGCGGCGTACGACCTACTACGATCCGGCGCGCCCGGCCGTCACCGGGCCGCAATACAAGGGGATTAGCGTGGTGCTTAAAGGCGGCTCGTTCATGGTGGAGCGCCCGGCGTTGCTGCGGATGGTCGGCAGCCCGAAAAGTCGTCCGGTGCGCTTTACGACGGTGCTTGGTTTTCGCTGCTTCCAGGCTACGTGGCGCTAGGGCTCCCGCCGCAATCCCGAAACCGCATCGAAGAGTGCTCGGTTACCGCAAACCTCGGCCAACGTCTCGAAAAACTCGCGCGCCTCGAATTGCCGGAAAATCCCCTGCGGATTCGACGCCACCGCGACTAGTCGCAGCGGCCATTCCACGTGAACGCTCGGGCAACGACGCTTGAGCCGCCGCCAGTGTTTCTCTTCAAAGAAAACCTTCGTGGCGTCCTCAAGGATGAGGGATTTTCCATCGAGATCGTCCAGGGCGTTGTCGACCATGGTGGCGGTCAACGGACCGCGGCAGAAGGCCGCTTCGGCGTCGGTAGGATTTCGATCCCACGTCGTGCCGTGGCGCCACCACCAACCCAAGTCCGCCGCGGGCCGCGCGCTCCAGCCGTATTTTGTGCCGGGGACATGATCGTCCGGCGAAAGACTCGGCAGGTCGAACAATTCGATCTGATAGGCGAGCCAGGACGCGGCGCGTTCCGGAGTCGTCGCCAGATCGGCGCTGACAACCAGGATGAAACGACCATCGGGTGCGACGGCGATTTGCGTACGGCGATCGAACGAGCCGTCGACAATCTCCAGGTGCGAGCCGTGGCGCTCTTTCAGTTGCCGGAGAGCGGTTTCCAACTGCGCGTTGTTGCCGGGGCCGATGAGTTCCACGTTGGCCTCCCGGACGGCCGCGCCGATCACCAAATCACCCAGCGCCGTGGGAAGTCCCAATTCCTGGACGAAGGAGACCGCTGATTTCAGTTTGTCGAATAGCGGTTTCGTGGTGACGAAAAGGTTACCCGGCAGCAATCGGACCGGTGGTTTCGGATGGCGGTACACGACGTCTTCGGGCTCGCCGTCGCGGCCGATCGTCAGGAGAGAAGTTCGCTTGTTCGGCAGGCGTCCGAAGAACTCACCGTTGAGGAAATTGAGTACCGTCGTTTTGCCGGCGTTTTTGCATGAGCCGACCAAAAACAGCGGTCCGGCTTCGCCGGTGAGGGCGTCCCAAAGTCTCAATCGTCGTCCAAATCCCGATAACTCGGTTCGATCGCGAAATGCGAATCACGCAGCAAGCGCGAAGGACCCAGATTGTTCTGGTATTTCGGATCATTCGTGGCCGGGTCGTGTTCCATCGTCGGCGGATGGTCGACCGGCTCGGGGTAGACCGTGATTTGACCTTCGTAGTTGCGGAAAATGACCTTGTTGTCGCTGCGGGAGAGCACATACTGCGGCCCGACCGGCACTTTGCCGCCACCGGCGGGACAATCCACGACGTAGGTCGGCACGCCCAACCCGGAGGTGTGGCCGCGCAGCGCCTCGATGATCTCGATCCCTTTGCCGATGCTCGTTCGAAAGTGGCTGATGCCCACCGATAGGTCGCACTGGTAGAGGTAATAAGGCCGCACGCGCGCTTTGAGCAATTCGTGTACGAGCTTTTTCATCACACCGGGCGAGTCGTTCACGCCCGCCAACAGTACCGATTGATTGCCCAGCGGGAAGCCGGCATCGGCTAGGCCTTCGCAAGCCGCCACCGCCTCGGGTGTCAGCTCTTTGTAATGGTTGAAGTGCGTATTTATATAGATCGGCTGGTACTTGCGCATCATCTTCAGCAAACTGGGTGTGATGCGAAACGGATTGACGACCGGCGCGCGCGTTCCCAGGCGCAAAATTTCGACGTGGGGAATGTCGCGTAGGCGGCGAAGGATTTTTTCCAATTTCGCTTCGTTGAGCGTCAGCGGATCGCCGCCGGACAACACGATGTCGCGTACCTGAGGACGAGCCGCGATGGCCGCCACCTGTTGATCGATAATCTCATCGTCGAAGGCCGCGTCGACTTCTCCCACTTTGCGGCGCCGCGTGCAGTGACGGCAGTACATGTTGCAGACTTCGGTCAGCAGCATCAGCACGCGATCGGGGTACCGATAAGTCAGATGCGGTGCGATGGTGTCGCGATCCTCGTCGAGCGGATCGGTGAGATCTTCCGGCGCCTTCATGAGTTCGTAGGCCGACGGAACGGCCTGCAAGCGCACCGGACAATGCGGATTCGTGATGTCGATCAAGCTGGCGTAGTAGGGCGTGATAGCCATTCGAAAATGGGTTAACACACGATCGATTTGTTCGGTTTCCACGGTGGGAATTTCCGGAAACACTTTCCGCAACTGGTCGACAGTGGTGATGCGGTGGCGCATCTGCCACTTCCAATCTGTCCAGTCTTTATCCGCTACGTCGTGCCAGAAGGTGCCGCGCGTCACAATATTCATCAGTCCACTCTCATTTCGCATACCGCTCGGTATAAACGCGGCGGATGTAATCAGATTCGCGTAAAAGGCTAAGCGTGATCGCCGCATGACCGCGCGTGTAGCCGTTGCCGATGATCATCGTCACATCTTTGCCGATGCCCTCGGCGCCAAGAGCCGCTTTAGTGAAACTCGTCGCCATCGAGAAAAAGTATACCAGACCACCATCCTTGCAGGGCAAAATCGAGCCCATCTCGCAATTTTCGCGGCTGACACAATTGATGACCACGTCGGCCAACTCACCGTCGGTAACCTGCTCCACGGCGGCCAACATGCCCAGCGCGTCGTCGGCGTTCGCCATGATGACTTCATCCACGAATCCCGAGTCGCGCACTACGGCCACGGCTTCCTCGCGCCGCACACTGCCGATCACCCGCCCGGTGACGCCCGCGCGCTTGCGGGCTTCGTAACAGCAAAGCAGACCGCTCTTCCCGTTCGCGCCGATCACCAAAACCGTATCGCCCGGCTTGACCAGCTTCGCCGTTTGCGCCGGGGCCCCCGCGACGTCCAGCACGGCCAGCGCGAGCTTCTCGTCGATATCCGCCGGCAACTTGGCCCACACGGCGCTTTCAAACAGGATGGCCTGGCCGACAATATCGACCTGGTCGTTCTCACGACGGATGGCGACGAACTCGTCGATGCGCAGCGGCGTCAGGCTGAGGCTCACGAGGCTGGCGATCTTGTCGCCGACCTGCAAATCGATTTTATCCTCCAACGCCTTCCCGATCCGCGCGACACGGCCGATGAACATGCCGCCCGAGCCCGTCCACGGATTGCGATGCTTGCCTTGCTTGGCGACGATCTGGGTCATGATCCGCTTGATTTCCTCGTCGTCGTCGCCGGCTTTGTCGAGGATGACTTTGAAACTCGCGGAGTCGATGTTAAGCGTGATGACGTCGCAGAGAATCTCGTTGTCGTAGATCTCCGACATGTCGTTATCGAGGCGCTCGGCGGGTTGAGGCACCACGCCCTGGGGTTCGATCACGCGGTGGATTCCGTAACGATTGCCGTGTTTCTGCATTACGAACTCCTTATGCGGGCCACTCCCAGCAGGGCGGCCGCGTCGTCGACCGTCGCCATCTCGTGGCCCATTTCCTTGATGAATAGCGCCGCCCGCTCCACCAACTCAGCGTTGCTGTCGGCGACGACGCCTTTGCGCACGTAGATGTTGTCCTCGAAGCCCACTCGCACGTGACCGCCAAGCAGGATGCTCCCCGGCGTCATGAAGGCGAAGCCGCGCCCGCCCACGCCGATACCTGTCCACAGCGAATCCGGCGGCAGGGCGTCGATCATTGCCATCAACGACTTGATGTCCGCCGGCAACCCGCCGGGCACGCCCATCACGAAGCTGAAGTTGTAGGGCGGGGTGAGTAGGCCCTCGGCAATGAGTTGCCGCGCGTTGTGCACGTGGCCCAGGTCGAAACATTCCAGCGTCGGCTTGGTGCCCGCGGCCCGCATGCGCTCGGCGTACATGCGCATCTGCGGCAGGCTGTTGGGCAGTATTTCGTCGCTGAAATTGACCGAGCCGCAATCCAGGCTCGCCAGCGTCGGTTTCAGTTCGATCGGTTGCAGGCGTTCCTCGTCGCTCATGCCCACTGCGCCGCCGGTCGTCGTTTCAATGAGGATCGGGCACGCGGCTTCGATCGCGGCGATGGCCTCGGCGAAGACGGTTTCGTCGTTGGTGGGTGTGCCGTCGGGATGTCGCACGTGCAGATGCAGGATCGCGGCTCCCGCCTCGTACACGCGCTTGGCTTCAGCGGCGAGTTCTTCGGCCGTGTGGGGTAGGCCGGGGCACTTTTCACGGGTGGTTTCCGCGCCGGTCAGCGCGCACGTAATCATTCGTTTCGCCATCGGACGCTCCTTGCCTGCTGGCCGGACGCCGGGGGATACTACTGCCGCCCCCGGGGCCTTACAAGCCCTCGCGTCGCTTACCGAGCGTCACTCAGGCCCACGCGTGCCGACGGGAAGAACGAATAGACCAAAAGAAGTCCCGTTCTTCTGTATGATTGAAATCGATTCGTCGCGCCCTTTGTCATCCTCGAGCGCAGCGAAGAATATTTCCCTCTTTCCATGGGAGCGGGGCGGCCGTAGGCCGGAGTGCGGACAGCGTTTTCGACGAAAAGGCCATCCGAATCATCCGCCGTCGAATAGCCCTTTGGCAAATCAGATTATATTGTGATATAAAATAGTTAAAAGAATATCCTTCCTTATATTGTGTCAACCGGATTGAGGATAGGCGGGGACTTATGAAAGCAAGAATACTAATTGCGCAAATAATTGTGTTGATTCTTTTCTCTTTTCTCCTCGTCTCCTGCGCCGGTGACGACAATGACGATGAC